>JBBRCO010000005.1:0-58631 GCA_038204755.1 Verrucomicrobiales bacterium
CGCATGGCTGCTCCAGAATCGCGTGGGATTTTTCCGCTCGTTAGTGGACGACTCGGCAACGGGCCGGACGTTTCCATCGGTGGTGGTGCCGATTCTCAATCCGGGACGTGCACTCACGTTGTTGGTCGCAGAGTTAAAAGCAACGGGCGATCTGGAAATCATCGTCGCAGATGGAGGATCGGATGAGGATTTCTCTGGGGAAATGGAAAAAGCCGGCGTTCACGTCATCCATGCACCGCGCGGCAGAGGCAATCAGATCGCCGCTGGCATCGCGGCCGCGACCTCGCCATGGATTCTCATCGCTCATGCCGATATCCGTCCTCGCGCTGGTTGGCTGGACGATCTGGCGGACGCGATGGAACGGTATCCGGACGCATCCATGTTTGTCTTCGGCCAGCGTTTCGACCATGGTGGTATCGGCACTTTGCTCATCGAGATCCTCAATGAAATGCGGGCGGTTTTCACTCGGATTTCGTTCGGAGACCAGACGATGGTGGTGAGGCGGTCCGCACTTGATGTCAGCGGTGGATTTCCCTGTCAGCCATTGATGGAGGATGTGGAGGTTTGCCTCCGCCTCACGCGCCATGGTCCGACAATTTATATTGGTAAGGAATGGTTGGTCTCGGCCCGCAAGTGGAATGTCGGAGGGTGGGCCGGATTCATGTCCCGCGTGTGGTTGATCGTGCGTCTAGTGGCGAGCTACCGTCTCGCGCGTCTGCGCGGCCCCGCGTACGCGGCGGCGGTTTCCGAAAAGATGTATCGGCGCTACTACGCCTGTAGAACCACGCGGTTTCCCAGAACGTGAAAAACAAGGCGAGCGCGTTTTCCGAAATTCATGTTTTCCAAAGTTCATTGCCGAAACGCCACTTGGACAGCAGCGGGTGGCGGCGGAAATGAAGCCATTGAGCGAACTGATTTTATCCAACATTCCAGATGAAATTTGGAAATCCACACCGGATCGCACGGATTCCAAACCGACGTATCAGATGATGGATAGATATCCATTTTCACCATGCATGCACCGCTCCTGCCTTGCGCGGGAAGCGATCTCACACGTCCGGGAATCCGTCTGACCTGCCCGGTAAACGACCTGTCATACCCGAGAAACGCGCCAAACGAGATATCTAGCAGACTTGCGTGCCCGTGGATGTGCCTACAATCCCGTAGAATACACTGCCGGGCGTGAAGTTTTGTGATTCATGGTAAACGCCGGTGTTGAAATGGGCCTTTTTCCTCGTAGGTTTGCTGGCGTCAGTATCCGGAATCAGGATCCGAGCCCGACTCCGGCATGCGGAGCAGGACATCGTTGGGAGAAACGGCGGCGAGTCGGGATTTCGCGACCACCAGTTCGCCCTGTGCCTTGGCGATTTCGGCGTTGAGACGTGCGGTTTTCGCCTTCCATGTTTCCAAGCTACCGGTGACGGATGGTTGGCTGGTGTACGATTGGGAAGCTGCCTCGCTGCGTTCGGACTTGAGGCGGCTGACTTTGCCTCTCCAGCCGCTGACCTTCATCCGCAGCTCTTGGAGTTTTCCGTCTTCCTTGTTGTCAGCGGATGGCCGCAGGCGGGTCGGTGGCGGCAGTTCTTCCACTTCACGGGGAGCTGGCGGGGGGGCGATGCTTTCGTGGTTAGCCAGCTCTTCCTTCAGGCGGTTCCGGCGCTCCTCGTCGCTCCATTGGTAATGATCCTGCCACGAGTGATCGAGATCGGGTGCCTGAATGCGGGCGATGCCGTCCCTGTGACGGATTTCAATGCCCACATCGGTGACGCGGGTGATCACCACTTCGTCATATTTCCTGCCGCCGCGCATGGTGAGTGTGCCGACCTTCTGGCCGATCGCACTTGTCCGTGTCTGCTGGCGGTATTCGGCCCGGTAGCGGGAAAATTCAGTTTCAATTGAAGGAATAGCCGTGAGGAGCGCCTCGCGGGAGCGTTCGAGTTCGGACTGGCGTTTGGCGAGGGCAGTCGCATTCAGGCGGAGTTCGGCATTCGCGGCCCAGTCACTTTTCACCTGAGAACCAGAGCTCTCAAACAAGCGGGACCGCTGCTCATGATGGGACTTGAGCATTCCCAGCTCTTCTTCGGCACTTGCGATGTCCCGCTGGATGTCGCCCATGCTGCTGGAAAACTTGAACCGTTGGTCAACCAATATGGACAAGCCGACCCCGGCCATGACCAGAACGATCATGCCGACCAGAAAGGAGAAAATTCCCGGGTTGTCTTCGGCCGACAGCATCTTGAGGTGAAATCTATCGCACGCCTGCGGATATCTGGCTGATTTCCGAACGAAGCGCCGCGATCCGGTTTTGTTTGGAGCGGATGTCTCCCAGAATGCTGCTGGATTTATTGATGTGGATGTGACCTGCGGCTCTGGCTGAGGCGGCTTCGGCAGCGGCCTGTTGGATATTCTGATTGAGCTGCTTGATGTCCTCCTGGAGCGTTCCGATCAGCGCCTTTTTCGTTTCGATTTCCCGCAAAGTCTTCTCTTTCTTCGCTTGGGCGTCCTTCTCCCTCTGCTGGGCCATTACCTGATCCGCCTGGTCGTTGGCGACGGCGGCGGCGGCCTCGTGCTGATTGCGCGTGGCGTGCTCGTCCACGAGGGCGGCGGCCTTCTGGCTGGGATCAAACTGATAGTAATCGACCATCGCATCCGGAAGTTCTTCAAACGGAATGCGCTTCTGACCTTCATCGTGGCGGATCTGGATGCCGATCGGTGTCACCTCGCGGATGGAAACATTCCTATACACCGCGCCAGACCGGGTTTCCAACTGTGGCATGCTTTCCCCCCTTGCCTTGCTGCGGACGTTGGCCCGGTATTGGTTTTTGTAGGCCTCAAAAGCATCCTTTTTTGCCACGAGATCGGCATTAACGGCTTCAATCTTGGACTTGAGTGCTGCCGATGTATCGATCTGGGCTTGGTTCTCGCGTTTAACGCGGCCCAACTCCTTGGCTGCGGCGATCTTCGCAGGCGCGGTGGCCAGTTTTTTCTCTCCATCAACAATGTGCCTCTGGTAGCTGTCGATCTCTTGGCCTTGATTCTTGATCAGTGCCTCTATCGTTTGCTGGCCGCCCTGCAAGCCCTCGTCGAAGGCGAAGACGAAAAGGACGCCGAAACCGACCAGAACCACGAGCGCCATCAACATCCCGATCACTCCGGGACCGCGGCCGCTCTGCAACATATCACTAAAAGACATGGGATATTCTTTTAAAGTTAGTTGGATTACTTCATCTGATATTTGACACGATAGGCATCAAACTCCGATTGCAGTGTGCGCTTGCGGGCGTCCAGCGAGGCGACCTCGGCCTCCAGCTTGGCGACATCAGCGGATTGCTTTTCGGAAACCTGTTTGATCGCGGCAAGTTCGCTGGAAACGTCGGGAGGTAGGTTCTTCAGCTTTTCATCGATCAGGGCGACGTCGCCTTTCAGTTGGGTGATCTCGATTTTCTGTTTCTCGCGTTTGTCGATAAGCTTCGGATCCTCGCCGCAGGAGACGAAGGTCAACAGGGAAAGGGCGACCAGTGGGAACGGGCGAATTCTGCAACTCATGGGATATGGGGAATGGTGGTGGTGGCGAAGGATTTGGCCCTGTTCGTCGTAGTGGGATTCACGGCGCTGGACGGGGAAATTCTCTGGTAGGGCTGATAGCAGGCACGGTGGTTCCTGTTGACATACGGGCTGTAGCCACACGGATTGTAATTGTAGTGGTAAATGTAGCGGTAGTTCGGTCTGCTGTAGCTGGAGTAGCCACTGCTGAAGGTCCGGGCCGGCTGGGCGAGGGTGCGCGCATTGGAAGGGCGAGTCTGGCGTGCAGCGATCAGACTGAGTTCCTGCCGGATGCGTTGTTCCTGGCGTCTGGCTTCCAGAGCGACCTGCTCGTTCTTCGCCTGTTTCAATGCGACGGTGTTGTCGATCCATAGTTCGTAGGCTATAGCCTGGCGTCTTTCCACCTCCTGAGCCGCGAGCGAAGCATGTTCATCCAAAGCGAAAAACTGGCGCTGACGGTCATCGAGATCCGCGTAAACCAATCGGGCAGAACCGTCCTCGTGGCGGATCGTCACACCGGCGTCGTCCACGGCCGCAACCGTCGCGTTTTTCAACGTGCGTCCATCGGCAACCGGGAATTCCTTGAACTTTTTACCAAGTGCCATCTGACGCTGTTTAACGATCCGCTCTCCGCCGACTGCGAGCAACTGACGCTCTATCGAATCCACTTCAGAGATCAGGGCGGTTTGTTCTCGCGAAAGATCGAGAAGCCGTTTCCTGTCGGATTCGTTCGAGGCGCGGAGTTTTTCAAGTTCCTCAAAGCTTCTCAAATCGGCTTTCTCATAGCGGTAATCCTTCAGATCCAGATCATGGGCGAGTTCGAGCCGTTGCTGCTCGCCCTGCCACCATGCGGTCTCGTCGCCTCCCTTGCGGCATCCCGAGGCGAGCAGAGCCGCCACCAAGGACGCAAAACCCAATCTCTTTCCTGCCGTTTTCAAGTTCATATCCGGCTCTGTTTAAACGCACAACTGCTTGGACTGTCAATGAATTTCACCAGAAGTTTTCGTTAGCCCCGCTCCCGTCGAAGTGACGGATTCGTGACATTTTCAGAGCTCCTCTGCGGCGGATAAAAGTTCCACCACTCAGTATCAACACGCTGGAAATATCGAATTTTCCGCCGCACCGGCGGGAAAGGCTCAAAGGATCACAAAAAACCGCTGGCGAAATGAGACAGAAGCGGGGGTAAAACCTCCGGGAATTCGAATGTACCGCCCGCTTCCGGCAGGGCAGCGGGCAAGCCGCGCCGGTGATGCAAAATGCAGTCCTAATCACAATCCGCACGACTCGCAGGTGCATCCTGCTGCTAGCTCCATCGAAAGCCTGCGGCGGCCAATTCCCGGACAAACTCGCAATCAAAGACATCCGGCGATCGCCCGGCACTGGCACATGGCCTGCAAAACAGAAAACGCATGAAAACAAATCCAAATCCCTCGAATTCGAAACGGACGATTTTTAACAACGCCTCGGGCAAAATCGGCTGGATCCTGCTCTGGCTAATTGGAATCCCCGTGCCCGTCCTGCTCGGACTTTTCCTCATCCGCGGTTGCACATGAGCCTTCTGCCTGTTTTCACCACTCCAGACCCGATCCTACCATGAATTTCCGAGTCAAGTGCGAATTGACCTACAATCTGTCAGGCCCTGCCACCTTTCTCTTCGCGCTCAAATGTATTGAAACCCCGGGTCAGAAAATCACCAGTGAATCGCTTGTCGCCGAGCCGTTCATATCTTCGGAAGAGTTCACGATCAACGCCGGGATGAACCGCTTCTCCCGCATCAGGACCCTCAATCCCGGCACGCTGAAAGTGACTTATCAGGCAGAAGTCACCACCTCTACCCGACTCGATACCGCAGGCTTGTTGCAACCTGAGAACGCCGGAAATCCGAGTCCGGAGGCGATCCCTTTCCTTTTCCCGAGCCGGTATTGCCAGTCGGACCGGCTTCGTCAGCAAGCTCAGGATATGTTTCGGCACTTGGCCACCCCGTTTGAGATCGCAGCCGGCATCAGTGACTGGATTTTTGAGCACGTCTCCTACGTCAGCGGCAGCTCGGGGGAAACGTCCTCTGCCGTAGATACACTCGAACAGCGGAAGGGCGTGTGCAGGGATTTCGCCCATCTGGGAATCGCCCTGTGCCGGGCGATGAACGTACCCGCACGCTATGCCACCTGCTATGCCTATCAGCTTAGTCCACCGGATTTCCACGCTTGCTTTGAAGTCCTGATCAGCGGCATGTGGTATATCTTCGACGCCACCCGGCTCGTCCCGCTGAACGGACTTGTCAGAATCGCCACCGGCCGCGATGCGGCGGACGCTGCCGTCTGCACCATCTTCGGCACCCCGGAACTCACCACCAGCATCGTCTCATGCGAATGCACCGATCCGAATTTTGTGCCTTTCACGCGTGACAGCCTGGCCGTCCAGAATCTGGCCATCGCCCTCCTATAGTAAGGAAAATGCCATGAAAATATTCAATGCATCCCCAGAAACGTGGGAGCAGATCCATCTGGTCCACGAGACTTGCTACAGCTACTCCCAGCCGGTACGCTTTCTCCCGCACCGGCTGGTGCTCCGTCCGCGCGAGGGCCACGAGGTCCTGCTGCAATCGATGAACCTGACCACCTCTCCGCCATCCAGGCTTCGCTGGCATCGCGATCTGTTGGACAACTCGATTGCCTACGCCGAATTCCAGAAATCCGCCAGCGAACTGCGGATTCGCAGCGAGTTCACCGTCAGTGTCCCACCCTCACCGAAAGCTGGCCAAGAGCCGATTCTCGTCCCCTACCCCGCGCACATCGCAGGCATCGAGCAACTGGTGGCGACCCCCTACCTCCAATACATCTATCCGCCGGAGATCGGCCAGCTCCGGCAATGGTTCACCGCCAGCGGCCTGGCTCCGTCACCCGACAAGCCAACTGCCATTTTCGACAACATGGCCGCCCTCATCCACCGCATGATCACTTATAACAGACGCGAGGAGTCCGGGGTCCAGTCTCCGCTCGAAACCCTCGGTCTCACCAGCGGATCCTGCCGGGACATGGCCGTGCTGATGATCGAAACCAGCCGATCGTTAGGATACCCGGCGCGTTTTGTCAGCGGCTATCTGGAAGGCCGGAATTCACAAGCCGGCCGCGGCTCCACCCACGCGTGGGCGGAAATTTTCCTGCCAGACCACGGGTGGGCCGGCTATGATCCGTCCACCGGTAAGCGCGTAGGCCCCAATCACATTGCGGTCGGCGTCAGCCACCACCCGCGGGGTGTCATGCCCATCAGCGGTGGATTCAACGCTGCGGCAGGTGTCGGCAGTTCCCTGAAAATCACGATCACGACCGAGCGCCTGTCACCTCTGCGGACAGGTTGAAACAGTGCTCCCCAGGACAAAACCGCCAGACGCTTGCTGGTGGCTTCGCGTTCGAAGAGGAAACCATTTTCGTGTTAGGTTCTATTGTCTTGCTGGCGCTCCTCACTCTCAGGCACAATCCGCATGATGGAGATCCGCACGGGGCTGGGGGCCCACCAGGCCAAAAACTAGCAGGACTCAATCATTCGTCACATTCTGAAGTCAGCGAATTCCTGGTTCTCGCGAAGTCAGGAAAAATTGCCGGTGAGCGACCAATTCTACGTGGTGAAGGGGGCGAAGGGAGTTGCAATTTGTGTCTATCGGTGGCGACGGGAGATGCGTTTTGCAATGAACCGCTCTCTTACCAACGCCTGCGTATAGCAGAAACGCTTGATTCTCTGGTGCTTAAAGCGGTTGGCATATCTCCTGCGATACGGTTGAGCCTTCTACAAAAAGCAATTTTCCAACATCCATAATCGCAGTGCCACTCGTATTCAATCGTTTCCAAACTGAAGGCATCGCCGAGCTTTCCTACCTCGTCGGCGACGACAGCGAAGGAGTTGCGGCGGTCTTCGATCCGACGCCCGACGTGGACAAATACGTCGAGCTGGCGCGCGAGAAAAAAGTCTCTATCACGCACATCTTCGAAACCCACATCCACGCCGATCTCATGAGCGGCGCAAGAGAACTTTGCGCGCGAGTTCAGTCGGCGAAAATTTTCGCAAGCCATGAGGGCGGCGCGCGCTACGGCTTCGATCACGAAACACTCGCGGACGGCGATCAATTCACGATCGGCAAAACCGTGCTAACCGTGAAACACACTCCGGGACACACGCCCGAGCACGTTTCCTATCTGCTCGCGGAGAAGGATCACGCCGAAACGCCGTGGGGTGTCCTAACCGGCGATTCGCTTTTCGTGAACTCCGCGGGTCGGCCCGATCTTCTCGGAGACAGTCAGACAAAAAAATTCGCCGGGCAGCAGTTCCACACGTTGCGGGACTTCTATCTGGCGCTGCCTGACAGCGTGATGATCTACCCGGCACACGGTCATGCCTCGCCCTGCGGCGCGGACATCGGCGACCGGCTTGAGACCACCATCGGCTACGAGCGGCGATTCAATCCGTTCCTCCAATTCCAGGATGTGCAGTCATTCACCGACTATGCGCTCAGCACCGCACCTCCCGTGCCGACCTATTACCCACGGATGAAAAAGTTGAACGCAAAAGGGCCGGATATTCTCGGCAATCTGCCGCGCGTCCCCGGCCTTCCGCCGAAAGCTTTCAAGCAAGCCGTCGAAGAGAAGGTGGGCGTGCTCATCGACACCCGCATGATGCTATCATTCGGCGGCGGCCACATTGCCGGTGCGCTCAACATCGGGAACTCACCAATGCTCACGATCTGGGCCGGCTGGCTGCTTGACCCGGATCAACCACTGCTGCTAGTTCTAGAGAGCGACACTGGGATTGACGACGTCGTGAAGCTCTTCATCCGCAGCGGCTACACGACATTTGCGGGCTATCTGGTCGGCGGCATGAAGGCCTGGGACAATGCAGGCTTCGATCTCGCGCAAGTCGGCCAGATGACTGTCCACGAAGTCCACCAGGCGGGCGAGGCCTTGCAAGTCATCGACGTGCGCGCCCCCGGCGAATGGAAAGAGGGACATATCCCCGGCGCGCGCCACCTGTTCCTCGGGGAGCTCCGGAAGCGTCTCGATGAGCTCGATAGAACGCGGCCGACCGCGATCTATTGCGACAGCGGCTACCGAGCGAGCATTGCCTCAAGCATGCTAAAACAAGAAGGCTTCACCCGCGTTTCTAATGTTCCTGGAAGCTGGCAGGCGTGGAAGAAATCCGGCTTCCCTATTGATGGAAAATGAAATGAATGCGACGACCCACCATCGGCTGTATCCGCTCGGACTAACCATTCTTACGCTATGGCCGTCCTGCGTATTTGCGGCAGATCCTGCGCTCGATGCGCGCGGTTATCCCGGTCCCGCATGGTCGCCGTATATCGTTGGCGGGGGCATCGGCGTGCTCTCTTGGCTCACGTTCTATTTTTCCGACAAACCCATCGGCGCTTCGTCCTTTTACGCCACGGTCGCCGGACTTATCGGCAAGCTCTTCGCGCGGAAACACACCGGGCAGCTCGCCTATTTCAAGGCCAATCCACCCACCGTGAACTGGGAATTTATCTTTGTCCTCGCGACGATTGGTGGTGCGTATCTAGCCGCATTCACGGGCGGCGAAATCACCAACGAATGGGTGCCGCAAATGTGGCGGGCCCGCTTCGGAGACAGCGTCGCGTTGCGCGGCCTCGTGGCCTTTGCCGGCGGCGGTTTGATGGCATTCGGCGCGCGGCTTGCGGGCGGTTGCACGAGCGGACACGGCATCAGTGGCACCATGCAGCTCAGTGTTGCGTCGTGGGTCGCCGTCGTGTGTTTTTTCATCGGGGGCGTCTCCATTGCGATGCTCCTCTTCCACTTCTAATCCATGATCGACCCAGGCAAAGCAGTAGAAGCATCGAGCGTCGCCGAACTGCCGCCGATCGCGTCACCGAAGAAAATCATCAGCGCGCTGATCTTCGGTCTTGTGTTCGGATTCCTGCTTCAAAAAGGCGGCGTCGGAAAATATCATATCCTGCTCGGCCAGCTTCTGCTACAGGACTGGACCGTGGTGAAAGTCATGCTAACCGCCGTCATTGTAGGTATGATCGGCATTTTCGCGCTGCACCATTTTGCGAAGGTCAATCTGCATATCAAGCCGACGAAGCTTGGCGCGAACATCATCGGAGGACTCGTCTTCGGTGCAGGCTTCGCGCTCATGGGTTACTGCCCCGGCACCGGTGCCGCCGCGCTCGGCCAGGGAAGCTGGGATGCGCTCTTCGGCATGGCCGGACTTGTCGCTGGCTCATGGCTCTACGCGGAATTTTCGGGCACATTGAAAAGCACGGTCGAGAAATGGGGCGATCTCGGGAAGCTCACTCTCGCTGACGTGCTGCACCTCCCGCGCGGCGCGCTCGTCGCGATGATGGCCGTATTGCTAACCGGTTTTCTCTTCGCGCTTGAAAGGTTCTTCCCTCGCTAATCAACGAAACCAGACCAGACTCATGAAAACACCGCTCAAAATCATCGCCCTCGCGGCACTCGCCGCCCTCCCGCTCACCGCCGTGACTGCCGGACCGGAAAAGTCAACCGCCGAGAAAACGCACAAAGTCGTGTTTGAAGTCGCCAGTGATGGCGTAGAAAAATGGCAGGGCGCGTTGCGTAATGTCGAGAACGTCCAGAAATCGCTCGGCGCGAAGACAACGAAGATCGAAGTGATCACGCACGGCAAAGGCATCGGGATGCTGCTCGCACAGACTTCCGCCGAGAACGTGGAACTGAAAGCAAAACTCGAAAAACTTCACGCGGACGGCGTAATTTTCGCCGTGTGCGAGAATACGATGAAACGCGAAAAGATCGCGAAGAAGGACCTGGTCGAGCTTTCCACGACCGTTGACTCCGGTGTCAGCGAAGTCGTCCGCAAACAAGAGGAAAGCTATGCCTACATCAAGAGCGGCGGGTAGCCTGGCTTTACGGGTCCCCGGAATTACCCGAAAAAGGATACGAAACTGGCACATTTCCCTACTCACCTGCCAGTCGGAATTCCGGACTCCTGCCGCCCGGATTACAGCCCCCCAAAACAGCAGGATCTATCAAACCATGAATCCAAAACATCTCATTTCTCTTCTGCTCCCCTTGCTTTTCCTATCAGTACGATCTCAATCCAAGGAGGTCGTTTACAATCTGACGGTCACCCGGCAGAAGGTGAATATCACGGGCAAGCCGGAGGCTGCCATGACCATCAACGGTGGCATTCCGGGACCGGTTCTGCGCTTCACCGAGGGCGACCGCGCGGTCATCCACGTCCATAACACGATGGATACCGCCACCTCGGTCCATTGGCATGGCATGCTTGTTCCACCGAATATGGACGGAGTACCTTCCATCTCCTTTCCGGGCATCAGGCCGGGTGAGACATTCACCTATCGATTCCCCATCCGCCAGAGCGGCACGTATTGGTATCACTCCCACACCATGCTTCAGGAGCAGCGGGGAGTCTTCGGGTCCATCGTCATTTTCCCCAGAAAACGGGATGGCAATGCGCACATGGACCACGTTGTTGTTCTTTCGGATTGGACCAACAAAGACCCGATGGAGATTCTCCGCAACCTGCGCCGGGGATCCGAATACTTCGGAGTCGAAAAGGGCACATCGCAGAGTCTGCTCGGCGCGGTCAAGACCGGCAAATTCGGTGCCTGGCTCGGCCGCGAGGGGATGCGCATGCCAGCAATGGATCTAGCGGATGTCGCATACGACGCTTTTTTAGTAAACGGAAGCCTCGAGGAATCCATCGCCGCCAAACCCGGCCGGACAGTTCGCCTGCGCGTCATTAATGGCTCGGCCAGCACGTTTTTCCACCTCACCTACGCCGGCGGCCCCATGACCATCGTCGCGGCCGACGGACAAGCAGTCGAACCTCTAAAAATGAGAATACCGATCCTCATGGGAGTGGCGGAGACCTACGACATCCTCGTCAAGGTTCCTGCCCACGGTGCCTACGAATTTCGCGCCACCGCGCACGACGGCAGCGGCCATTCCTCACTCTGGATCGGCCCCGGCGAGAAACATCCGGCAATGGATCTGCCCATGCCATTTGTTTATGACACGATGATGGGATTCAACGTTAGAAATGCGCTTTCGATCACACCAGCCGGTACCATGGGCATGCCCGACCGGGGAGTGGTCGCGGGGAAATTCGACTCTCCGGGAATGCACATGGAAGGCATGGACCACGACTCGATGCAAGGCATGGACATGTCCGACACGGACCATTCCAAGATGGACCACTCATCAATGTCCGGAATGCAAGACATGGGAGTGAAACACAACCCGCCCGTTTGGTATGATTTCCTGCTTCGCGACGACGCCGCACGCGCTCCACTGTTAGTCTCCGATGGAGTGATGTCCACTGAACGCCCGTTTGCTCCTTACAAAAAATTGCGCTCCACCAGAGACACGTCCTATCCGGCAAGCGCGCCTCGTCGCGGATTCCGGCTCACCCTTGATGGAGACATGAACCGCTATGTTTGGATGATCAACAACAGGCCGATCCAGCCCGGCGACGCCCTTCGCATCCGCGAGGGCGAGATCGTGCGATTCATCATGATCAACCGCACGATGATGCATCACCCGATGCACCTTCACGGCCACTTCTTCCGGGTGATCAATGGCCAGGGAAGTCGCTCGCCGCTCAAGCACACTGTCGATGTCGAGCCGATGTCCACCACCGTCATCGAGTTCATGGCGGATGAGCCGGGCGATTGGTTTTTCCATTGCCACCTGCTCTATCACATGATGAGCGGCATGGCCCGCATTGTGGAATACGAGGGATTCACTCCAGCTCCGGAAACCATCGCCGTCCGCGACAAGATTTATCAAGAAGCCAACCCTTGGTTCTTCTACGGCCAAGCCGATGTTCTGAGCAGCGAGACCCAGGGCATGCTCACCCTCTCCGATCCTCTCAATATCATCTCGCTCAAATGGGAGGCCGGTTGGCGGAATGTCCGGGGCACCGATTGGGAAGGAGACCTCACTTACGGCCGCTACTTCAACCGCTTCACCACCGTTTTTGCCGGGGTCTATGCGGAAGGAAACAACTCTGATAGCGAAACGGAGCGCGCCGTCGCCGGCATCGGCTATCTCCTACCCGGAAATTTCATGTCCCGCGCGTGGATCGACTCCGACGCCGGAGCCCGGGTCATGCTGGATCGCGAGATCATGCTGACGCCGCGGCTCGGGATCTTCGGTGAGGTGGAGTATGACACTCAGGACAAATGGTCGTCGCAGACCGGATTGAGCTATCTCATCAACCAATACTTTTCCGCAACCACGCTGTGGGACTCCGACTACGGATTCGGGGCCGGAATCACGCTGCGCTTCTGAGAGGCGAAAAAACCGACAAAGCGGCCGGTCCCGATTGCCATGGGCGCGGCGTAGTTAGCGGTTGAAGACCAAGTTCACCTTACCGTTGAGTTTAATACCGTTAAGTTTACCGCTGATTCTGATATCAAGTGCCGCACGCCTTTCCATGATTTTCACAGTGACGTCCAGTTTGACAGTTCCCGAGGCCTGTTCACCGTCGATGGTGCCGTTAAATTTGATCACCACTGGAATCTTCGTCGTTCCTTGGAAGATGCTGCCTTTCTTCTTTAGATAGAGATAGTCTGGTCCCGTGATTTTACCTTCAAATCCAAAACCCAGGGCATCTCCCAGTTCGTCAATCAGCTCCGAACTGTCACCTGCCAGAATCTCGATGCTGTTTTTCCGGACGGGCAACACGACAGATTCTGAGGAAATGAGTTCTTTGAAGAGTTCCTTCGGGAATTTGATCGTCTTACCCTGGACGGTAAGGCTGCCGGCCCCCGCACTTAGTTGATAGAATCCGTTCGGTGCCGCAGCTTGGGCCGCAGGTGCCGCGATCATTGAAGCGAGACATGCAACCAGCGAGATAATCATCAGGCGCATAAAGGATTTTACCGGGAATGGAGAGACAATCGGATATTGCCGTGCGCTTACTTGTTTCATAGAAAGCGAAGCAAGCGAAAAGTGCCTCACTTGGCAATACAATTTCCCAGACAAATTGACATAACATCTACGGGGTCTCTACTGGGATTTCCTGACGCTCATGTGCCAGAAGCTCAGAAATTCCCCAGCTTCCAAATCGCAATGAAACGCCACAATCCACGCCTGCCCGAGACGCGAGCAACCGTATGTCTGTTATCCGTTAATGCCCCGCTTCATCGGGAAAATTTCTCCAACCCGTCCGATTCGTGCGTTTGACGAATTGCTCGGCCTGTGGGCAGCTCGGCGAGCGCATGTTGGGGCCATCCCATTCCATCGGAATCCCCTCACCCACGCGCAGTGCGATGCATCCGAGCAGGATGATTTCCGGCAAATACCCTGCGATTTCAAAATTCGAATAGGCTGGCGTGCCAAATTTCATCATCTCGATCCACTCCTCGTGGTGGCCGGGTGAGCGTGGAATGCTTTCTGCTACCGCACGCCAGCGCTCCTTCGTGTTTCGTGCCGTTGCTGAATTTATCCTCACCTTCGAGTTTGACGAAAAACGTCGAATGCAATCCCTCTGCGTAGGACCGGCGTCTTTCGTGGCTTCGCTACGGAGAAGGGATTTGAAATCCCTTAGCGTTAGTTCTGGTGTGGAGAACATTATCAGGGCCTACGGTAATTAGACGATCTTTTGCAACTAGGACTGGGGCATCCTTGGTGCCTTCGAGAATTGCGTAGCGTAGTTGTAATGTGGCGAGGTGGATGCCGAGGGTCTTCATTTGTAATCGGAAGTTTTATTCGTTGGATGCCAGGGAGTGATATCCGAGGTGATCCTGATAAGAAGGCCGCGCCGCAAACGCTTAATCTGGCAGGGATTTTTGCGGGGCGGGTGTGCATATCAGGCGGATTTGGGCGAGCTGTTCGGGGTTGAATTTACGGTGCAAGCGGCTCCGGGGTGGCGGTATCCGCTGGCTCGCCGGGGCGGAGGGCGTAAAAGAGGCCCATTCGCGGACACGGCGGCGGAGGTTGGGGGGATGAGGTTGGGGAATGCCGTTGTTGCAATCCTTCTTCCAACGCTGTCATACTGCTAGGGGGCTGAGGGGGACGTCAATTTTTTGGACCGGCTAGGGGAAATTTTCCGGATTTCCCGCTATTTTCGAGGGTGGGATGGGTGAAATGGAGGAAAAGTGGGACATAGTGGCGCAGGAAACGGGGTATTTCGACGTTTTGGGAGGTATTTGCATGCAAAGAGGGATGACTTTTTTCGCGCACCCGCGCGTTCTCCCGGAAGAACAGACAGGAAGGTCTGGGTCACGCCGGAAATGGCGTGCGAGGGCGGGGCTCCGGAAGAACAGACAGGAATGTCTGTTTCACGACGAAGAACATAAATGAGATCCTCGCGGATTCACAAATGATAGGTGCGATTTCGCCTTCGTTCCCGGTGCCCGGACTTTGGACTGCGGTGAAAGCGCCAGCGCCTCACTAATTTGGGGGTTGCAGTTGGCTTGCCGAATCATCTCCCGCCATTCCCGGAAAAGCCGGTATTCATGCCTGCCGTGCACGGTAGCAGCGCCGTGAGAAACTTCTCTCCACCCTCAAAGCGGCGATGCCCGCCGCACTCCAAAGTTGCGCATGCGCGAAGCCAGACGTGCATCGACGGTGTGAGCCCTGCGCAAGTAGGTCTTGCACACCTACCGGCTCAGGCAATTGTTACGATCAGCCCCCGAAGCATGGGCGGGGTCGGTCCCCGTGGATTCACGGTTCGTCTGTAGATTTTCAAATTTGCGGGTAATGTTCAGGCGATATCGGAGATGCTTTTCGCATTTCCATTGGGAACGATAGGGGATTGAGGAAATGATGCCGTCAGGAGTTCAAGCGGTGACACCGGATGATTTCCTGAATCTAATTGTCAGCGGACGAGGAAGTCCTCCGGGTCAATCCAGATAGGGATTTCCAACAGCTTCCTCACCCACTGTGGTGCCTGGGCCGTGGCCCGGCAGAATTTTGGTTTCCGGCGGCAGCGTCATCAGGTTCTTCGAAATGCCGTCCAACAACTGCGTGGTGCTGCCGCCCGGCAAATCCGTCCGGCCGATGGAACCGGCGAAGAGCGTGTCGCCGGAAAACACAACACCGTGATGGACCAGATGAAACGTCACACTGTCGGTCGCATGCCCCGGAATGTGGGCGAGTGAGATTTCCAGCCCGGCGAATTTCAGCGGCTTTCCCATCTCGAAGCGCAGATCAATCTGATAGGGAGGCACCGAGATCGGCAGTCCCCATCCGCGCGCGGCGGATTCGAGCGTGAGGTCTTTCGAATATTCCTCCAGCGCGTGTAGCTTCGCCCCGGTGGCCCGCAGCGCGGCGGCGTCGGTGACGTGGTCGTAATGCTGATGGGTGAGCAGCACATGATCGACACGGACGCCGCGTTCGGCGATCCAGTCGGAGATGCCCTCGGGCGCGTCGATCAGGAGATTTCCATCGGGAGTTTCGATCAGATAGCCGTTTGTTTGGACCAAGCCGCCAGTGTAGAGAGAGATTTTCATGAGTCGATATCAGTGGCGCGCAAGGTGGTTCACCCCACGGGTGTTGGCAAAGCTGAAAATGGTTTCAGATCATTTCATAAGATGCGGCCAAAAACCAAAAAACCGCCGGACGCGATCCCGGTAAGGGGTTGCGCCGACGGATTGCGGGAAGGGCAACTTGCCTTACTTGCCCGCGTTTTTCTTACGGTCGATGAGCGATGGAATGAGCATTCCCAGGCCGAACACCAGCAGGACGACGCCCCAACCGAGGTTGATGTTCATCCCGAGCGAGCGCTTGTACATCTCAGCATTTGAGGCGGTGAAGATACCATAGCCTCCCATGAGGATTCCAAGGGCGGTGAAGTAGTAGCCAATAGGCAGGCGAAGATCGAGTCCCATAATAGTAGTTGTTTTAAAGTTAGAAGTTTACCAGAAGATCACGTTGAGAATCACACAGCAGCCGAGGAGGACGATGCCAATGACGGAGGGCCGGAGGAACCAGGATTCCTCCTGGTCCACGATCTTCGGAGTGAGCGAATACACGAGACCCGCGAGTTCCTCGTCGGTCTTGGTGCGGGCGGTGGCAAGCGTGATCAGCAAGGTGATTGTAAAGCAGGCGATGAACGCGAAGGAGGCAAGCCAGAAGTTTTGCGCCATGTCGCTCGGGAAAGTTTGCATCACGCCGAGGTAGCCACCTTTGACGCCGGGAAGGTTCCCTTCCGCCAAGGTGAGTGCGTGGAACAAGGCCGAGGTGCTGATTCCGCAAACCAGGCCGAAGAAGGCTCCGTGGCTGGTGGTGCGCTTCCAGAACATTCCCAACAGGAAGGTCGCGAAAAGCGGCGCGTTCACGAATCCGAAAACGAGTTGGATAATGTCCATGGCATTCGACCAGCGGCTCACCAGATAGGCGCAGACGATGCTCAGGAGAATGCCGACGATGGTGACGGCGCGGCCCATCCACATGTAATGTTCGTCGCTCTTGTTCTTGGCGATGTAAGCCTGATAGAGGTCATAGGTCCACACCGTGTTGAAGGCGGTGACATTGCCAGCCATCCCGGACATGAACGAGGCGAGCAGGCCGGTGAGCGCCAGACCGAGCATGCCCGGCGGGCAGTATTTTTTCACCAGGGAAAGGATGATGCCGTCGTAGTCGTTTTCGGCCACCGCATCCTGCAAGCGGATCTTGACGGTCTTTTCATCCAAAGCGGGAGCTTCCTTGATCAAGGCGGCCACTTTGTCCGGATTCATTTTCATGCCAACGGCCTTGGCCACGTTTTCAAATGCGGATTTGGGATCGGCAATCGCGGCGGACTCTTTCACGGCGGGAATCGCCTTGGAATATTCAGCGGCGGCGAGCGGCTTCGGCGGCAAGCGGTAGCCATCTTTCGCAGTCAGCGCGAGACCCGCGGCGATCATGCCGGGAAGGATCACGAGGATCGGAAAAATCATCTTCGGCACCGCGGCGATCAGCGGCGTGCGGCGGGCGGCGCTCATGTTTTTCGCGGCCATCGCGCGCTGCACAACGAGGAAGTTGGTGCACCAGTAACCGAACGATAGAACGAAGCCGAGGCCGAAAAGCATGGCGAAGAGGTCAACCCCCATCGGGTTTTGTTCCGGACCGGCGAGCAGCGGTTTCCAAGCACTGGTCCAGGCATCCGCTTGGAAGGTGTTGTTGTTCAGCTCGATGGCCGCTGGATTCGCGGCGACTTGGCCGAGCAGCAGTTTCAAATTCTCCCAACCACCCACATCCTTGAGACCGAGATAGACGATCGGCGCGAAGCCCAGGACGATCATGAAAAATTGCAGCACCTCGGTGTAGATCGCGGAGGTGAGTCCGCCCTTGAGGACATAAGCGAGAACGATGGCCGAACAGATCCAGAGACTGATATCATAGTTCCAGCCGAGAAGCTGATGGAGGAGTTTTGCCAAGGCATTCATGGAAATGCCCGAAGCGAAGACGGTCATGACTGCGAATGAAATGGAGTTCAAGCAGCGGGTCCGCTCATCAAACCGCAGCTTGAGGTATTCCGGCACCGAGCGTGCCTTCGAGCCGTAATAGAACGGCATCATGAACACCGCCAGGAAGATCATCGCGGGAATCGCGCCCACCCAGTAGAAGTGACAGGTGGCGATACCATATTTGGCACCGCTGGCGGTCATGCCGACTAATTCCAACGCGCCGAGGTTGGCGGAAAGGAATGCCAGCCCGGTGACCCACGCCGGAATGGAACGCCCGGACGTCAGGAAGTCCGCAGATGTTTTCATATAACGCTTCAACGCGAAGCCGATACCTAACACAAAGCCCACGTAAATGGCGAGGATGGCATAATCGATTCCCTGTAATTTAAACTCTTCCATGATAGTTGATAGGATGTGGTATGATTGGATGTGGTGTGATTGGTTTGCTTCGATGAACGGTCGCTTGTCCGGGTTTCAGACTGGAGGAACGATCACTCAACGGAGAATTTGAAGACCATCGAGTGATTGTAGGTCTCGGCCGGACGGAGGACCGGCGAAGGGAAATTTGGTTGGTTGGGCGAATCCGGGTAGCCTTCTGTTTCCAGCGCGAACGCCGTGCGCTTGGCATAAGCCACACCGCCCTTGCCGACGGAAGTGCCGTCGAGGAAATTTCCTCCGTAGAACTGGACCGCCGGTTGGTTGCTGGAGATTTCCATCACCCGGCCGCTTTTCGGATCCTTCACACGGGCATCGGGACGGACGCCTTCGCCTTTTCTGACGACCCATGCGTGGTCATAACCGCCGCCGAGTTTGAGTGGTTCGAAATCGGCTTCCACCCGGTCACCGATGGCGGTGGGCTTGGTGAAATCCATCGGGGTGCCAGCGACGGGAGCGATTTCGCCGGTAGGAATGAGACCCGCGTTAGTAGGCAGGAAGTGGTCCGCATCCAGCGTGAGGACATGGTCGTTGATGCTGGTGGCCGGGTCGCCGGAGAGATTCCAGTAGGTGTGTTGGACGATGTTGAGAATGGTGGGTGCGTCCGTCGTTGCGACGGCCTGCCACTTGAGCTCGTTCGCATCGTCGAGGCTGTAAGTGACTTTCACCGAGAGATTGCCGGGATAGCCTTCCTCACCGTCCTGGGAGGTGTGGGTGAACTCGACGGTGTCGTCGCCGACGGCCGTGCCCGTCCATACGACCTTGTCGAAGCCTTTCAAGCCGCCGTGGAGGTGACAGGGAATGCCGCCGGGCTCGTTGTTGGTCACGAGTTTGTATTCCTTGCCGTCGAGAGTGAATTTCCCGTCCTTGATGCGATTGCCGAAGCGGCCGACCGTGGCGCCGAAGTAGGACGTATTGGTAAGCCAACCGGCCAGCGTGTCGTAGCCGTGCGTGACATCCACGACTTTACCGGCTTTGTCAGGCACTTCCATGGAAACAAGGATCGCTCCGTATTCAGTGACCTTAGCAACCAGGCCGTTTTTATTGGTCAGGGTGAAAATCTTGACTTCGTGACCATCGGGCATTTTCCCGTAAACCTCCTGTTTCAGCTCTGTCTCTGCGGCCATAATCGATGCGTTCTGACAGGAGAGAACGCCGATGACCAGTGCAGAAATCAACAAATTGGGTTTCGTCATGCGCCAATGGGTTTCGCTGATATCGCGGACGATGCCAAGCGCGAATTTCACCCTCAAATTTGAGTGACGGGCGAGCTAACAAGTGATAGTCATTGGCCATGACAAGTCAGGAAACTTGGAAATCGATGCTGGCCGGCATTTTGGAGGAATTCGGATGCCAAACAGGTACCATCCACCACTCGGACGACGGGAAAAACCTCAGCCTCGTCGTACAAACCGGCGTGCCGGACAGCCTTCTCGACAAAATCTCCCACATCCCCTTCGGCAAGGGCATCGCCGGTGTCGCGGCTGAGAGCAAGCAACCCGTCGAACTCTGCAATCTCCAGCAGGACCTCGGCGGCGTGGCAAAACCGAACGCCCGCCAGACCGGCGTCTCAGGCTCGGTCGCCGTGCCGGTTTTCGCATCGCAGAACGGTGCGGTCATCGGCACGCTGGGAATCGGCAAATACGCGCCCTACGAATTCACCGAAGACGAAAAGCAGCGGATCGCCGGGTACGCCGCCCGCATCGCCGCGCTTTTCGAGGATAAAGAAGGTTGAGGTGATTGACCCGGCCGAGGATGTCATTAGACTCACGCCATGAACACGGTGGAATCAGCAACCAAGATTCTCGATACAATGCTCGGTCATCTCGGCTTCACGGCCACGATCGAGGTCCAGGAAACCCACGACGGCCCCTGCCTGCAGATCCATTCAGGCGAAAGCGAAGCCATCATCGGCAAGGACGGCGACCGCCTCGACGATCTGCAATACCTCGTCAACCGCATCCTGCGGCGGCATTCACCCAAGGCCGAGCGCATCAAGGTGGATTGTTCGCATTTCCGCTCCATTCAGGAGGACCAGCTCAACGAAGAAATCCGCAGCATCGCCGGGCGGGTAAAAGCCACCGGCAAGCCCTTCCAACTCCGCCCGTTCAACGCCTACTACCGCCGGCTTGTGCACAATATCCTCGCCGGTGACCCGCAGATCGCGTCACATTCCCCAGACGGCGATGATCGACTGAAGCGGATCACGATTTCAGTCAAACAAGCGCCCGCCAATCCTTCATGAAACGCTTCCTTTTCGACTGCGGCACACGCGACGCGACGGCTTCCCTCGGATTTCTCGCCCTGCGCGTGATGCTCGGCCTGATGATGATCATCGGCCACGGACTGCCGAAAATACGGAACTACCCGACCATCAAGGAATTTTTCTACGTTCCTGATTTTCTCCCAGTTAGCTGGGCGCCTGGCTGTTTGATGGCCTGCATCGGTGCCGAGGTGGTGGCCTCCACGCTGATCATCATCGGCTTCGCCACTCGTCCGGCTGCGTTCATCCTCGGATTTACCATGGTGGTCGCCGCCTTCGGCAGAATGGGCGCAACGCCTTGGTTCCTCAACGGACCGACTCTCATCGAAACCAAGGAACTCGCGCTGATGTACCTCATCCCGTTGATCGCGATCATTCTGGCCGGTGCCGGAAATTATTCACTCGATTCCCTCATCTATCGGGACCCCAAACGCCGCCGCTGGTGATCCCATGGAAACGCACCGCCTCGTTCTCCCCGGTGACCTGAACCACTACGGATTCGTCTTCGGCGGCAAGCTGCTCGCCTGGGTGGACGAAGCCTCGTGGATCGCCGCCAGCCTCGACTATCCGCACTGCCAGTTCGTCACCGTGGCGATGGACACCGTGGAATTCCACCACAGCGTGCGCGATGGCACGATCCTGAGAATCTCCTGCGAGCGCGAGAAGGAAGGCAACACGAGCACAACCTATCAGGTAAAGGTCTTCGACGAAAAAGCCGGACACCACCCCATATTCTCAACCCGCGTCACCTTCGTCAGCGTCGATGACGAAGGCCGCAAGCGCAGCATCCGCGGCTGAACGTGACGCAGGCATTCCTGCCTGTTCTTCCCACCCGAATCATTTTGTGGAAACTCTGATAGAAACCGTCGATATCGTCCTGCCTCTGGAAAAATCCGAGGACGACACCGCCCGACGCACCGCTGCGGCCCTCAAGCTCGGCGTCCCCGCTTCGCGCATCGGCGGGGTGAAACTGCGCAAGCATTCGATCGACGCCCGCCAGCGCGCGGTCAAGGTGCAGCTCCGGCTCGATGTCTCGCTCGATGCTCCCCTGCCTCCGGACATCACGCCGCATTGGTCCGCGCCTCCGCTGCCTGCAGGAGCGCGCACCGTCATCATCGTCGGCTGCGGTCCGGCCGGCATGTTCGCCGCGCTGCGTTGTTTGGAAAACGGACTGAAGCCGATTCTGCTAGAACGCGGCAAGGACGCCAGCGCCCGCCGCTTCGACCTCGCGCCGATCCTCCGCGAGGGCCGCGTGATCGAGGAATCGAACTACTGCTTCGGCGAGGGCGGAGCCGGAACTTTTTCTGATGGAAAACTCTACACCCGCGCCACCAAACGCGGTCCGGTCGCCAAAGTTTACGAAGTCCTCGTCGCCCACGGCGCTCCCGAGGTCATCCTAACCGACGCCCACCCGCACATCGGCTCGAACCTGCTGCCAAACGTCGTCAAGGCCATCCGCCAGTCGATCATCTCCGCCGGAGGAGAAGTCCGCTTCCAAACGAAAGTCACCGATTTCCTCATCCAGGGAAACCACATCCGCGGCGTGCTTACCGGCGGCGGCGAGGAAATTCTGGCAGACTCCGTCATCCTCGCCACCGGCCACTCTGCGCGGGATATCTATCGATTGCTGGCGGAAAAGAAAATTCTGTTGGAAGCCAAGCCCTTCGCCGTCGGATTCCGCATCGAGCATCCACAGCCGTTCATCGATCAGGTCCAGTATCACCTCAATCCAGGTCAGGTGCGCCCTCGCCTGCTGCCCGCCGCACGCTATCGACTCGCCACCAAAATCCGCGGCCGCGGTGTGCATTCGTTCTGCATGTGTCCCGGCGGCTGGATCGTTCCGGCATCGACGGAAAATGACGAGGTCGTCGTCAACGGCATGAGCCTTTCCCGCCGCGACTCGCCATTCGCGAACTCCGGTATGATCTCCACCGTCGAGCCCGAAGACCTCGCACCACTCGTCAAGGAACACGGCATCCTCGCGGGACTCGTTTTCCAAAAGAATCTCGAACGCGCCGCAAAAATCGCCGGCGGCGGCGGCCAAGTCGCGCCGGGCCAGCGGGTGACGGATTTCATCGCGGGAAAAATTTCCGCCGATCTGCCGGAGACCAGTTATTTCCCCGGCACCAATCCCGCGCCGCTGCACGAACTGCTACCACCCTGGATCACCAGCCGGATGAACGAGGGACTGCGTTTGTTCGGCAGGCAGATGCACGGCTACATCTCGCGCGAGGTTCTTTTGTTAGGATTCGAAACGAGGACCAGCTCACCTGTCAGAATCCCCCGCCGCGATGACAATCTCGAACACCCGGAAATCGCCGGACTCTTCCCCTGCGGAGAGGGCGCGGGCTATGCCGGCGGTATCGTTAGCGCCGCGATGGACGGCATGCGCGTCGCTGATGCCGCCTGCGTCACGGCATGAAAAAACCGGCGCGCCGCGGGATGCGACGGGCCGGTTTGAAGATGATCCGCTGATCAGTAGTTATACTGGAGCGAGAAGTTGAACTGACCGCCCTTGTCTGCTTCAGAATCCGGTGTGGAAATCGGCACCGCGTAATCAAGCGCCAGCGGCAGCGGGCTGATAGGAAGCTTCAGGCGGATACCGATACCCACGTCGCTGTAAATTTCGCCGAGGCCGACATCCCAACTGTCCTCGTTCACAAAACCCGTGTCGGAGAACACTGCGGCGCGCACGGTTTCGATGATAGGAATGGTGTATTCGGCGGTGATGTAGCCCAGCGAGTTTCCGCCGTAAACTTCCTTGGTGTATTTCGAATCGCGCGGTCCCACGTCACGGAACTCGAAGCCTCGGAGCGTGCGGCCACCACCGAGGAACATGCGTTCGAAGATCGGAATGTCATCGCCATTCACGCTGTCCACCACGGCAAGCTCGCCGTTGAGGGAGAAGATGGAGTCCCATTTCAGATTCCAGTATTTCTGCGCTTGGGTGGAGATGGTGAAGGTGTTCACATCGCCGCCGACTCCGGCGAAGGTCAGGCCGGCATCGATCTTGTGACCGCTGCGGGCCTGCACGCTGCTGTCACGGCTGTCGTAAATATAGTTCGCCGCCAACGCGCTGCGGATGAAGTCGCCGCCGATCCTGTCATCGGCGAGTTTTGAGTTGTCGCCGTTGTCGAGGAGGAAATTCTTAGCGATAAAGTCGTTCTGATTCACTTCGGAATCGATGGTCACCTGTTCGAGGCGGTATTCACCCCGGATCGAGCTCTTTTTGCCGAGCGGCTTTCTGAGAGAGACTGCGGCACCGACGTTCGTCTGCTCGTAGAAATCGCTGAAATAGGTGGACTGCTTGTAGAATATCTCACCGCCGAGTGCGAGCTGCTGGTCCATGAACCAGGGCTCGGTGAGCGACATGGTGAACTCCGAGCGCTCGGCACCAGCGCGGAGGCTCATCGCGAAACGCTGGCCACCACCGGTGAAGTTCCATGGCTTGAACAGGTCGAAGTTCGATTGCTCCAGCGTCACGAAGCCGACGATGCTGTCGATGGAGCTGAAACCCGCACCCACGCCGACGGAGCCGGTGGCTTTTTCCTCGACGAGCACGTTCACGTCGCGATAGCCGGAGCCGCCGGGCGAGCCGGTGGTCTGGACTTCGCTGAAATACTGAAGGTTTTCGAGACGGGTCTTGGTGGTTTCGAGTTCCACCGAGTTAAACATGTCACCCGGCTTGAGCGGGATTTCCCGGCGGATGACCTTGTCCTGAGTCTTGGTGTTGCCGCTGATGTTCACGCGGCCGACCTTGAAGCGCGAACCCTCGGTGATCCGATAGATAATGCTAACACGGTTAGGTCCGGCGTCGCGGATATCGGGAGTGACCAGGGCGTCGGCGTAACCGCGCGATCCGTAATAACTGCGGATCATCGTGATGTCGTCGCGCATCTTCTTGGAAGAATAGGCGTTGTTCGTGTTGAGCGTCAGCGCTGGATAGAGTTCCTCCGGTTTGAAAATGGTCATCTTGCCGAAGCCCACGCCCCCGACGGTGTATTTTTCACCTTCGACGATGGGGATGATGAGGTCCACGCGGCCGTCCTTCACCGGCTCGCGACGCAGGCCCGGGCTGCTCGCACGGAGGTAGCCCTTGCTGCGGTAGTAGTCGAGAATGGCGTTGAGATCGCTATCAAGCTGGTCGGATTCGAATTGGCCGGACTTGGTCAGCCATGAGAACCAGCCTTTTTCCTTCACCTTCATTTCCTTGCGGAGCTCGGGATCGGTGAACGCGTTGTTGCCTTCAAAACGGATATGGCGGATCTCGTTTTTCGAACCTTCATCAATGACGAAAATCAGGTCGGACAAACCTGCCTGACCTGTCGCCTGCGTGCGGTGGCTGACGGTCACGTCCGGGTAACCGTAGCCCTGATAGTATTTTTCGATGTTGCGCTGGGCTTCGAGGATCTGCTCGTCACTGAGAGCGCCGCCGGCCTTCATTTTCGATTCCTTGGCCAGCTTTTGGTCGGTGAAAATGGTATTTCCCACGAATCCCACACCACCGAGGGCGTCGCGAGTTTTGACTTCCGCGATGAGCTTCACGTTGTTGCCATTCGGCTCGGCGAGGAAGCGCACGTCATCGACCAGGCCGGATTCGTAAAGTGCCTTGATGTCCTGGTCCAAGCTCTCCGAACGGTAGGTGGAGCCAGCCTTGGAGCCCATCAGATTGCGAAGCCGGGCTTCGTCCACGGTTTTCGCGCCGTTGTAGCGGATCGTGACTTCGGAAATGTTTTTCCCCTCGAAATCCTGTGCGTGCAATGTTCCAGCGAGCGCGACAAGTGCAAGGGAGGTGAGAGCGGCGAAGTGCCCCACGCCACGCGGCATGAGAAGTGAGGGATTGGTTGGGAATCGCATGCGTGTAATTAGGATGCGCAATAAAGCCCGCCCGCCCCCCGATCCGTCAAGGTCAATAGCTGGCATTTCCTGACGATCCCGGCTTCCTGCCGAAATCCTTGCCCCCGGTCCTCCCGTCCGTTACACCCCCCGCGTGCTCACCATTCACAAGCTCACCAAAACTCTCGGCGGCCGCACCCTCCTCCGCGAAGCCGAAATGTCCATCAACTGGGGCGAGCGCGTCGCCCTCGTCGGCCCGAACGGCGCCGGAAAGTCCACGCTCTTCCGCATGATCCTCGACGAGGACTCACCCGACGAAGGGAAAATCGAGCGCGATGAATACGCCGTCACCGGCTACCTCCCGCAGGAAGCTGGTGAGCCCACCGATGAAACGATCCTGGAAATCGCCATGGGCATCACCCCGGAAATGATCGGCTTGCTCCGCACCATCCGCGAGGGCGAAAAATCCGGCGATCTCTCGACTCCCGAGTTCGCCCACGCGCAGGACCAGTTCACCGCGCTCAACGGCTATCAGCTCGAACCGAAGGCCAAGAAAATCCTCCACGGCCTCGGCTTCAAGACCGACGATTTCAACAAACCCGCCCGCGAATACTCCGGCGGCTGGGTCATGCGCGCCCACCTCGCCCAACTCCTCGTCATGGAGCCGGACCTCCTCATGCTCGACGAGCCGACGAACCACCTCGACCTGATTTCCCTGCTCTGGCTCCAGCGCTATCTGTTAAACTACTCCGGCGCCATCCTGATGATTTCGCATGATCGCGACTTCATGGACACCATCATCGAGACCGTCGTGGAAATCGATCCCGACGCCGCAGCCCTCGTTTCCTATACCGGAAACTACACCGCCTTCCTCGAACAACGCGAAGCCCGCTACGACCAGCAGGTCCAGGCCTATCGGAATCAGAACAAGGAAATCGAGCACGTCCAGGAATTCATCGACCGCTTCCGCCAGGTCGGATCGAAGGCCGCGCAGGTCCAGTCGCGGATCAAGACTTTGGAAAAACTCGTCCGCATCGAGAAACCCCGCACGCCGAGGAAGCCGTTCAAATTCGCCTTCCCCCAGCCACCGCGTTCTAATCAGAAAGTCATCGAGCTTGCTAAAGTCGGCCAGTCCTACGGCGAAAAGCGCATTTACAAAGACCTCGACCTCACCATTGAGCGCGGCGACCGCATGGTCCTCGTCGGCCCTAACGGCGCGGGTAAATCCACGCTCATCAAGATCCTCGCCGGCCAGCTTGAGATCGACGCCGGAAAGCGCGAACCCGGCTACGCCACCAAGATCGGCTACTACAGCCAGCACCGCTCCGAGTCACTCAACGAGAACAACACCGTGCTCGAAGAAGTCCTCGCCGCCTGCACCACCCTGCGCGATGAGGAAGCCCGCTCCATCCTCGGCTCCTTCCTTTTCCGCCGCACCGATGTGGAAAAACGCTGCGGCATTCTATCCGGTGGTGAGAAATCCCGTCTCAACCTCGTCAAGTTCCTCGTCGATCCGCCGAACCTCCTGCTGATGGACGAGCCCACCACCCACTTGGACATCCTCTCTATCGACTCACTGGTCCAGGCTCTGAAAAACTACGAAGGCACGCTCGTTTTCATTTCCCACGATGTCCACTTCATCCGGACCCTCGCGGAAACCACGCTCCACATCACCCGCAACGAAAAGAACCCGGAAAGCGGCGCACTCGTCACCAGATACACCGGCGGGTATGATTACTTCATCGAGAAAAGCGGGCTGAATGATGACCGGAGTGCCGTGACGGCGTGAAATAAGGAGCTACGACACTCCTGTCGTAGCAGCCCAAGCGAAGCCAACGCCAAAGCACCGCCACCCACTCGCCTCGCATTCGCATCCACGACAAGAGTGTCGAAAATTTCCACCCAGACGATGGGACAAATGACTGCCTTTCCTCGCCTGATTGCCGCTCCCAGTTCGGGAATCACGCCTCCCGGATTCCGCAGAAAATCAACCCACACCGAGCTGTCCACCAGCACCTTCATGGCTTGGCTTTCCGCAGTGTCTCATGGCCGGCCTCGCGCTCCATGTCTGCGGCCTCGATCTCTTCATTCGTGGGAAAATCCGGACAGCTCCCGGCCATCGCCAACAGCACCTCCACTTTTCCCATTCGATTGAACTCCTCTATCGCCTTCACCACCGCCTCCCGCTTCGTTTTCGCACCGGTGAAGCGCATGGCATCCGCCAGCACCTGATCCGGAATATCAATCGTCGTCGTCATGGAAGCCAAATACGCAAAAAAGGATTCCCAGCAACGCTCGATTCGCATTTCAACCTAATTTCCCCCGCACCCCGAAAATTTCCCCCGCCCAATTTCTTGCCCACCCCGCCGCCCTCGCCTAAATCTCCGCCCGCATGACCCATCTCGAAGCCATTGCCCGCGAAACCGGCATTTCCCTTTCCTCCGTCTCCGCCACCGCCAAGCTCATCGCCGAGGGCGGCACCGTCCCCTTCATTTCCCGCTACCGCAAGGAGCAGACCGGCTCGCTCGACGAAGTCCAGATCACCACCATCCGCGACCGCATGCTCCAGCTCGCCGAGCTCGACAGCCGCCGCACCGCTGTTTTGAAATCCCTCGAAGAACGCTCTCTCCTTACTCCCGAGCTGAAAAAGAAACTCGAGGCCGCACTCACCGTGAACGCCGTGGAGGACATTTTCGCCCCCTTCCGGCCAAAGCGCCAGACGCGCGCCACCAAGGCCATCGAACGCGGACTCACCCCGCTGGCCGATTTCATTTTCGAAAACCAATCCGCGGACCCCGAGGAGGAAGCCGCGAAATTCCTCAACCCGGAAATGGAGGTGCCCACCACCGTCGAGGCCCTAGCAGGTGCCCGCGACATCATCGCCGAGCGCGTGGCCGATGACGCCCCACTGCGCGGCCGTGTCCGGAAAATTTACGAAGAAGAAGCCACCGTTTCCTCCAAGATCATGTATGGCAAAGAGGAGGAGGCGGACGCGCAAAAATTCCGCGACTACTTCGAATGGAGCGAGCCGTTCCACTCCATCCCCTCCCACCGCACGCTGGCCATCCGCCGCGGCGAGAAGGAAGGTTTCCTGCTCATGCGCGTGGAGGTCCCGCTGGAGCGCGTGGTTTCCCAGGCCCTGCCGGATTACGTAAAATCCAACGGGCCGGCGGGCAAACACATCGCCCAAGCGGTGGAAGACGGCTGCAAACGTCTATTGATGCCATCGATGGAAACCGAATCCCGCCTCTCAGCGAAAAAACGCGCCGATGAAACCGCCATCACCGTCTTCGCCGACAACTTCCGCGAACTCTTGTTAGCCTCGCCACTCGGGGAAAAACGCTTGCTCGCCATCGATCCCGGCTTCCGCTCCGGATGCAAGACCGTGGTGCTCGACCGCTCGGGCAAGCTGCTCCACCACACGGTGCTCCACGCCACCGCCGGCTCGCAGAACCAAGCCTACGAAGCCGCCGTGGAAGTCACCACGCTGATTAAAAAATACGACATCGAAGCCATCGCCATCGGCAACGGCACCGCTGGCCGCGAGACGGAATCGTTCATCAAAAAGCTCAAGCTCCCCTCCTCCATCCCGGTCGTGATGGTGAACGAGAGCGGCGCTTCCATCTACTCCGCTTCCGATGTCGCCCGCGAGGAATTTCCTAACGAAGACGTCACCGTCCGCGGCGCGGTTTCTATCGGCCGCCGCCTGATGGACCCGCTCGCGGAGCTGGTGAAAATCGATGCCAAGGCCATCGGCGTCGGCCAATACCAGCACGATGTTGATCAGCGCGCGCTCAAGGCCAGCCTCGACGACACCGTGGTGAGTGCCGTGAATTCCGTGGGTGTGGAAATCAACACCGCCTCCAAGCAACTGCTCTCCTACGTTTCCGGCCTCAATGCCTCGCTCGCCGAGAACATCGTCGCCTGGCGCAATGAAAACGGCGCGTTCACCTCGCGCGAGCAGTTGAAAAAAGTCCCGCGCCTCGGCGAGAAAGCCTTCGAGCAAGCCGCCGGATTCCTCCGCGTCCGTGGCGGCAAGCACCCGCTCGACTCCTCCGCCGTCCATCCGGAACGCTACCCGCTCGTCGAGAAAATGGCCGGCGACGTCGGCTGCAAAGTCGAGGAACTGCTAGCAAACGAAGCCGCCCGCAAGAAGATCGATTTGCAAAAATACGTCGATGACCAGGTCGGCCTGCCGACGCTCAAGGACATCGTCGCCGAGCTCTCCAAACCCGGCCGCGATCCGCGGAAACAATTCGAGCTCTTCTCGTTCGTGGAAGGCGTCGAAAAACCCGGTGATCTCACGATCGGCATGAAGCTTCCCGGCATCGTCACCAACGTCACCGCCTTCGGCGCATTCGTCGATGTCGGCGTCCATCAGGATGGCCTCGTCCACGTCTCACAGCTAGCAGACCACTTCATCCGGGATGCCTCGGAAGTCGTCAAGGTCGGCCAGAAAGTCCAGGTCACCGTCGTCGAGGTCGATCTCAAGCGCAACCGCATCGCCCTCTCCATGAAGAGCAAGGTGGATCTCGACAACCGCCGCAGCTCCGCCGACGACCGCGACTCCCGCCCGACCGGTGGCGGCAACCGCAACCAGGGCGGCCGCCCGCAAGGAGGCTCAGCGAATTTCAACCCAGGTGCCGCCCAGAACAACGACTGGTTTTCCCAAGCCCTCAGCCAGGCAAAGAAGAAATAAGCAGAGTCGAGCTCCCGTGGAAACGGGTGGGCGGAGATTCGCCCTCCCTGTTTGCGCCAGCCGCTATCAGATTACCAACCGGTCACTTCGCGGAACTCCTGGAGGCGGGCTTCGATGTCAGCTTCGGTGAGACCTTCCAGCTTGCGCGTGGAGAAAGCCTCGCAGGTGAAGGAGGCGAGGATGGAGCCTTTGATAATGGCCTCGCGGAGCTGGGCGGAAGAATATGGCGGCTGTCCTTTCGAGGCGAGGTAGCCGGCCATGCCGCCAAGGAAGGTATCGCCAGCGCCGGTGGGATCGGCGACGTGATCGAGTGGGAAAGCACTGCAGCGGAAAACATCGCCGTTTTTGGAGAACAACATGGCTCCGAATTCGCCCAGTTTCACGACGACGTGGGCGGGGCCTTTTTCCAGCAGAAGGCGCCCGGCTTTGACGAGATTGGAGGTGCCTGCGAGATCGCGGGCCTCGCCTTCGTTGAGGACGAAGAGGTCGAGGTGAGGGAGAACTTCGTGGAGGCGCTCGTTGGCGATTTCGATCCAGAGGTCCATGGTATCGGCGATGATGAAACGCCCGGCACCGTTTTCGCCACCCTTGAGCGCGCCGCATTGGGTGAGCATTTCGAGCTGGTTATCGGGCGACATGTTCGCGCAAACGACGATCTCGGAGCCGGCGGATTCCGCAGGGACTTTCACCTGCCAGCTTTCCAACACGTTGAGGCCGACGCGGTGGGTCGTGCGGTCGTTCATGTTGGCGTGATACTCGCCGGACCAGGTGAAGGATTCGTTTTCCGAACGCTCGACGCCGCCCAACGAAACACCCTGGTTTTCCAACATATCGAGGTGCTCCTGCGGGAAATCGTGGCCGATAATGCCGATGAGGTTCACGGGGCGGCTGAAAAACGACGAGGCGAGGGCGGCGTAGGCAGCTGATCCGCCGAGCAGGTTCTGGGCTTCCGCTTCGGGGGTTTTGACGTGATCGATGGCGATGGTGCCGCCGATGACAATGCTGGGAGTGGTGGTGGGGGTGGACATGATGGCGCGGGGAGGCTGAATCCGTGAGCGCGTCCTGCAAAGCGAAAATTCGCGTGGGGATGGGAAGAGGAAGAACAGACAGGAATGTCTGTATCACGCCGGGGGAAGAACAGACAGGAGTGTCTGTGCCACGCCGGGGGAAGAACAGACAGGAATGTCTGTGCCACGCTGGGGGAAGAACAGACAGGAATGTCTGTGTCACGCCGGGGTCAGCCTCCTTCGCCTTCGCGGGCGGGGGCACCGGTTTCGAAGCGCATGAGATCGGCGATGAAGGTGAGCGGAATGTGGCCGGTTTCGCCGTTGCGGTTTTTGGCGAGGACGAGCTCGGCTTTTCCAGCTTCGGCTTCTTTTTCCTCGGCGTCTTCGGCGTAGTAGGCGGTCCGATAGAGCAGGCCGACCATATCGGCGTCCTGCTCGATGGAACCGGATTCCCGGAGGTCCGACATGCGCGGCACGCCGACGTTTTTGCCGGTGCGGCTTTCTGGTCCACGGTTGAGCTGGGCGAGGATGAGGATGGGGATGGCGAGTTCCTTGGCCAGGCCCTTGATGCCGGCGGAAATTTCCGCGATTTCGCGCTCACGGGAGTTTTCCGCCTGCTTGGTGCGGGATTTCATGAGCTGGAGGTAGTCGATGGCGATGAACTGGATGTCCTCGTCGCGCTTTTTCCGGCGGGCTTTGGCGCGGAGTTCGTTGATGGAGATGCCGGGAGTGTCATCGATGAAGAGCTTGGCGGAGGACGTTTCGAGGGCGGCGCGCTGGATGCGCTGGAGGTCGCCCTTGGTCGGCGTATAGCCGCGGGAGAGCTGGCTCATGGCGAATTTCGAACGCGAGAAAACGAGGCGCTGGACGATCTGGAAGGCGCTCATTTCGCAGGAGAAAACCATGGAGGGCTTGCCTTCGGTCATGCAGATGTGCTCGACGATGTTCATCATGAAGGACGTTTTCCCCATCGACGGACGGGCGGCGACGACGAACATTTCCCCCGCTTTCAAGCCGCTGCTCATGCGGTCGAGTTCCTCGAATCCGGTGGTGATGCCTTGGGCTCCTTTTTCACCGGCGAGAAGGGCTTGGAATTGCTCGATAACTTCGTTGACGGACTGCTTGACGGTGGGCGCGCGGTTGGTTTCCGAGCCTTCGCGAATGGCGAGGACCTTGGCCTCCACGGAGTCCAGCAAGGCGGCGACCTCGTCCGGCGCGTCGTAGGCCTGGGCGATGGCTTCGTTCGAATTCTGGATGATGGAACGCAGGACGAACTTGTCCTTCACATGCTGCAGGTGATGCCGGAAATGTCCTGGGCTCGGCGCGTAGGTGTAAAGATCCGTCAGTGCGGACGGCCCGCCGACACGGTCCAACAGACCGCGGTCCAACAGACGCTGGACCAGCGAAACCAGCTCGACTTCATTTCCTGCTTCGAACAGGTCGATCAGGAAACCAAACAATGTCGAGTGCGATGGGAGATAGAAATGTTCCTGTGTGAGCTTTTCCTCGATCGCCACGCCGATGTATTCCTGCGGGTCTTGCAACATCGAGGAGAGCAGGCTCTTTTCCGGCCCGAGCGCATGTGGCAAGGCGCGGGTCACATCGTCCACTGTGCTCGCTCCTTGTTGGAGTTCTGCTGTCTTGCGGAAAGGGATCGGAGCGTTGTTGTCGGCGGCCATGGGTGGGTCGGGATGATTGAATCAAAGGAAGTTCAAGGTCAATCACCCCGCTTGGGGATAACATCCGAGTAACAAAGAACAACACCCGAAGACCTCTGAATTCCTATGGTTGTGCGACGAGTGCGCCAATTCGGAAAAAATAATCAGGGAAATCAACTTGACAGAATTCTGTATCTAATAAAATTTACTTCCATGCACACAATTTCCTATACAGATGCCCGAAATGGGTTTTCAGGTCTCATGGAGATGGCGACCCGCGACCGCGAACCGATTTTAATCACCCGCAACGGAAAAGCCACCGTCGTAATGCTGGCATCTGACGAATATGCGTCCATGGAGGAAACGCTCCATCTCCTATCGACACCTGCAAACGCTGAGAAAATCCGGCAAGGACTGGCTGACTACGCCGCAGGAAATATCCAGCCCGGCGAGCTATGCGACTGATGTGGCTTCAAGGCGGATGGGCTGAGTATCTCCATTGGCAGGAGCATGATCGGAAGACACTCGACCGCGTGAATGAATTAATTCGTGACACTCTCCGAAATCCATTTGCCGGAACCGGCAAACCCGAACCTCTGAAAAGCAATCTCAGAGGCTGGTGGTCTCGGCGCATTACTCAGGAACACCGTCTGATCTATCGCGTGGATGGCGACACCGTGATCATCATGCAGTGCCGGTTCCACTACGAAAAATAGCATGCGGGCGATCATCCAACGCGTTCTGGAATCCTCCGTCACCATCGAAGGCAAGATCGTTTCCGAAATCGGCATCGGCCTTTTGGTTTTGCTCGGCATCGAAGACGGGGACGGCACAGAAGACATCGCCTGGCTCAGCGCCAAGATCGCAAAAATGCGCATCTTCTCCGACGACGGGGGAAAAATGAACCTGTCCGTCACCGACACCGGCGGCGAGATCATCGTCGTCAGCCAATTCACCCTGCACGCCTCGACGAAAAAGGGAAACCGCCCCTCATTCCTCCGCGCCGCAGCACCGGCCGTTTCCGAGCCGCTTTACGAAGCCTTCTGCGCCGCGATGGAAGCCGAACTCGGCAAACCCGCCGGCCGCGGAATCTTCGGCGCGGACATGAAAATTTCGCTCGTGAATGACGGCCCCATCACTATTTTCATCGATACGCGCGCCAGAGAATGAGCATTCTCTTGCATCGCGCAAATCGGCTGCCTAGCCTGCCGCCGCCGTGCCGATTACTGCCATTCTAGCCCTTGAAGATGGACGCTGTTTTGAAGGAACCGCCTTCGGAGCCACCGGAACCACCACCGGAGAAATTTGTTTCAACACCTCCATGACCGGATATCAGGAGGTCATCACCGATCCGTCCTATCGCGGGCAGATCGTCGCGATGACATACCCCCAGATTGGAAATTACGGGATCAATCCCGAGGACGCCGAGTCCGCGGGCCCCCACATCCGGGCGTTTGTGATCGGCGAACTTTGTGAGGTTCCCTCCAACTGGCGCTCCACCCAGCCGCTTTCCGCTTACCTCTGTGAAAATAACATTCTTGGCATCGAAGGTATCGACACCCGGGCCCTCACCAAACACCTCCGCTCGCTCGGTGCCATGCGCGCCTGCGTCACCACCGAGCTCGACGCCGATGCCGCCATCGCCGCCGCGAAAGCCTCGCCCTCAATGGAAGGCATGGACTACGTAAAGGAAGTTTCCACCCCGGAATCCTACCTGTGGGCCGATGAGTCCCGCGAATGGATCCTGCCGAACGCCTCCACCGAACAACCCGGACCCTATCAGGAACTTCCGCCGGTGCGCCACCGCATCGTTGCCTATGATTTCGGCCTGAAATTCAACATCCTCCGCCGCCTGCGCCAAGCGGGCTTCGAAGTGGAAGTCGTCAGCTCGACCACTTCCGCCAAAGAAGTCCTCGCAAAAAATCCCGATGGCATCTTCCTCTCCAACGGCCCCGGCGATCCGTCCGCACTCGGCTACATCCACGAAGAGCTGAAGGAACTCATCGGCAAAAAACCGATCTTCGGCATCTGCCTCGGCAATCAACTCCTCGCCCACGCCTTCGGTGGAACCACCTTCAAGCTGAAATTCGGCCACCGCGGGGGAAACCAACCCGTCAAAGATCTGCGCACCGGAAAAATTTCCATCACCTCGCAAAACCACGGTTTCGCGGTCGATCCCGACTCTCTGCCGCCGGAAATCGAAGTGACGCACGTCAACCTGAACGACGGCACCGTCGAGGGCATGCGCCATCGCGACCTGCCGGTTTTCAGCGTGCAATACCACCCGGAAGCCGCTCCCGGCCCGAATGATGCGAGTTACTTCTTCGAGGAGTTCGCGACGCTAATCGATAAATCCAAAGAGATTTAACCTCAATAATGAACACCATCGTCGTAGGTCTCCAGTGGGGAGACGAAGGAAAAGGCAAGATCGTTGACTATCTGACAGAAACCGCGGATGTCGTTGTGCGCGGCCAGGGTGGCAACAATGCCGGCCACACGGTCATCGCCAAGGGCGTGCGCTACATTCTCAACCTGCTTCCCTCAGGCATCCTCTGGGACGGCAAGGTGAACATTATTGGCAACGGCGTCGTCGTGGACCCCACCGGTCTCGTCGCGGAAATCGAACGCAACGAAGCACTCGGAGTTTCCATCACACCGGACAAGCTCCTGATTTCTGACCGCGCCCACGTCGTTCTCCCGTTTCATAAGGAACTCGACGCCGCCCGCGAAATTTCCCTCGGTGACCAGAAAATCGGCACCACCAAGCGCGGCATCGGCCCGACCTACGCCGACAAGGTGAACCGCTGCGGCCTGCGCATCGCGGATCTTTTGGACGAAGAGTTCACGCGCACACAGGTCACGCGCCGAGTCGCCGAGGTGAATGAAATTCTCGCGAAATACGACCTGCCACAGTTCACCGCAGAGCAAGTGCTGGAAGAAGTTTACACCGCCTTCGCCCGCCTGCGCCCTCACGTCACCAACACCATTCCCGTTCTCCACACCGCGTGGAAAGCAGGCAAGACCATCCTTTTCGAAGGTGCCCAAGGCACGCTTCTCGACATCGACTTCGGCACCTATCCGTTCGTTACTTCGTCAAACACCACCTCCGGCGGTTCCTGCACCGGTTCCGGCCTGCCGCCGAACGCCATCCAGCGCGTCATCGGCGTTTGCAAGGCCTACACCACTCGTGTCGGCGCCGGCCCTTTCCCGACCGTGGACGAAGGCCTATCCGAATACCTGCACGGCCTGGGTCGCGAATTCGGCGTCGTTTCCGGCCGCCCGCGCGGCTGCGGCTGGCTCGATACCGTGCTCCTCCGCTTCGCTTGCATGGTCAACGGGGTCACCGGGCTGGCGATCACCAACGTCGATGGACTGGACGAATACGAAACGCTGCAAATCTGCACCGGCTACGACATCGACGGCGAGATCCACGAACTTCCGCCCGCCAACCGCGACGCATGGAACAAGGCGAAGCCCGTTTACGAAACCCTTCCCGGCTGGAAATCCGACACCACCGAAATCACCCGCTACGAGGATCTGCCCGCAAATGCAAAGGCCTACCTCACCCGGTTCTCCGAGCTTTGCGGAGCACCGGTCGCGTTTGTCGGCGTCGGTCCGGACCGCGTCCAGACGCTGGCAGTGAAATAAGTCGAATAGGTCCTATCAGACTTATCTCCATGTCTTCCCACCCCGAAATCCCCCGCCACATCGCCATCATCATGGATGGCAACGGCCGCTGGGCAAAGGAGCGCGGTCTGCCGCGTTTGGAAGGTCACCGCTCCGGCGCTGAGTCCGTCCGCGAGGTGATGGAAGCCTGCATCGAGCTGGGTGTGGAATATCTAACGCTCTACGCGTTCTCTTCGGAAAACTGGAGCCGCCCGGAAGCCGAGGTTTCCGCGCTGATGACTCTGCTTGATCGCTTTCTCGATGAAAAAGCCAAGGACCTCGACCGCCAACAGGTGCGCCTCCTCGCCATCGGCCAACTGGATCGCCTGCCAAAAAGCACACGCGCCCTCATCGAACGCATTAAGGCCCGCACCGCCAATCACAAGAAAATGACACTTGTGCTCGCGCTGTCTTACGGTGGCCGTGAGGAAATCGTCTCCGCCGCCCGCTCGCTCGCGGTGGATGCTGTGGCGGGAAACATCGAGCCTGAAGAAATCGACGCCGAGCTGTTCGCCTCCCGTCTGCAAACCGCCGGTATTCCGGATCCCGATTTACTAGTTAGAACGTCCGGCGAGATGCGCGTTTCCAATTTCCTGCTCTGGCAGATCAGCTACGCGGAAATCGTCATCGTGAAGAAATTCTGGCCGGATTTCCGCCAGGGTGATCTGTTTGAAACCGTGACGGAATACCAGCGCCGCCACCGGCGTTTCGGAGCGCTCTGAAACAAAAAGGCCGGACAATGATGTCCGGCCTTTGGAAAATTTGCCGCCCTTTCAGGCATGCGGCTCACATGCCTGGAACTTGCACGAGCTTGGTGTATTGATAGGAGTTTTTCGCGAGGAACTCGGCCTGCTGGGTTGCGCTGAATGTGCGTGTGCGGAGTTGGTCGATCCCGAAGTCGGAAATGACGGTTATGGCGATCTCCACCGCCGTGAGGCGACCTGCCTTCAGTTCATCCGGGGTAGCAATGCCGCCGGAGACATCAGCGATCAGTCCGGAACCTTGAATTCGGAATTCCTTTGAAACCTCCCCGGAGGTGGTCTTGCCAACGGTCACCGGCACGTCAACCAGCACGGTGGTGGTGGTTGCTCCGGCAGTGGTGCTCTTGGCTACCTGCACATGGAATGTGAGCGAGAATTGATAGATGTTCTCACAAACGAAGTTCTCGGGATTTGAGAGATTGTTGCCGTAGGGAGTGCCACTTAATGCGGAGGCGAGGTCGGCTTTTCCCAACAAATCCGTGAAGGTTTTGTCCGGGTTGACCAGCATACGGCTGAGGACGAAAGTCTCGAACTTGCCATTGGCTTGTGTGATCGGGTCTTTCGCGGATAATCCGTATGAAACGCAGGAAACATCACCACCCATGTCGGTGGCGGTGCCGATTTGGCCATTATATCGATCGGTTGCGGCAGTGAAAAAGATCAGGTCGCAAGTATTGCCGCTCTCCGTGTTATTGACTTTTGGCAAACTCGTATTCGCAGTGGTAGCGGAAAGCCACTCGTTGGCGTTGCCGGGGCGGGTCACGAGGGACTCGAAATCACGGGCCATGGAATCGATCATGGTTTTCCCTTGGCGCGCAGCCCGGAGTTCGTTACGGCTGCGGTTCCAAGTATCGAGCGCGAGGGAGGTGATGGAGACCAGAACGGTGACGATGATGGTGGTGATGGCCATGGCGACCATCAGCTCCATCAGGGTGAAGCCACGTTTGGCGGGAGAAGTCCTAAGGGTTTTCATAAATGGATTTTGTCAGAAACTTACCGGCGGACGGCTAGATTACGGGTGAAGACCGGAGTTTTTGCCTTATCGAAGGCGGAACTGAAACCAGGACCGGTGAAGAAAGAAGCGGACTTGGCGGGCAAGGTGTAAAACTCTGCGGAGAAGGCGATCACGGCTTCAGGATAGGTGTCCGCGCTGGAAACAGTAACACCAGAGGAAGCTTTAGGGTCGATGATCCTGGTGGCGGTGCTCGGGATCAGGCCTCCACTTGCGGCAGTCGAGAAAACGAGCTGGGTGCATTTCACCAGATAGACGCCGCCTTCGATGGCATCGAGGTCGTCAGTAAACTTCGTATCACTGCTGCGGCGGGCCATCGGTATGACCACGAAGTCCTTGCCCGGCAGTTTGCCTTTGGCATCGACCATTGGTTCGGGGGTTCCATCATTGCGGGCAGTTCCCCCCAGCCTTCCGCGGTATTGATAGACGAGGATCGCTCTGTTGGCGGTTTTCGAATCCTCGATCCATTTGAATGCCTTATCGAATGCGGTGTATTGGACTTTCTGGGGCAGACCGGATTCGTCACCTTTTCGAAATGTAGCCATCTCCTGTTCGATCGTGGAGGTGAGTCGGTCGGCTTCCTGCACGTTGATGGACTTGCGGATACCCGCAGCGGCAGGGGCGAAGACGACCATAAAGCCGGTGAGAAGCACCGCCAAGACCCCGATGGCGATAACTGTTTCCAACAGCGTGAAGCCGCTTGATGAGATGGATTTTCGAAAGGATTTCATGAAATTAGAATTTGTCGCCTGCTTTCAGTGTATTGATATCACTTCCCATCTGATCCGGGCTACGGAAGACCGAAGTCCTGCCATTACGCCAGACGACAAATCCGCCGAAATCGCGTTTGCTGGTGGCTGTCACAAGGGGCGGCTGCTCAGTTGACGTTTTGGACATGTTGCGGGCACCAGTCCCTATGATGAAGCTGGAGCCTCCTTGGAAATTGGCATTGCCGGGATCAATCAGAATTCCCTGCGAATTAAATTGATAGATATAGTATTCACCGGTCAGGGCGGTTTTCGCTGAAACAAAATCGGTGGATTGGACGGTTCGGATGGTCCCGCTTCCATTTGCTTGGTCCTTTTTGCTCAGTACGCTGCTATAAAAAGTCTGATCGGGAAGCACCGCACCACGGCTGGAGAGCTCCCACTTGGGATTGGCATTGGTAGGATTCTTGGCCTGGCCGAATGTCGAACTCGTCGCGACGTTGTCCACCTCCTCATAAGCTACGATGATGCGGCGGAGATCCTCCGCCGGGTTGTTCGTGAGTTCCTTGGCCACCAGCACGCAGGCCCGCATGTTTTTGCTAATGGCGGTGGACCTAGCCTCGTCAAAAAGAGATTCGGCGGTTGCAACTCCGCTGGTCACCCCTTTGCCTCCCATTCCGCTAAGGCCAATCGCGCCCGCGGTCATGAGGATGGACATGATGGCAATGACGACGAGCATTTCGACCAAGGTGAAGCCTTGACTACGCCGCCTGACTTGGATTGCAGAAAATGTGGAATTCATCGGTTTGGAAAATCAAGTTGGGTTAAAGTGGCGCTATTTTTTTTCGACCGCAAGCGCAAATGTCAATACATCGCAGTTACGTCGGACTCTGGTTTGGAGGAAATCTTCCGGAATTGGAGCCGCTCATCCAGGTCCATGCAGGACCGACCATATCGCGGATATCCTTGCGGCTCGCAACCCAACCGAGCAACTCCTTCGCGAGCTGGGGATCCGCCACCAGCGAGGCAGGATCGCCGGCCCGGCGTGGTCCGTATTTCACCGGAACCGTCTTGCCGGTGATTTCCTCAACAGCGGAAATGATCTCTTTCACCGAGACGCCGATGCCGGTTCCGAGGTTGCAGCGGACGGACGCGCCGCCTGCCGCAAGATGGTCGAGTGCCCGGGCGTGGGCGTCGGCCAGATCCTCGACGTGGATGTAGTCGCGGATGCAGGTGCCGTCCGGCGTTTCGTAGTCGGTGCCGAAGACCTCGAGATATTCGATTTCGCCGGTCACAGCCATGAGGACGCGGGGAATGAGGTGGGTTTCGGGACTGTGATCTTCGCCGATTTTACCATCCGGCGAGCATCCGCTGGCATTGAAATAACGGAGGCAGGCGCTCCGCAAGCCCCAGGCGGTGTCGCAATCGGCGAGGATTTTCTCCACCATCAGCTTGCTCTGGCCATACGGGTTGATCGGGTTCTGCTGGTTCGTCTCGGTGATCGGAAGCTTGTCCGGCACGCCGTAAGTCGCGCAGGTGGAGGAAAAAACGAACACCTTGCAGCCGGACTCCTGCATGACTTGGAGCAGCTTGATCGGCTCCGCGGTGTTGTTCTGGTAATACTTCAGCGGATTCGTCACGGACTCACCGACGTAGGCGTAAGCGGCGAAATGGATCACCGCGCCAAAGCTGTGTTTCTTGAAAAGCGAGCGGACAAGGTCTTGATCCCCCACATCGCCGACCACCAGCTCGACATTCGGATCCACGATCGCCTGTTCATGGCCGAAGACGAGATTGTCGAGAACCACCACTTTGCGCCCTTGTCCGGTGAGCAGGCGGACCGTGTGGGAGCCGATATAGCCAGCCCCCCCTGTGACAAGAACCGGCGCGTTTGAGTTGTTCATATTTTGCTGGAGGCAAGGAAACCGAAGAATACCGACCCATGTCAACCCACGGCAGCGTCAGGGCGAAAATTCCCTGAAAAACCATTCGAATAAAACCCGGTCCCGTGTTGTCGTAGCTGCATGAAGAAAAATCTTCGCCTGTTGGCCGTTGTGGCAGTGGGAGCTGCCGCATCTCTTGGTTTCAGCTCCTGTGCCTATGATCCTTATTATGGCTCCACCACCGTAGGAGGCTCCTACAATTCCGGGGGCGGCTACAGCGTCGGGGGCAGCTACAGCAGTGGCTACGGTGACGGCTACGGCTACGGCGGAAGTAACTTCAACACCTCGGTTTTCGTCTCCACCGGCAACCCACGTTGGGGCTACGATCCCTACTGCTACAGCTACTACGACTACAGCCGCCGCAGCTACTACGATCCCTATCTGAACGGATACTACCCGATTGGTTACCGACCCGCCGTGGTTTATGGGGTTCCCCATCCCTACGGTTGGCGCCCCGGTGGTGGATACTGCCCACCTCCGAGACATGTCAGCAACATTACGGTCGTAAACTACCGCAACCGCGAATCCGCCTACCGCGGCACGAACTACGGCTGGGCCAAGCAGGTTCGCCAACAGACCCCGGGCAACAACAGGGCCCAACAGCAGCGGTCCAACCAGTCGCAACAGAATTATAACAGGCAGGCCGATGGCTCGCGCCCTCAAGCCAGGAGCGGCTATCAAAACCAGTCCAGGCCTCAGGTCAGCCAACCGTCGCGCTCCGGTTCCCAATCGGCCAACCGCCAGCAGTCACAGTCCCGGTATAACTCGCCAGTGAACACCTACGCGCAGCAGCAGCCGAAGAACACCCAAAAGAACAACAGTCGCGCCCAACCCCGGATGAACCAGCGCCCGCAGCTTGGAAATCCAGGAAACGGCCGCAGCCAACCCCAACAATCCCGCACCCAAGGCGGAAACAACAAGAACAAGGGGAAGGCCCAAGCCGATGACAACGGCAAGCAGATCCGCGGTTACCGCTGATTTTGAAAATTATCAGAGCCTGTCCGCCTCCCGCCGCATCCTTTCGGCGCGGAGGCGTTTTAGCGAAATACGGGGACGCAACAACCACCGGCCATAGAGCCAGCCCGCGATTCCCCCGCCGAAATGACAGGCGTGACCCATGTCGAACCACGATGCCATCCCGTGACCCACCAGCCAGTTTCCGACATTTGAAAATCCCGGCACGCCCAACGCCGGATTGGCCAGCGCCAGAAGAAGTTCCGCCACTAGGATTCCGAACCCCAGATTTCTACCAGATACAGGCAGCGGCATCATCCGTGATTGAGGGGAGAGCGTCGTGAGGAGGAGTAACAACGCCACACAGCCCCCGGAGATCCCCACCAGCAACCCGTCGCCACCTAACAAAATATGCCCGGCCCCACCGCCTGAAACCCCCGATAAAACAGTCCTCAGCATCACCCCGCGGCCCGCCATGTATTCGATCCGCGAGCCGACCAGCAGCACGAAGAGCGCGTTCAGCGAGACATGCCACCACGATCCGTGGAGAAGTCCGTAAGTGAAAATCTGCCAGACTTTCCCGGACAGCACGCCCGCGCGTGTCAGCCCTATCGTTTCATAAACCGACCATGCCGGCAGACGGACAGGCCCACCCGCGAGAGTCACCCAAACATGGATCGCCAGAATGATCCCCGCGACCGACCACGATGCGGGCGAGCTGCCCAGTTGCCGGAGATTTCTGCCAGCGTTAGAAAATAGTCCACCAGTCGAGGTCATGACGGTGGGGCGTAAAATTTCAAAAAGCAGGATCGCCCATCACTCCACCACCCGCGCACGCGGCTCGCGGCGGACGGTATCCTCGGCACCGGCGCTGGTCACGAAAGGCCCACCTTCCAGCGGTGCCACTCCGGTGAACGCCACGTCCGGCATATCGGTCGGACGGCCAGCCAGCGGGAAATCCTTGCGCAGTGGGAAAAACGGATAGCCCTCCCACATCAGGATGCGCTTCATATTCGGGTGGCCGCTGAAGGGAATCCCCATCATGTCCCAAACCTCGCGCTCATGCCAATCCGCGCCGGCCCAAATGTCCGTCGCGCTCGGCACCGTTTCACCCTCGCTCACCTTCGCCTTGATCCGCAGGTGCTTGGAATCATCGAGAGTGGCGATTTCATAAACCATCTCGAACCGTGGATCGTCGCCGAAGTGGTCGAGGCTGGAAATATCGAGGATCATCTCATAGCCGAGGTCCTTGTGGCACGTTGCCAGCACGTCGTGCAGCGAGCCTAACTCCACCCGCACGGTGTGTTCGCTGCGGAATTCGAGCGTTTCCCAAATTTTTTCTCCGAATAATCCGCGGAGTTTCGTCACATCGGCTGCTGCTGACATCTTTGAATTCTTTGCTGGAAATTAAGCCACCTCGTCGATGAACGACCGCTTCTGCGCCATCGTGGACTCCTCGCCCTCGATTTTCGTTTGAAGTTTCATCAGACCCTCGATCAACGCCTCCGGCCGCGGCGGGCAGCCGGAAATGTAAACATCCACCGGGATTAATTTATCGATGCCCTGGAGCACCGCGTAACTGCGATACATTCCGCCGGACGACGCGCAGGCCCCCATGGCAATGCACCATTTCGGCTCCGGCATCTGGTCCCAGACACGTTTCACCGCCAGAGCCATTTTGTAAGTCACCGTGCCGGAAACGATCAGAACATCCGCCTGACGCGGCGAAAAACGCATCACTTCCATGCCGAAGCGGGAAATGTCAAAGCGGCTCGATGCAGTCGCCATCAGCTCGATCGCACAACAGGCGAGGCCCATCGGCATCGGCCACAGCGAGTTTTTCCGCATCCAGTTGATAGCGGCATCCACGCGGGTAATAATCACGTTTCCTTCGATTTTCGAATCGTAGGCCGTGTGGACGGTAGTAGGAGATGGGCTGACCATGGGATGTTGCGGCTGGCGGGACAATGCCCGCGCCATGCCAACCTCTCAAGTGGATTGTGAAATTTTTCACAAGCCTCCGAACGGACCACAATTTTCATTTCGCCCGCATCGCGACTCCCTCGCAATGTGACAATTTCGTCAAATAACCGCTCTCGCCGGGCCGCATCTTGGTGACAATCCTGCCCCATTGCCCACATGGAGCTGTTTCTCATTGATGCCATCGGCCCGTTTTTTCGGGGCTACGAAAAAAGCCGCGTGAACTGGTCGAAAATCCCCTTCATGCACTGGAACGATGCAGAGCCGGAAAAATGGGCGCGAATCGAGGAGGATCTACGCCATTTCGCCCGCCAAATCACGGACCAAGGCTACAACGCCGTCACCCTCGACGATCTTGCGCACCTCGCCCCCCACCCTCTCCACGAACCGGAAATCGCCCGGCGCATCGCGGTCTTCCGGGAAAAATTCGCGTGCCTTTTCACCCTGCTCCACAACGAGTTCGGACTGAAAATTTTCCTCACCACCGATGTCCTGCCGATGACCGCCGCCGTCGAAGCCGGTCTCGGCAGCGACCCGAAAACACTCGAATCCTACTACCGCGGCCTCGTCTGCGGCGTGCTCGATGATTTTCCCCTGCTCGCCGGAGTCATCCTGCGAATCGGCGAAAGCGACGGCAACGACGTCACCGATCCCATCCGCACCCGCCTCCATTTGCGGAACGCGCGGGAAACCAACCACCTGATCGCGAGCCTGCTGCCCGAATTCGAAAAACGCGGCCGCCAGCTCATCCTGCGCACCTGGACCGTCGGCGCCCACGCCATCGGCGATCTCATCTGGCACCGCGACACTCTGGCGAAAACGCTCAAAGGCCTCGACTCACCGAATTTCATCGTCTCAATGAAACACGGCGAGAGCGATTTTTTCCGCTACCTGCCGCTCAACCCCGCGTTCTTCCAGGTGAAACAGCGCAAGATCATCGAGCTGCAAGCCCGCCGCGAATACGAGGGAGCCGGCGAGTTTCCGTCGTTCATCGGCCGCGATTGCGAGCGTTTCGCCCGCGAGCTCGCCAGCGCGGAAAACGTCGTGGGCATGTCCGTCTGGTGCCAGACCGGCGGCTGGCACCGCTTCCGCCGCCTCGCCTATCTGGAAAATGACCGGCGCGATATCTGGATCCGCCTGAACACCGCCGCCGCCATCGGGATCTTCAAACACGGACTCTCGGTGGAAAGCACTATCACAAATCTGCTGGGAGATGACCGCGCGCCCGCCGCGCTCGAGCTGCTGCGCCACGCGGACACCGTCATTCACGAGGTTTTCTACATCGAGGACTTCGCCCGCCAGAAGCTGTTTTTCCGTCGCGTCCGCATCCCGCCGCTACTGCACGTCTATTGGGACTCGCTGTTCATCAATCATGCGGTTAGGAAAACGCTCGGACATTTTGTCGCCGATCCCGAACACGCCGTCCGCGCCGGCGAGGCTGCGGCGGAGCTGTTTCCCCGCATGATCACGCTCGCCCGCGAGGCCGGACTGCCGGCGGACGACATCAAGCACATGCGGGATTTCTTCTCACTCATCCTGCTCGCCCGGCGCTACTATTTCCTGCCTTTCGACGATCGTCTATCCGCGCGGATCCAGGCGGCGAAAAAGCAATACAAGCTGCGCTGGCCACGCGGCAGCCGTTACCGGGTGAAGGTTTCCTTCGAGCGATTCAGACTGCGCCGGCGCACGCTGGCATGGACCGCCAGCCTCCTGCTCCGGCGCAAACGCGGCTACCGGATGATCGACCGTATTTTCACACTTGGATTGTTAGGTCATGTGTTCCGCCTGTTCCGCCCGAGAAACCCGGAGTCGATGCCGAAGTTCATGCGCAAGTCCGCGATGGGCGTGGACGTGCTTTTCAAATAAACTTTGGAGTGCGGTGAGCATCACCGCTTTGAGGGGCAGGCCCGCTGCGAAACAACCGACAAATCAGTTAAAAAATACCCGCACACACCCCTTTTTCCCGAAGCCCAGCCTCACCCAAAACCCCAACTTCCCCCCTCAAAGCGGTGCTGCCCACCGCACTCAAAAGTTGACCCTGCGGGTCTTGCGGAAGAGATTCCGCCTATGACGCGTGAGAACATGGCCGAGGTGCTGGAGGAAATCGCCCTGCTGTTGGAACTGAAGGACGAGAACCCTTTCAAGGTCCGCGCCTACCGCCAGGGCGCGGAGACAGTTAGGAATTTCGACGGCGAGATCGTCGAACTCGCGGAGAAGAACGAGCTGAAAGGCATCAAGGGAATCGGCGACGCGCTGCGGGACAAACTACACGAACTCGCAAGCACCGGACGGCTGGAGTTTTACGAAAAACTGCGTGCGGAGTTTCCAGCCGGGCTGTTCGAATTGTTCGACCTCCAAGGCCTCGGTCCGAAGAAAGTGAAAGCGCTCTACGAAGCATTGCAAATTTCATCCATCGCCGAACTGAAAGCCGCTTGCGACGCAGGAAAAGTCGCGGGTTTGCCGGGCTTCGGCGCGAAGACGCAGGTGAAAATTCTGGAAGCCATCGCGCTGAAGGCAACCTTCGCCGACACTTTCCTGCTAGGCGGGATCAGCCCGCTGGTAGAAGAGATCCTGGAACTGCTGCGGATGCATCCGGAAATCTCGCGGGTAACGGTGGCCGGTTCATTCCGGCGGGCGAAGGAAACCGTGCACGACCTCGATTTCCTCGTGGCGACGAAGGAACCGAAACTCGTCTGCGAGGATTTCACCACCCTGCCGCAGGTGGAATCCGTGATCGTGTGTGGCGATACGAAATCCTCGGTACGGTTAAAAAACGGCCTGCAATGCGACCTCCGCGCGGTTTCTAACGCGCAGTTTCCCTTCGCCCTCCAATATTTCACCGGCTCAAAGGAGCACAACGTCGCCATCCGCGGGTTGGCTCTCAAACAAGGGCTTTCGCTCAACGAGTATGGATTCACGCCTACGAATGACACAGCCGTGATCCCGGAAGTGAACGAGGAGCGGGACATCTATCGGGCACTAGGGCTGGATTTCATCGAGCCGGAACTGCGCGAAAATCGCGGCGAAATCGTAGCTGCTACGGATCACACGCTGCCGAAATTGGTAGAGCTGGCGCAGCTTCGCGGCACTTTCCACAACCACACCACCGCCTCGGACGGCATCCACACGCTGGAAGCCATGGCGGACGAGGCGATGGAGTTAGGCCTTCAATACCTCGGCATCGCGGATCATTCGAAGGCGTCATTCCAGGCAAACGGCCTCGATGAAACACGTCTGCTAGAGCAAGTCGAAGCCATCGCACTATTGAACGCGGGTTATGAAAAATTCCGCATCTTCGCCGGTATCGAGGTGGACATCCACAAAGACGGCACGCTGGATTTCTCCGATGAAATTCTCGCAAAACTCGACTACTGCGTCGCCTCCGTGCACGCGTCGTTCACCCTCAGCGAGGAGGAAATGACGCGCCGCATCTGCCGGGCGATGGAAAACGAACACGTCACCATGCTCGGCCACGTCACCGGGCGGCTGCTCTTGAAACGCGAGCCCTACGCCGTGAACCACGCCATGATCATCGACTGCGCAGCGGAAACCCGGACCATCATCGAGCTGAATTGCAGCCCCATGCGCCTCGACATGGATTGGCGCTGGTGGAAACGCGCCCGCGACAAGGGCGTGCTCTGCTCCATCAACCCGGACGCCCACTCCACCATGGGCCTGCACCACCTCGGCCTCGGCGTGCGACTTGCTAGAAAAGGCTGGCTGCGGAAACAGGATGTATTCAACACCCGCCCGTTGGTAGAAGTGGCGGCGTTTTTGAGGATGCCGAAGGGAAAGAGGTGAGGAAGCCGCCACAGGCGGAAACTTTGGAGTGCGGTGAGGATCACCGCTTTGAGAGGCGGGCCAGGCACCCGAGGATCTCGCAAGCCACCAAAGAGCCCCGTATTCACGCCTTTTTCTAACTTGCCAGATGCTTGAAAAAAGTCCCCGCGCCCCCTCAAAGCGGTGATTCTCTCCGCACTCCAAAGTTCATCCGCATCTCCGATCCCGAAACTTAAACTGCATCGCGCTCCACGCCCAAATGCATTCCCGGATCGTCAGCCCTTTGGATTATTTGTCCAGCATCCCAGCGCAAAGGTATTCAGCATAGTCCGCCCTGTGCAGAATCTTCGGCCTGCACCAATAAGACCGCACAGAGGACTGTGCGGACCACGCTGCGGCTATTCCGCGTTCTTCGGCTTGCACGTTCCGCGCCTAGACATCATGGATGGACATGGACCGCTGGTTTCTCATTGCTTCCACCCTGCTCGCTGCCATCGGCGGAGCTTGGGGAATGATCTCGGTACACAACGGGCGTCGGAGCCGGTTGACGGTGTTCTGGATGGTGGCGGCGTTTGTTTGCCAACTCGGTTTCCTATCCCTGCGCGGGCAGATGCGGGCGGCTTGTCCGCTGGTGGGGACGGGGGAAATCCTGGCGTTTCTGGCGTGGTCGCTGACGTTGTTTTACCTGCTGGTGGGACCGGCGTATCGGATTTCGCTGCTCGGGGTTTTTACCGCGCCGGTGGTGGTGGTGTTCCAGGTTTTTGCGCTGGTGCCGGGGAAACTGGTAGAAAATCCGCAGCGCATGCCTGGCGGAAATGCGTGGCATGAAACGCATTCGGCGATGTCGGTGCTGGCCTACGGCGCGCTGGCACTGGCGGCGGTGGCGGGCGTCATGTTTCTGGTGCTGGACAAGCAACTGAAGGATCACCATTTGAAAAGCGGGCTGTTCCGGAATCTGCCACCGGTGCGCGAGCTGCTGATTTCGCTGGAGCGGCTGCTATGGCTGGGCGGGATCCTGCTAACCATCGGGATCATCGCGGGATTTCTGATGCCGCACACGACAAACGCGACGGGGCATCTAATCGCGGCCTTGGCGGTGTGGGTGGGCTATGTTTTCCTGATCGGAATCAAGACGGTGCGTGGATTGACGGGCAGGCGGCTATCGCTGGCGGCAGTGGCGCTTTTCATTCTATCACTGGTGGTTTTCGCATTCGTCTGATGGAACTTCTCTGCCTCGGCCTCAATCACCGCACCGCCCCCGTGGATGTGCGGGAGAGGTTCGCCGTCGGAACGGCGAGCCTGGGTGCGGCATCGCAAGACCTCATCGCGCTGGCGGAGGCGACGGAAGGCGTCGTGATTTCCACCTGCAACCGCACGGAATTCTATCTGGCTGCGGAGAACGCACAGGCCGCGTTTGGACTGATCGAGACGCGGCTGGCGGAGAAGATCCATGTGGATTCGAGTGTTTCAGCGCATTTCTATCGGAAAGAAAAGGCGGACGCCGCACGGCATCTGTGCCGGGTGGTGAGCGGGCTGGACTCGATGATGCTCGGGGAAACGGAGATTTTCGGCCAGGTGAAGCAGGCATACGGAGCGGCACTCGAAGCGGGGGCCACGGGTGCGGTGCTTAACAAACTTTTCCAACGCGCTTTCGGAGTCGGGAAAAAGGTGCGCACCGAGACGTCCATCCAAGAGGGTTCGACTTCTGTTGGAAATGTGGCGGTGGATCTGGCGGAGAAGATTTTCGGTCACTTGAAAAACAGCGAGGTGATGATTCTGGGAGCGGGTGAAATGAGCCGGATCACCGCGCAGAGCCTGGTATCGCGCGGGGCAAGATCGATTTTCGTGGCGAACCGCTCATTCGACCGCGCGCAGGAGCTGGCAACGGAAATGGGCGGCAGCGCGGTGCGCTTCGATGATTGGCAGAGCGTGCTGGAACGGGTGGACGTGGTGATTTCCTCGACCGGCGCGCCGCATGCGATCGTCCATCGCGAGGAGGTGGAAAAAGTCCGCCGGGCGCGGAAATACCGGCCGTTGTTTTTCATCGATATCGCCGTGCCGCGTGACATCGATCCGGCGGTGGGAGAAATCGAGGAGGTCTATCTTTACGACATCGACACGCTGGAGCAACTCGCCGAGGAGGCCCGCACCCGTCGCCTGTTACAGATCCAGGAGTGCGAGCGGATCATTGATCATGAGCTGGAGAAGCTGAAACTGCCCGGGACGTGAGGGCAAAAAAACCGGCGGAAAACGAACTGGGGGGAGGTTCGTTTTTCGCCGGTTTTTCTGAACTCGGGGGGAATGTTTTGTTTCGGCGGGCTTGCTTGGGGGGAGAGCTTGTCCGCGTTGACAGGAAAAGGAATATCCCATTTCCGGCCACAACGATAGTCCGTGATCGCGTGTGCGTGATCGCGGAGGGGGCTCTAAATGGCGCGCGCCGTCATCTTGGACTTGCGCCGGAAGTCTCGCGTGGCCATGGAAAGGATTCCACCGGGTGGCATTCCCCACCCCACTTCCGGAAACCGAGATGAGCGACCCGTCACCCACCAAAATCGTCGTTGGCACCCGCGGCAGTGAACTGGCCCTCGTCCAGGCCACGGCCACCGAGGCCGCGCTCGCAGCCGCGTTTCCGCATCTGGTCATCGAGCGCAGGGTGATCAAAACGACCGGCGACCGCCGCACGGATGTTTCTCTGGCAGAGGTGGCGAAGGCGGAAGGAACTTTCGACAAAGGCGTTTTCATCAAGGAAATCGAGGAAGCGCTCGATACAGGCGAGATCGACATCGCCGTGCATTCGCTCAAGGACCTGCCGACCACGCTGCAATGCCGTTATGTGCTGGCAGCGACTCTCGAACGCGCCCCGGTTAGAGATGTGCTGGTGACGCTCGCTCCCGGCGGGCTCGACGCTCTGCCGCACGGCGCACGCGTCGGCACCAGCAGCGTGCGGCGGGCAAAGCAGATCGAATGGCTGCGGCCGGACGTGAAGGTTTCCGATCTGCGCGGCAACGTCCCGACCCGCCTGCGGAAACTCGCGGAGGACGGGACCTACGATGCAATTTTGTTAGCGGAGGCCGGACTGGTGAGACTTGGATTCATTCCTGAATTTCCTGATGGCGGGAATTTGGAGCCTGTGAACGGCATTCCTGGAATCCACGTGACCCGTCTGCCGGAAAGCAACTTCTTTCCCGCTGCCGGCCAAGGAGCCATCGCCCTCGAGGTCCGCGCGGGAGACGCGCCCAGCCGGGTATTCGCCGAATCCATCGGCCATCGCGACACATGGCTGTGCATCTCCGCGGAACGTGAGTTCCTGCGCCTGTTGGATGGCGGCTGCCACACGCCTGTCGGTGTTTATTCTTCTATCACCGGCGGTGAAATCACCCTGAAAGCCCGCGTATTCCCAGACGAAGGAGGCACGCCGAAATCCGGCGAGGCCTGCGGCACCGATCCTATCACTCTCGCACTCGAACTTTTCAATTCACTCTCATGAGCACTTCCGGAACTTGTTATCTCGTCGGCGCCGGCCCCGGCGACCTCGGCCTTGTCACCCTCCGCGCGAAGGAGTGCATCGAGCTCGCCGACGTGCTCGTTTACGACGCGCTCAGCAGCCCGGAGCTTCTCAACTGGACCAAACCCGGCTGTGAGAAAATCTACGTCGGCAAGCGCGCCAAGGACCACTCCGTCCCGCAGGACCAGATCAACGGCATCATCGTGGAAAAAACGAAGGCCGGCAAAAACGTCGTCCGCCTCAAGGGCGGCGATCCGATGATCTTCGGCCGCGGCGGCGAGGAAGCGGCGGAACTAGCAGAAGCAGGCGTGACCTTTGAAATCGTCCCCGGCATCAGCTCCACCATCGCAGGTCCCGCCTACGCCGGCATCCCGGTGACGCACCGCGATCACAATACGCAGCTCACGATTTTCACCGGCCACGAGGATCCGACGAAGGGCTTCAGCTCAGTTGATTACGCACAGCTCGCGAAAGCCCCCGGCACCAAGGTTTTTGTCATGGGCGTCGCCCGGCTGCGTGAAATCACCAGCGCGTTCATCGAAAACGGCGCGGCTCCCGAAACACCCATCGCTCTAACACGCTGGGCCACCACCGGCTCGCAGAAAACCATCGTCGGCACTCTGGCAGACATCGCCGACATCGCGGATCGGGCGAATTTCAGCTCCCCCGCTGTCGCGGTGATCGGCGACGTCGTGAACGAGCGGAAGAAAATCAACTGGTTTGAAAAGCGCCCGCTGTTTGGCAAGCGCATCGTCGTCACCCGCACCCGCGAGCAGGCGGGCGAGCTGAGCAAAGCCTTGCGCGACCTCGGGGCTGATGTGATTGAACTTCCCACCATCCGCATCGAGCCGCCGGAGGACCAGCGTGAGTTTGTGGAGCTGGTCACGCATGCGCACGAGTATGACTGGCTCGTTTTCACCAGTCCTAACGGCGTAGAGCGTTTCTTCGACGCATTTTTCATCGCCTTCGCCGACGCCCGCAGTTTGGGAAATCCGCGGATCGCGGCGATCGGCAATGGCACGGCGCAGAAGATCCGCGAGTATCGCTTCGCCGTTGATCTGATCCCGGAGCGCTTCGTGGCGGAAGGCCTGATCGAGGCCTTCAAAAAAGAAGACATCGAAAACCTAACCATGCTATGGGTGAAAGCCGCCGAGACCCGCGATGTCATCGGCGAAGGACTCACCGCGTTAGGCGCGATCGTCGATAATTGCATCACCTACCGCACCGTGCCCGAGACCGAAGATCCCACCGGTGCCCGTGCGCGGCTGGAGGAGGAAGGCGCGGACCTCATCACCTTCACCTCCAGCTCCACCGTGGATCATTTCTTCGATCTCGGCATCGACTGGCCGGAAGGCTGTGGCGCGGCGAGCATCGGCCCGGTCACCAGCGAGACCCTGCGGAAAAAGGGCATGAAGCCCGCATTCGAGGCACCGCAGCATGACATTCCCGGCTTGGTGAAGGCGATCTTGAGCCATTTCAAAAAGCGCGGTTGAGAAAGACGGCGGCGGTTTCCCCTGTAGCGTTCGTTTCATGAAAGCCACCCGATTCCTAGCAGCCCTCCTCGCCCTCGTTTCCCCGCTCCACGCGGAAATCGGCCTCGGCGCGAAACCCATCGATGGTGCAGAAACGATCATCGACGGCTCGCGTGAAATGTTGGACGCCAAGTGGACCTACTGGCAGGGTCCGGGGTTCGCCTCGTCACTACCGATCAAATGGAAAATCGTCGCGGACCCCGTGGACAAGGGCACCGTCCTGATGTCCGACGACCCGGCCGCCGCCGGCGGCAAATACGGCTCGGCCGACATCGTGACCAAAAAGGAATACCGCGATTTCCGCCTGCACATCGAGTTTCTCGTTAGCAAGGAAGGCGGAAACAGCGGCGTCTATCTGCAGAACCGCTTCGAGATCCAGATCCTCGACGGCGATAAAACCAAACACGGCATGGCGGCGGTGATCAACGAAACCGAATCGCCCTACGAGGCCTACAAGGGCATCGGCAAATGGAATTGTTATGACATCGTTTTCCGCGCGGCCCGTTTCAAGGAGGGAAAACTCGTTGAAAACCCTCTGGTCAGTCTGTTTTTCAACGGCATCAAAGTTCACACCGATCAGACGATCAACCAGGTCTGGGGCGGCGCGAAATCCGGCATCGACGGCGGAAACGACGGCGGCAAAGGCCTCACCGACGTCCCCGGCGGATTGAAACTCCAGTGCGAGGGCCACGACGTCCGTTTCCGCAACGGGTGGATCAAGGAGCTCGATTTGAAAACCGCTACCACGGATTTCAAGGAATAGCGGCAGCAAGTGGTTATTTCCGGCTTGCGAAAAATCCTGGACTCTGTTTGCTTCCGCTCACGTCAGCACGCCGCTGTAGCTCAGGGGTAGAGCAATTCATTCGTAATGAATAGGTCGTCGGTTCGAATCCGACCAGCGGCTCCATTTTCTGAAATCCCCGGCGTGTCCCGCCCGAGACCGTCGCCGGAGCGCCTCGCTACAAGGCTCTGCACCCTGTCCATCGGAAGTCTGATTGTCAGTGCCCCCCTTTGCTTGCCATCCGGCCTATCCACCTGCTAGTTCCCCGCATGTCCGATCCCGCTGCCGCTCTTGCCGGATCCGTCACCTGCGTTGGCCCCCACCTGACTGGGGCTGAAAAGGGGTTTGCCCGGTCCGGAATGATGGTTCCGCCTAGCAGGAAGACGTTCCCCCCCCAGGGAGGCGTTTCGCGTTCGGTATATCAGTTTTTCGCCCGCCACCTGCCGCTGCGGCATCCGTCGGTGTCCGGGGCATGCCCCCGGCCCGTTCACGCGCCTGCTGCCACCCCAAAGTTGGCATTTCCGCAGCGTGATAGAGCGCCGCACTTCGCTAAAGAAATTTTCCAGAGGGGGTGGCGAAAGATGACAAAATCGGCTCTATCTACCAGAAATCGCCTTTTCCCGCTTTTCCGACATTTGATTTCCAATGAGTTGGAAAATGACCCGCTCGCGAAACAAAATTCACAAATCGGGCGAAATGGCCGCTGGATTTCACTCACTTCCGAAAAAAGGCACATAAAACGTCCGCGCACCATTTCCCGATTTCTGCTAGCTGCCCTGATGTGGCCGATCTTTTCCGGCGCGTTGCTATGGACGTTTGTCACCGACGGAATGACATTTCCCGTGCTGAGGAAACGCGCGCTCATCAACGATGCCGCACGCGCCGCAGACCAGTCCGCCGATTTCTCCAAACTGATCCGCGAAGGCCGCCCAGGCTTTGGGAAATAGCAGCGATCTCATCTTCTGAGAACAATACTTTCTGGAGAACCATCTACAAGGCATGGGTCCCGGGTGCTGAGAACCAGCGGCCACCAGCGGATACCTATCACTTCACCGCGGCGAGGATTTGCTCGGTGAGCATCTGCACGAGCTTCTCGGCTTCCGGATCGAGCTTGGCGCTGCCGGATGCGGAGGAAGCCACCTTGTCAGGGATCTGGCAGACGGTGCCGGGTTGAAAGGCGGAATTATCGCAGAGTTGGCATTCCTGCCAGTTGGCGCGCTTGTCCTCCATGCCGAGCACCTTGCGGAGAGCGATGAGTTCCTTGGCCTGGCCACCGGTGATGGTGAGAAGCTTGCCGCCATTGATCTGGGAGGCGACCCAGATGGTTTTGCAATAGGACTCGACGTTCTCCATTTTCCAGTAGGCGTCCTCGATGTCCTTGCCCCAGGTGATGACACCGTGGTTGACCATGAGCACGGCCATGTGATCGACCGCCGCGTCACCGACGGCCACCGCGTTGGCGGGGGTGCCGGGGGTCTGATATTCGGATAGGCCGATCTGACCGAGAAAAACCTCGGCCTCGGGGATCATACAAGTCGGAGGCTGGACGCCGGCGACGGCAAAGGCAGTGCCATGCGGCGGGTGGGCGTGGCAGCAGGCTTTTGCCTTCGGCTGGCGCTTCATGATCGCAAGGTGGGTCATGCACTCGGAGGTGCGCTTGTATTTCCCGGCGAGCTGGACGCCTTCCATGTCCACGAGGCACATTTGCTCAAGCGTCATGAAGCCTTTGGAAACGAGAGTGGGCGTGCAGAGCACGAGATTGTCACCGACGCGGATGGTGAGGTTGCCGCCGTTGCCATCGGTATATTCGCGGTTCCACATGCGCTGGCCGATCTCTACCATGCGCTGCTTGAGCTCGACGATGGCGGGACAGTTGAAGAACGCGGCGATTTCCGCAGGAGTCTTCGGGTCCTTGCCGGGAGTCCACCGGTATTCGTAGTCCGGCAGGATCGGCTCGGTATAAGCGGAAGCTATAGCTGCCGGAGCGGCGCTGCTATAACCACCGGCGCGGACAGGGCCGAGTCCGTCGCGGAGCACGTCCTTTGCGGAAGGAGTAAGGATCACGCCCTTCGGAAGATCGGCAGCGGTCTTTCCTGATTTCAGGTGGGCTTCAATATCGGCGGCGGTGAAGACTTTTTTACTCATGAGGTAATAACGTTAGAAAATCAGACGGCGGGTGGTTGGTAAGACAGTGAATCGAAAATGGCGACGGTGATGGCGTCGATGGGAATGGGGAAATCAAACGGTGCGGTCGCTTCCGCGCCCTCGACGATGCCGACGATGTCGCCGTCACCGGCGCCGAGGTTGTCGTAGGTGACGAGAGAGGACTGGGAGGAAATGGAAGGCGCGGTCTGGCAGGCGTCGTTGAACTGCCCGGCATCGAGGGGATTGACCATGAGCCATCGCCCGCCTTTGAAAGCGGGATCCTGGATGCTCAGGGTCACTCGACCGATGACTTGGGCCACGCGCATGGTTAGATAGATTCAAGATTTGAAGACGTGAGCCGCAAGACAAGAGTGCCTAGTTGATGGCGTCCGCCTGGAAACTGAGTGATTGAATTCTTCATCTTGAGTCTTGAGTCTTGAGTCTTGGAGCGAAGCGTTCTTGTGTCTCTTTAGTCCACGACACCCTGGATGAAATTTCTAATGGGAGACTTGTCGTCGTGGACGATGTGGCGGGCACCGAGCCCGTCGGTGGAGACCAGGACTTTCGAGTGAAGGCCTGCTCCGAAGAGATCGATGGCGATGATGGGCGCGCCTGTCAGCTTGTCATCCGCGTCGAGTGGCTGGCAAAGCATCATCTTTTGTCCCTTGAGTGAGGGATGGGAATGACTGCTGACCGCGTGGCCGACGACTTGGGCGAGAAACATGGTGGGTGGAGTTTTCGGTTATGAGTTATGGGTTATCAGGAGGAAGAAAATAAAACTTATAACCTATGACCCATCACTTTTAACTTGGTTTTAGATAATGCGGAGATTTTCCACGAGCACACAGCGGCGGACGCGGGTGAAGGTCTTGGGAGTGGTGATCCCCTCGCCCGTCGTGGTGGCGATGGAGTAGGAGAGATAACCTTCGCCACCCAGGCCGAGGCCGGCGACGGATGCGCCGTTTTTCACAAAGATGGTGGTGTCCATTTCCTTCGCCATATAGGTCATGTGATCGACGTCCTTGGTGTGGATGATGGCGGAGTGGCGGTAGTTGTGCTCCGCGCGCTTCGCCTCGCGGACACCGGTTTCGAAGTCGGGCACCGAGACGATCGGTATCATCGGCATCATCTGCTCTTCCTGGACGAACGGATGATCGGAATCGGTCTCGGCAAAGAGGAGCTGGGTGCCGTTAGGAATGGTGGTTCCTGCGTGTTCGGCGAGTTTCGATGGATCGGCACCGACAAGGGCGCGGTTTACGGAAGCATGCGAGCAGCCGCCGCCTTCGCCGGGCTTGAAGGTGAATGCGGCGGCGGTGAGTTTTTCCAACTGCTGCGCGGTGATGCGTGCGCCACCGGCCTTTTCGAGTTCCTGACAGAAGCGGTTGAACACGGAGCCGACGACGAAGACGGCTTTTTCACCGATGCAGAGAAGGTTGTTATCGAACGCGCCACCCTCCACGATGCCGCGGGCGGCACGGGCGAGGTCGGCGGTTTCATCGACGACGACGACAGGATTTCCCGGACCGGCGCAGATCGCGCGCTTGCCGGATTTCATCGCGGCATTGACGACCGCCGGGCCGCCGGTGATGGCGAGCAGGGCGATGTGCGGATTTTTGCAAAGGAGATCGAAGGATTCGAGCGACGGGCTCTCGACGGTGGTGATGATGTTATCGATGCCGATCTCGCGTTTGATGGCTTCGTTATAGGCGCGCACGGCCATCGCAGCGCTGCGGGCACCGCCGGGATGCGGGTTGAAAACGACGGAATTTCCGGCAGCCACCATGTTGATGACATTACCGGTTAGAGTGGGGACTGAGTGGGTGACGGGAAGGATCGCGCCGATCACGCCGAACGGCGCGTATTCCTCAAGCGTGATGCCGCCATCGCCACTCATGGCGTAGGGCTGGAGCCACTCGGTGCCGGGAACGTTCTTGGTGATGAGCAGCTTGCCGATTTTGTGGTCCAGGCGACCGATTTTGGTTTCCTCCATCTCGAAGCGGCCCCATGGCTCGGCATTCGCGACAGCGAGGGTTTTGACGATTTCGATAACCTTCGCGCGGCCAGCGACTCCGAGTTTTTTCAACTGGAGGTGCGCTTCGTTAGCAGCTTCTGCGGCCTTGTCCACGCTGGTGAAAACCCCGCGTTTTCCATCACTGCCGGAACAGCCGCAGGAGGATGACTTGGCGGCGGGTGCAGGAGCGGGAGCCGGATGGCCGTTAGACGCTGCGAGGCGGGAAACAACGGATTCCACCACGGAGCGGAGGGTTTCAGGATCGAGAGTTTTCATTCAGAAAGTAATGCGTCGGAAAATTTGGGAAATGGAAGATCAGCCGCCTTTGTAAACCGTCTTGCCGAGGACTTCGACGCGATCAACAATGGCGACGATGGCGGCGTCCACGGGGATCAGCTTGAGCCCCTGCGCGGCGCGGGCCGAGCTGCCCTGACAGAAAAGCACGAGCTCACCTTCGCCGGCGCCAACGGTGTCGATGGCGACGATGGTGTTCTGCCCGGACTTGAATTGAGTCGGATCCTTTTCGTCCACGAGTTGCGGGCGCAGGATCAGAAGTTTCCTTCCGACCATGAGCTCGTCCTTTTTCGTGGAGACGACTTGTCCGATGACTTCTGCTAGGAACATCAGGATTATGGGGTGACCGCGCCCACAGCCGGTGAAAGTTGAGGGCGCGGTATCAGAGGATTACTTGCGTGGAGCGCGGGCTGCGGCACCGGGATCCTTGGGAAGAACGCCATCAATGGCGTCGTCCGGACGGGCGATGACGTGGGCGCTGACGACCTCACCGGACTCGGAAGCGGCGGCGGCACCGGCATCGAGAGCGGCCTTGACCGCGGCGACATCGCCGAAGACGACGGCATTGCAGAGCGCGCTGCCGACTTGTTTCATCGGACCGGCGAGTTCGACGTTTGCGGATTTGAGCATCGCGTCAACGCCAACGACGAGACAGGCGAGGCCACGGGTTTCGAGAAGTCCAACTGCTTGTTTG
>JBBRCO010000006.1:0-56881 GCA_038204755.1 Verrucomicrobiales bacterium
CATTCCCGCCAAGCTGATCCGCGCCTACCGTCTTGAACGCGGATTTGTATTCAAGCCGGTGCAGGATGGCATCCTCATCCAGCCCGTTTCCGGCGCAAAGCTCACTCTGGAGGAATCGTTCGCGGCCATGGCGCTGGACCAGGCCAATCTCCAAGACGCGCTCGAATGGGCGGAAACCGGACTCACCGATGGCCTCTAAAAACATCCACCCACCCGCCGCCAAAGCGATGGTCCGTCGTTACGAGATTCACCTCATCAGCCTTGATCCTACGGCTGGCCGGGAAGTGAAAAAGACTCACCCCTGCGTGGTGATCAGCCCGGATGCCATGCACGGCAGTGGCATGGCGGTGGTCTGTCCGCTCACCACTTCGCTGCATCCTCAATGGGCGCACCGGATGCAGATCACCTGCGCTGCGAAAGAGGCTGAAGTCATGGTTGATCAGATTCGCGTGGTGAGCATCAGCCGGTTTGTTAAGAAAATCGATGTGCTGACGAAAACGGATGCGGAAGTAATTCGGAATCTAATCGCACTGCTTTATGCGACTCCTTGATTGGATGGAATCGCATCGCGGTGACCGGTGATCGCCACTACTTGTGATGTCAAAATTCCCCGCCAACGACTTTTTCGCCACCACCCGCTGGACCATCGTGCTGGCGGCGGGGGATTCCGGCACGCCACAATCGGCGGAGGCGCTGGAGGCGTTGTGCGGGGCGTATTGGTTTCCACTCTATGCCTACGTCCGTCGGCGGGGTTATGCGAAAGAAGATGCGGAGGATCTGACTCAGGCATTTTTCGCGGATCTGTTGGATCGGCGGGATTTTGTGAAAACGGAAAGCGAACGCGGGAGGTTCCGGGCGTTTCTGCTAGCTTCGTTGAAAAACTTCCTGGCGAACGAGTGGGACAAATCCCAGCGACTGAAACGCGGCGGCTCCATCACCCATTTTTCGCTCGATTGGCAGAGCGCGGACAGCCAGTTTCTAATCGCCGATGCCGCCATGCGCAGCCCGGATGAGATTTTCGATAGGGAATGGGCGGTGGCGCTGTTGGAACGGGTGATCGTGCGGCTGCGGGATGAATGGACGGCGGACGGGAAAGCGGATCGATTCGAGCGCATCAAATGTTTCCTCACTGTGGGAAAAGGCGAGATTCCGTATGCCGAGGCGGCGGGCGAGTTGGGAATGGACGAGGGCACGCTGCGGGTGGCGGCCCATCGTCTGCGGAAACGCTACCGCGAAATGCTGCGGGATGAAGTCGCCCAAACGCTCAGCGATCCGGCGATGGTGGAGGAGGAGTTGGCAGTGCTGTTGGGGGCATTCCGGTGATAAGGGATGCCGTCTTCGCCAAATCCGGCGGATTCACCTCCATCGCACACCGTCAGGGCTCTCAATTGCCCATCCCTCGGTAATTCATACCAATTTCCGGAAATGAAGTGACTTCTACCGCAAAAATCACAGTGAAATTCACCTGACGCCAACCTCCGATTTTTCCATCGCCGAAACGGCGGATTGCGTGTTCATTCATCCCGAAATGCACATCCCCACACTGATTTCCCGCAAGCGCGGGGGCGAGGAGCTTTCCTCCTCGGAAATCCGCAAGCTCATCGCCGCCTATACCAAGGGCGATGTCCCGGACTATCAGATGTCCGCCTTTGCGATGGCGGTCTATTTCAAGGGGATGACGCCAGCCGAGGTCGCCGCGCTGACCCGCGCGATGATGGAAAGCGGCGATTGTTTCATCTATCGAAATGGCCATCCGCCGGTGGTGGACAAGCATTCCACCGGCGGCATCGGCGACAAGGTCTCGCTCATCCTCGCGCCGCTTGTCGCATGCACCGGCTGTTGGGTGCCGATGGTTTCCGGCAGGGGACTCGGCATCACTGGCGGGACTCTCGACAAGCTCGAAGCCATCCCCGGATTCAAAGTGGCCGTCACGCTCGATGAAGCTGCGGCCCAGCTCGACGAAATTGGCGTCGTAATGATGGGCCAAACGGAACATTTCTGCCCAGCCGACAAAAAACTCTACTCGCTCCGTGACGTCACCGGCACGGTGCCGTCTATCGCCCTGATCACCGCCTCCATCATGTCCAAAAAACTGGCGGAAACCCTCGACCGCCTCGTGCTCGACGTGAAATACGGCAGCGGTGCCTTCATGCAGACGAAGATCGACGCCGAAGCCCTCGCCGCCAGCATGATCGCCGTCGGCAAGGAAATGGGAGTCGAGGTCCACGCCGTCCTCAATCCAATGAACGAACCGCTTGGCCGTGCGGTGGGAAACTCGCTGGAAGTCATCGAATCCATCGAATGCCTCGAAGGCGGCGGCCCCGCCGACCTGCGGGAAATCGTGCTCGATCTCTCGGAAAAAATCGCAGGAGTCTCCCGCGTCGAACTCGAAAAACTCCTCGACGACGGCAGTGCCCGCCGCCGTTTCGACCAACTCGTCTCCGCCCAAGGAGGAAACCCCGCCGACCTGCCGCGCCTCGCAGAAATCCACAAGGCCCCGATCATCCGCGAGGTCATCGCCTCCCACGGCGGCGTCGTTTCGAAAGTGGACGCAGGACTGGTCGGCCAGGCCGCCTTGCAACTCGGCGCGGGGCGGGCACGAGCCAGCGATGGCGTCGATTTCGCTGTCGGCTTCGACCAGTTCGTAAAATGCGGCGAATCCATCCACGCGGGCCACGCCGTTTGCCGGATCCACGCCCGGACAGCGGTCGATTTCGACATGGCGGAGGCAATGATCGAAAAAGCCGTGAAAATCTCAGCGCAGTGAGGCGGTCTCCGGTCTGATATTTTTAAAGGCTGCCGTGCATCCGTCCGGCTTGCTTCACGACCCCCGCTTGCTTCCAACCCCGGAAGACAATCTCAGTATGCCAGCGTTGCTGGTAGAGGTTTTTGAGTTGTTGCACACTTTGCGTAGTTTGGGGAACGTTGGTGACCAGTAGGCGCCAGGCCGCACGAGCGAGGCTTTTTCGGCTAGCAGCCTTTCCGAGGGATTTGGTCTGGGCGTGGAGTTCGCGGCGACGCTTTATCTCATATCGCGCATGACGAGATCGCCCTCGCGGACGAGTTCGAGCAGGTCTTTACCGATGGTTTTGTCCTGCTCGGTAGCAAAGTAGATTTTCCTTTTTGATGTGATGCCACAGGTCCGTAGCGGGACAGGTGAGATCGGTCAATTCGGCTTCTCCCGCGAGCCGCGGCGGTAGGCGGCGGGGGGAGCGCCGACGGAGGCACGGAAGTTCACGGTGAGGCGTTCGTTGCTCTGATAGCCGCAGCGCTCGGCGATGGCGGACACCGGAAGATCGCTGGTGGTGAGCAGGTTTTTCGCCCGTTCGATGCGTTCGTGCTGGATCATGGCGTGGGGCGCGCGGCCGAGCGAGGTTCGGAAACGACGTTCGAGCACGCGCCGCGAGACGCCGATTTTCGTCGCCCATTCTTCCACCGAAGCGATGGAGGAAAGTTGCTCTACCAGATATTGCATAGCCCGCCTGACGAGCGGATCGCCGACAGCTTCGTAAGAACTCGATCCGCGGACGACGATTTCCAGCGGATGCACGAGCACCGGCTTGGTCGGTAGATTTCCCGCCCAGATGGCCTCGATCATCTGCACGGTTTCCGCAGCGAGCCGCCGCCACGGCAGGCGAATGCTGGAGAGGGCGGGGCGGGCCATTTCGCAGACGGTTTCGTCGTCATTGGCGGAAATCACTCCGGCGGCGAAGGGGACTTCCAGACCGGCCTGTGCCGCGGCTTCGAGGATGTGCCGGCCGGTGGGATCGTGGGCGGTGAAGATTCCTAACGGTGTGGCTTGTCCCGCGAGCCAGCCGACCAGGTCCTCGTCGGGATCCCGCCAGTATTCGTCGTACTGCCGCCAATCGCGGAATTCCTCCCAGTAAACCGGCACCTCACCGACCACCGAGCGGAAGCCTTCCAGCCGTTGCTTGGCGTAGTGCGCGTCGCCCCGGCCTACGAATGCGAACTTCTGATAACCCCGTGCGATCAGGTGCTCCCCGGCGAGTTTTCCAATAGCAATATCGTCCACATCGACGCTGTAAGCACCCGCCACGGCCTGATCCGAAGGCACCAGGATCACCGGACAACCCAGCTCCAACAACGATTCGGTGAGTCCGGGCAGCCATTCGGTGACGATCGCTCCGGGGTTCCATTCCCGCAGGCTGGCGAGTAGGAGTTCCGGCTGTCGATAGAGATCGATGATCCAGAAATCGATGCCTATTCCGGCGAAAGGCGCGAGACCCGGCGTGAGCCGCCGCACGTTGACGGAGGACTGGACGACGGCGATGCGGCGGGTGGGTTCGGGCTGGGGGTGTCGCATTTCATCAAGAAGCTACCGGAATTTGCGGTAGCGATACCAGTGGATTCTTAGATAGCTTGCAGGAATTCGCGCCCGTTGCGCGTTCTCTCGAAATAACCCTCAGCTAACCACCAATATGACTACATTCCCATGTGACGCCGTCTCCTATGAAGGTCCCGGCTCGAAAAACCCGCTGTCTTTTAAACACTACAACGCGTCCGAAGTCGTCGCCGGCAAGACCATGGCCGAGTGGTTCCGCTTCGGCTGCGCCTATTGGCACACCATGCGCGGCACCGGCTCCGATCCGTTCGGCGCAGGCACGGCTGCCCATCCGTGGGACGACGGCACGGACTCCGTCGCCAACGCCCAGAACCGCGCGCGCGTGTTTTTTGATTTCATGGAAAAAGTCGGGCTCGATTATTACTGCTTCCACGACCGCGACGTGGCACCGGAGCTTGGCAATCTATCCGAATCTAACAAAGCGCTCGACGCCGTGGTGGACGTGCTGGAGGAAGAGCAGAAGCGCACCGGAAAAAAACTCCTCTGGGGCACCGCCTGTCTTTTCGTCCACCCGCGCTATCAGCAGGGTGCCGCCACCAGCCCGAATGCGCAGGTTTATGCCTATGCCGCCGCCCAGGTGAAAAAAGCGATGGAGGTCACGCACCGCCTCGGCGGCGAGGGCTACACCTTCTGGGGTGGCCGCGAAGGCTACACCACGCTGCTCAACACCCACATGAAGCGCGAGCTCGACCACCTCGCCCGCTTCCTCCACATGGCTGTGGATTATAAAAAGGAAATCGGCTTCACCGGCCAGTTCTACATCGAGCCGAAACCCCAGGAGCCCACCACCCACCAGTATGACTCCGACTCCGCCGCGTGTCTCAATTTCCTCCGCGAATACGATCTGTTGGAACATTTCAAGCTCAACATCGAGACCAACCACGCAACCCTCGCCGGCCACACGATGGAGCACGAACTCACCGTCGCTTACGAGGCTGGCGCGCTCGGCAGCATTGATGCGAACATGGGCACGCCCAACGTCGGCTGGGACACCGACCAGTTTCCGACCGATCTTTATCTAACGACCCACACGATGCTCGTCCTCATGAAAATGGGCGGCTTCACCACCGGCGGACTCAACTTCGACGCCAAGCGCCGCCGCGAGTCGTGGGAGCCCGTCGATCTCGCGCATGCACACATCGTCGGCATGGATGCCTTCGCCCGTGGCCTCAAGACCGCCGCCGCCATCCGCGCGGATGGACGTCTCGATAATTTCATCAAGGAACGCTATAACACCTTCGACGGCGGCATCGGTGCCGAGATCGAAGCTGGCAAGACCAGCCTTGCCTCGCTTGAAAAATACGCCCTCGCGAATGGCGAGCCGATGGTCGCCAGCGGCCGTCAGGAAATGATCGAAGGGCTCTTCAACGAATTCATCTGAGGAAATTCTTCCTGCCGATTGACAGATGCGGGTGTCTGCTTGGGCTGGCACCCGCATTCGAAACGAGCCGCGCATGGAAATCCTGGAGGAACTCCCGCTCACCGCCGCCGGGCGCGCGGCGGGTGTCAGTTGGCAGGGGTGGGTCAGATTGGGAGACAAATGGCAGGGCGGGCCGATCCGAGTGGTCAAGGTGGAGGGGGACGGCAAGCCCGTGCGGCTGGCCACCGATTTGGAAATGGAAGCCTAATCCATCGCCTCATCCGGTTCGGGATGTGGATGGAAGTTGTGGCACTCTTCGGCCATCGGCCGCGTCTGCCGAGGCCTGATGCTGCGCCTTCCTCGCAGAGAAAATCGGCTGAGGGCGAAATTCTCCACCAAAACTCAACGTAACCACCGCCTCCATGAAAATTAAATCCCTGCTCGCCCTTCTCGCGCTCGCCACCATCGCCCACGCTGGCGAAAAGCCCCTATTCAATGGCAAGGACCTCACGGGTTGGAAAGGCCAGCCGGAATTCTGGAGCGTCAAGGATGGCGCGATCACTGGCCAGACGACCAAAGAAGTGCCTGCGAAGGAAAACACCTTCCTCATCTGGGACGGCGTGGTCGGCGATTTCGAACTGCATTTCAAATACAAGATCGTCGATGCGACCGGTGAGTCGAAAGCGTTTGGAAACTCCGGTGTGCAATACCGCAGCAAGATGGTGAAGCCCGAGTATTCAGTGCTTTCCGGCTATCAGGCAGACTTCGAGTGCGGTCCGAAATTCAGCGGCATCCTCTATGAGGAAAAAGCCCGCGGCATCCTTGCCGAGCGCGGCCAGAAAGTCACCATCCGCGAGGGGGGTGATGCCAAGAAACCCAACATTGAAATCACCGGAGAAGTTGGCAAATCCGACGAGATCCAAGCGGCGATCAAACCCGCCGATTGGAACGAGTACGTCATCATTGCGAAAGGTGGCCATCTCCAACATTTCATCAACGGCAAGCAGGCCGTGGATGTCACCGACGAGACGGCGGTCGGCGCAAAGACCGGAGTTCTCGGCCTCCAGCTCCACGCCGGCCAGCCGATGACCGTGCAGTTCAAGGACATCATTCTGAAAACGGAAGGCTGAGCCTCACGGCATGACACAGACATTCCTGTCTGTTCTTCCACCAGCCGCCGGGACAAAGTTAGTGCCATTTCCGGGAGGGAAACCACCGCCCGCCTGCCGGAGAACGGACTGAAATCCACCGCATTCAGGGAGGTGATGGGAACTTTTCCTATCAATCCGTTCCTGGCGGCCGGCCGAACTTTGGAGTGCGGTGAGCACCCCCGCTCTGAGGGGACGCGTGGACGTTTTCTACAGATCCGCCTGTTTGGGAAAAAGGCGTGAATGCGGGGATTTTTGATAGTTAGGACAGCTTTGGTGGTGGCAGAGCTGCCTCTCAAAGCGGTGATGCTCCCCGCACTCCAAAGTGTCTCAGCGCTGGCTCTTCTCCCGGATATTTTCCAGCAGCGCCGGATCTGCCTCCAGCGCGTCCGCGACGGCGCGGATGACGCCGAGGGTGGGACGGGAGACGTGGTGTTCCATGCCTTCCACATCGCGGTAAATGGTTTCCTCATCGATGCCGAAGAGCCGCAGGAAACGGGTGAGCGTCTCGTGCCGCTCGATGATGGCGAGGGCGATGCGGTGGCCTTCCTCGGTGAGAATGGTGCCGCGGTATTTTTCATGTTTCACGAGGCCCTCGGTGTCGAGGCGTTGAAGCATGTTGGTCACGCTGGCTTGTGAGATTCCGAGGTTTTTCGAAATGTCCACGGCACGGGCATAGCCCTTCGCCTTGATGAGATGCAGGATCTGCTCGAGGTAGTCGTCCATGGCGACTGAACCGCTGGTGCGCCGGGATGGGGGTGTCATGGAAAAGGTAGGCTAACGGGTTGATTCGGGAAGGGAAAGCTTTGATTTTTGATAGATATCGGCGTTCGAGGCCTGGAACTCGGCTTTGAGGCGGACGCGGAGGCTGGAAAGATCGATGAGCCGCCAGCCGGTGAAGGTCCACTCGCGTTCCTTGCCGTCGTGCTCGATGCCGACGAGCAGGTGGACGGCATCGTCGTTGATCTTGAGCGTTTCATTTTTCGGCTCGAAATAGAACGTGCGGAAGGTGCTTTCGGCGGAGCCTTGTTCGACGAGCTTGGGATCGAGGTAAAAGATTTTTTGTGATTCCTTGTCGGTGATTTTGAGGTCGGGGTAGCCGGAGCGCTGGCGCTCGCCATCGCGGGTGGGTGGGACCTCGCAGGTGAAGCCGGCCATCGCGTTGATCCGGGCGTGGATGCCGTCTTCGAAAAATTTCGACGCCTCGTTGATGCGGCGGAGTTGGCGGACGGGCGAGGTCGGCTGATTGAGATCGGCGAGGGTTTCCCCCAGCGCCTGATGGATGGCGGCGGTGACCCGTTGGTGGGCGGGACTGGCGTCGAGCGGCAGGACTTTTTTGCCAGAACAGGCTTCGGCGATGGTGGCGAAGGCAAAGGTCCGGCCGGAGAGGTGCTCGCCGAGGAGGGATTTTACCAAATCGGCATCAGCCGTGGATGCGCCATCGGTCTGGGTTTTCTTCGATTCCGCAACGTTTGGAGCGTTTGGGTTGTAAAACGCGACAGCCAGAATGATTCCTGCGCAGGCGACAAGTCCGATAATACGTAGGTTTTTGAAAGGCATGGAGGGAAGGGAGTTGAATCAGTTTCTCCGGTTCTTGTGCCACACCGAAGTGTCCGGGTGAAGCAGGGAATCGATAGGTTCATCGGCGAGCGCATGGCTTTCGAGGATGCGGGTGAGCAGGACGAGCGAGGCGACGGCGTCGAAAAGCGCATCGTGCCATGATTTTGCGGGGACGATTTCGCGGATCTCGGCGGTGAGTGCGTGCGTTTCGCAAAGCGCGCCGAGCGAGTGGTCCGGCAGCTCCGGCCAAGCGGCGCGGGCGAGCAGCAGCGTGTCGATCCACGGCTTGAAGCCATGCCCGGGGAACGCCCGCAGGAAGCGCTTTTCCGTGCCTTTTCCATGAGCGACGACGACCGATCCCGCGAGCCGCTTTTTTACTTCCGGCCACAACGAGAGCAGCGATGGCGCGCCCGCGAGCTGTTCCGGGCCGATGCCGTGGATTTTCTGCGCCGACCACTGGATCGGCTGATCAGTGAAAAGATAGGATGTGAACGCATCGCCATGCCCGTTTTCCGCTGCCCAAGTGGCCATGCCGATCTGCACCGGGCTGTCGGTTTTTCCACGCGCCGCCCCTGCGGATTCGAAATCAATGGCGGTGAAACGGCAGTCGCGGACGAGGAGCATCGGGAAGTGAGATCTTCTCCTTCAGACCCGGTCCGTCAAGCCAGCCGCTTGGCCGAGAGTGGCGCGGACGGTGGTGAACGCGGGCTTGATCGTTTCGAAAATGATCTTGATGCGTTTGTCGTAGGGGGCGAAGGCGCTTTTCATCGCGTTGAGCGAGAGTTTTTCCAGCTCGTTGAGGCTCAGGTCGAAAAGCTCGGCGGCGAGGGTCGTTTCCTGGGTCATCGTGGTGTCGCTCATCAGCCGGTCGTCGGTGTTCAGGCAGACGCGGAAGCCCCGGCGGAAAAACATCCCGAACGGATGTTCCTCCAGACTCGGGCTCGCACCGGTGTGGAGATTGCTCAGCAGGCACATTTCCAAGGGGATGCGGCGGTCCAGGATGTATTGCGCCAGCGGGCCGAGTTGCAGCGAGCCGTCCGGGTTGTGGGTAATGTCATCCCGCAGGCGGGTGGCGTGGCCGAGTCGGTGGGCACCGCAATACTGGAGCGCCTGCCAGATCGACTCGGGCCCGTAGGCCTCGCCGGCGTGGATGGTGATGTAGAAATTCGCGCGCTCGATCGCTTGGAACGCCGCGACGTGTTTTTTCGGCGGAAATCCATCTTCGCCGCCCGCTAGATCGAACCCCACCACCCCCAGATCGCGCGAACGGATCGCCAGCTCGGCGGCTTCCAGCGAATTCTGCATGTGCCGCATCGCGCAGATGATTAGACCCCATTCCACCGAATAAGTGCGCTCGCCGCGCTCCAGCCCGGCCACCACCGCAGCCACCACCTCGTCCTGCGTTAGTCCGCGCTCGGTGTGGAAAACCGGGGCAAACCGGACTTCCGCGTAAACCACGCCGTCGAAATACATGTCCTCGATGAACTCGAACGCCACCCGCTCCAGCGCCTCCGCCGTCTGCATTACCGCGATGGTGTGCTGAAACCCTTCGAGATACTCCGGCAGGTTTCCCCGCTGCGCGCCGCGGTGGAACCACTTTGCGAGATCTGCGGGATCGGTGGTGGGGAGCGACTGATAGTCGATTTCCTTCGCCAGATCGATCACCGTGGCCGCGCGGAGGCCGCCGTCGAGGTGCTCATGAAGCAGGACCTTCGGCAGGGCGCGGACGTCGATTTCCGCAGTCAGAGACCTGCCGCTGAGAGGTTTGGGTTCTTTATAGATCTTCATGAACGCCCTATCCAAGCAGGTTCCAAGCCGGAGGGGAGAACGAAATGAAGCGCGGCGGGAAAAAAAGGGGGGTGGACTGGAGGCGAATCCGGCTTGATTTGTTAAGATCTCCGAAATAATCTCCGGCCTCCGAACTCCATGGTAAAGCGCCGTTCCAAGACCCGATCGAGCAGACCGCTGAAAAACCAGCGGCGTGAGCGGGTGTCGTTCGCGGAGGTGCTGAGTTCCGCGAACCGCCGGGCCCACGAGCAGGCGAACCGCCGGGGCGGAAAACGCGCGTTGAAATCGGTGCAGGCCGCAATCGCGGCGACCGACATGGAGCACGAGGGCGAGAGTGTCGATTGGCTGAAGCGCCTGCTGCGCTGGACGATGGCGCTGGTGCTGCTTCCGCTGTGCTGGGTGACGACATGGACTTTTCTTTCGCGATTTTCGCAGGCCACGGTATATCAAGGTTTCTGGCAGACGGCGGAGTTTTGGTATTTTGCGACCGGGGCTCTGGTGATGATCGGCTGGTTCTGGTCCGGCCTGCTGCAGCCGTTTTTCCTCTATCTCTACGTGCTCGGCCACGAGCTGACCCATGCGGTTTTCGTGCTGATCTATCGGGGAAAAGTGACGGATTTCCACGTCAGCACGGAAGGCGGCTACATCACGACGAACAAGACGAATCTGGTCATCGCGCTCTCGCCTTATTTTTTCCCGTTCTGGTCGGTGGTGGGTGCGCTGCTGTATGGGATCGTCCGGCATTTTTGCGAATTTTCGCATGGGTGGGATCGGGCGCTCTACGGGCTGATGGGCGTGACGTGGACTTTCCACATGATCTGGACACTGTGGATGATCCCGCGCGACCAGCCGGACCTGAAGGAAAATGGCACTTTCCTCTCGCTGGTGATCATCTATCTGGCGAACCTGCTGGTGCTCGCCGGCCTGCTCTGCGTGGCGGAAAAAGCACCGTTGCAGAACTGCCGCGAGTTCGGCCTCGAGTGGTTCCGCCACGCGGCGACGTGGGGCGACATGGTCCTGCGCTGGGGAAATCAATGCATTGTAAATTTCCGCGAAGCGGGCAGGTTCTGAGCCGTGATTGACCTTGATGCGAACGCGACCACGGCGCTGCTGCCGGAAGTGCTCGATGCGATGCTGCCCTGGCTACGCAACGGCCATGCGAACCCGTCCGGTGCCTACGCCGGAGCGAAATTGGCGCGCAAGGCCATCGATCACGCCCGCTGCCAGGTGGCGGATCTGATCGGCGCGGACGCTTCGGAAATCATCTTCACCGGCGGCGGCACCGAGAGCGTGAACACCGCGCTGCATTCGCTGGACCGGCTAACGGACGCGGGAAACGCAGTGGTTTCCTCCATTGAGCACAGCGCGGTGCTGCGGTGTGTGGAATCTCTATCAAAGTGCGTCACGCGGGTTCCTGTGAATGCCGGCGGCCGTCTCGATCTCGCTGCCTACGGCGCAGCGCTGGAGCAGGCGGCCTATGTTTCCATCATGGCGGCTAACAACGAAACCGGCATCGTCCAGCCGCTCAAGGAAGCAGTGGAAATGGCAGCGGCGACCGGCTTGGCGGTGCACACGGATGCGATTCAGGCGGTGGGGAAAATCCCGCTGGATGTGCGCGATTTAAAAGTGGATCTGCTTTCGATGTCGGCCCACAAGTTTCACGGCCCGACAGGCGTCGGCGCGCTGTATGTGCGGCAGGGCCTGCGTTTTAAGCCGCTGCTCCACGGCGGCGGGCAGGAAGCCGGACGGCGCAGCGGCACGGAAAATACCGCAGGCATCGTGGCGATGGGCGCGGCAGCGGAGTGCGCGAAACAATATCTAGCAGGCGGATCTGCGCTGAGGGCGATGCGTGATGCTTTTGAAAATGCCGTGCTCGCGGAAGTCACCGGCGTCACCCCTAATGGCGACCCGCAACATCGCCTGCCGAACACGAGCCATCTATCCTTCGACCGCTGCGATGCGGCGGGTCTGCTGATTCTGTTGGACGAAGCGGGCGTAGCTTGTTCGGCGGGTTCGGCCTGCATGACCGGGAAACAGCGGCCTTCCCACGTCCAGCTCGCGATGGGCATCCCCGAGGCGCGGGCGAAGAACAGCCTGCGCATTAGTTTTTCCCGATTGAACACGGTGCAAGAAGCGATCACCGCTGCGCAGGCGGTGAAGCGCGCGGTGGAGAAATTGCGCCGTGTGCAGGGACCGGGCGTGGGGCCAGTGGTGGTCTATTCGCCGTGAGCTGACGGCGAGGTCCTTGCCGATGGTGCCCTCGTAGCGGCGGATGCTGTCTTTTGGTGCGTCTCCGGTCGGGGCGAGGGCGGCGGTGCAGAGGGATATCAGCGGTTTCATGCGGAGAAAATTGAGGGAACTCCAAGGGCCGTGACAGGAAATTTTGCGCACCCCGGATTCGGACTTGCGCGCGGAAAGTCGCTTCTATTGACTCCGCCATGGCAGAGATTTCTCTCGGACTTTCATTTGACGACGTGCTTCTGGTGCCGGCGTTGAGCTCGGTTTTACCCGGTGATGCGGACCTATCCACCCATGTGACGGCGGGCATTCCGCTGTTCCTTCCGGTCGTCTCGGCGGCGAGGGACACGGTTTCCGAACACGATCTGGCGATCGCCCTCGCCCGCGAAGGCGGCATGGGCGTGATCCACCGGGCCTGCCCGATCGATGAGCAGGCAGCGATGGTTTCCCGGGTGAAACGCTCGGAAAATGCCGTCATTCAGAAGCCCCACACCGTCCGCAAGGAAGACACCGTGGACCACGTCCGCGCGATCATGGCGAAGAACGGTTTCTCCGGATTCCCCGTCATCGATGCCGATGGCCACCTCGAAGGCATGGTCACCGGCCGCGACGTCCGCTACCTCGACCGCACCGACGCCACCGTAGCCGATGTGATGACGCCCCGTGAAAAACTCATCACCGCGCCGCAGAATACCGGACTCGAGGAAGCGCGCCGGATTCTCTACCAAAACCGCATCGAAAAACTTCCGCTCGTCGATTCAGCGGGCCGCCTTGCTGGACTCATCACCGGCTCGGACATCGAAAAACGCATCACTTTCACCAACGCCGCGAAGGACGATAATGGCCAACTCCGCTGCGGCGCGGCCGTCGGCGTGGGCCCTGACTGCATCGACCGTGGCCGCGTGCTAATCGACGCCGGTGCCGACGCTCTTTTCATCGACGCCGCCACCGGTCACACCCGCCATGTGATGGAGGTGATTTCAAAACTCCGCGCTCTATCAAACGTGCCGGTCGTCGCCGGAAACGTCGTCACCGAGCAAGGCGCGCGCGATCTCGTTGCCGCCGGAGCGAGCGCCGTGAAAGTCGGTGTCGGTCCCGGATCGATCTGCACCACGCGCGTCATTTCCGGCGTCGGCATGCCGCAATTCACCGCCATCCAGAATGTCGCGGGAATCTGCCGCGAGGCGGGCGTGAAGGTCATCGCCGACGGTGGCATCCGCTACTCGGGCGACATCGTGAAGGCCCTCGCCGCCGGCGCCGACCTTGTGATGTTAGGCTCGCTCCTCGCCGGCACTCGCGAAAGTCCCGGCCAGACAGTGAACTCGCAAGGCCGCCGTTTCAAAACCTATCGAGGCATGGGTTCTATCGGAGCCATGCAAAAAGGCGCGGGCGACCGCTACGGCCAGAACAGCTCGGGTAAACTCGTCGCGGAAGGTGTCGAAGGCCGTGTCCCTTACAAAGGCCCGCTATCGGATGTCATCTTTCAACTCATGGGCGGCCTCAAATCCGGCATGGGCTACGTCGGTGCCTCCACCCTCACAGAACTTCGCGAACGTGCCACCTTCACCCGCATCACCGCCGGCGGCCTCCGCGAGAGCCATGTGCATGACATCGTCATGACCGAGGAGCCCACCAACTATCAACAGCTTAGCTGAAATAGACGGAAGACGGGAAGACAGAAGACTTAAGACAAGAGCCGCCCTTCCGGGTTCTTTCTCTTTCCATCAACCATCAACTATCAACCATCCACTCTCAACCTCCTCTCCATGCACGATTCCCATCACGTTGCCGTTCTCGACTTCGGTTCCCAATACACCCAGCTCATCGTCCGCCGCGTGAGGGAGCTTGGCTATTTTGCCAAGCTTTATGCCATTGAGGATTTCCCCGACATCGGGAAACCCGGAGCGATCATTCTATCAGGCGGGCCGAAGAGCACCAGCGAGGAGGATGCGCCGGACCTCGATTTCGATGCGTTGAAAGCCTTCAACGTTCCCGTGCTCGGCGTCTGTTACGGCATGCAGCTTCTGAACATCAAATTCGGCGGCAGCGTGGAGGCGAGTGATCGCCGCGAATACGGCCCGGCAGATTTGTTTCCTGCGGCGAGCGTCGGACTTTATGAAGGAATCTCCGCTTGCTCGCAGGTTTGGATGAGCCACTCGGACACGGTGAAAATTCTGCCTGAAGGCGCGAAGGTCATTGCCTCCAACCAACACGGCACGCCGGTTTCCCTGCAATGGGACGATCTGTTTTTCGGCATCCAGTTTCACCCGGAAGTCACACACAGCCACGAGGGACTCAAGATTCTGAAAAATTTCCTCGATCATGCCGAAGATCTGCTGCCATTCCGCATCGATGATTTCAAACGCGAGATGATCGAAAGCATCCGCGAAAAGGTCGGCACCAAACAAGTCGTCTGTGGCGTGTCCGGCGGTGTTGATAGCACGGTGCTCGCTGTTTTGCTCAAGGAAGCCGGCGTGAAAACCCGCGCGATTTTCGTCGATAACGGTCTGCTTAGGAAGGACGAGGCAGCGGTTGTGCAAGAGAACTTCAAACGCATCGGCTTGGAGATCGAAACGGTCGATGCTTCGGAGAAATTCCTCACCGCGCTCGCTGGCGAAGGCGATCCCGAAAAGAAGCGCAAGATCATCGGCAACATGTTCATCGAAGTCTTCTGGGACGCGGTGGGCGATGCCGAAATGCTGGCCCAAGGCACTCTCTATCCGGACGTCATCGAGAGCGCGTCCAACGCGAAGTCCAAGGCCTCCGTTATAAAGACCCACCATAACAGGGTCCCCGGAATCCTCGAACTCCAGGCTGAGGGAAAAGTGTTGGAACCTCTGGCAGAACTCTTCAAAGACGAAGTCCGCGAACTCGGCACTGCCCTCGGCATCCCGCAGGACATCCTGCAACGTCACCCGTTTCCCGGTCCCGGCCTGGCAGTCAGATGTCCCGGCGAAGTCACTGCGGAACGCCTTCGCATCATCCGCGAGTGCGATGCCATCTTCATCGGCAAGCTCAAGGAGCACGGCTGGTATGATAAAGTCTGGCAGGCCTACGCCGGCCTCATCCCGGTGAAAACAGTGGGTGTAAAGGGCGACGAACGCAGCTACGAATGGGCCACGAATCTCCGCGCCGTTATATCAGAAGACGCGATGACCGCCGATTGGGTGGAACTTCCGGCCATCCTCCTGCGCGAAACCAGCCACCGCATTCTCAACGAGGTCAAAGGCATCAACCGCGTGCTCTACGACATCTCCACCAAGCCCCCCGCCAGCATCGAATGGGAATGAACCGGAGCGCGGCATTCATTCCGCGCGGATCGATTTCCATCAGACTGGCGGAATGAATTCCGCGCTCCAATTTGCCCATGAATAGCAACCGCGCCGTCAGCACCCTGTTCCGGGCATTCGGCGGGGCGGGGGAGTCTGTCGTGGCGGATGCGTCGTTGCTGACGGAGCAGCCTGCGATGCATTGGGGGGAGACGCGGGTTCTGTCGGTTCTGGTTCCGCTAACCGTTCTGGTCGCTGCCGGTAACGGGCTGGTGAAATTGCTCGGGATGGTTCCCGGTCTGCTGCTTGCCGCACCGGTGGCTTTTCTATTATTAAATGTCCTGCCTTTCATCCTCGCGGGGAAAAATCCGCGGATCCAGTGGCAGTTGTGGTTTTCCGCCTGTTTCCTGTGGGCGGTTTTTCATGCGGATCGGCCGGGCGTGGTCGGATTCTTCTCCTACGCTTGGATCGCCATCGCAGCAATGACCTTGGCCGGTGCCTGTTTGTTAGCTTGGAGGTGGCTGGTGTCGTTGCCGGGAAACGCGGGTGTTGTCCTGCGTTTTGCCGGTGTTGTTGTCTGTCACGCCGCTGCGGTCGCGCTGGGTTTTATATTCGGCTGGCCCATCGCGCTTGCTGGCGGCGCGGTCATCGCCGCATGGATCTGTTGGGCGGTGCTGTCACCCTATTGCCAATGGCTGGGACCGGTCAAACTGACGACCGATGGTTCCGAAATCCTGATCACCATCGACGATGGCCCGGATCCGCACGACACGCCGGTTTTGTTGGAGCTGCTGGATCGCTATCAGACAAAAGCGGTTTTTTTCATGATCGGCGAAAAAGTCCGGGCGCATCCTGAACTTGCCCGGGAAGTGGTGAAGCGCGGCCACGAAATCGGCAACCACACGATGACTCATCCACAAGGCAGCTTCTGGTGTGCGGGGCCTTGGCGGACCCGAAGCGAGATCGAGAACTGCCAGAAAACGATCAAGGAAATCACCGGCGTCAAACCCCGCTGGTTCCGCGCTCCGGTAGGACATCGGAATCTTTTTACGCATCCGGTCGCGAGTTCGTTAGGTCTGCGGGTGATGGCTTGGAACCGCCGCGGGTTTGATGCGGTGGAGAAGGACGCTGGAAAGGTGCTGGCAAGGATTCTCCCGAAGCTTGGCAGCGGTGACATCGTCCTGCTTCACGAAGCCACGCCAATCGCGGAGGAGGTGTTGACCGGCGTTCTGTCAGACCAAGCTTTGTCCTGATGGACCGCGCAATTCATTTCGCCAGTTAGGAGAACGCTTGCGAAATGAATTTCGCGGTCCGTGAAAAGGGTTACTTCGCGGCGGTGGCCTTTTCCATGGTTTGCACCCGTTCCTTGATCGCAAGGCCGAATCGGTCTGTGGCGACGGTGTGGTTCCAGCCGTTGGCATCGTCGCCTGTTTTCCGCGAAATGGCCAGCCATTCGCGTTCCACAGCGGGGCGGAGCACTTCCGACCGGCCGACGAGCACCCGCACGGTCTTCTCCGGCTGCGGGCTCACGCTGAGCGGAAGGATGCGGTCCGTGGCAGCTTGCGGCAGCACCCAGAAGATGCGCAGGCCGGGACTTTCGAAGTAGCTCGTCCACCAGGTCTGGACCATGGCGCCGGCTTCGGATTCGAGCAAGCCGCAGGAAACGAGGCCGTGTTTCATCGATTGATAGATCTCGATTGGGAACTCGCCTTTCCCCGGATTGAGTTTGTTTTTCGCCACCTCCGCAGTTTCGTCCGCTTTCAATCCGCTGCCTGCGATCCAAGAAACCGCGCCGCCGATGTCTTTTTCGAAGACCAGATAGAACGGGACCTCGCCGCCGGTTTGGTTAGTCAGGTGAAGCGTGTCATCTTCGGAAACGGTCGTGACGAGGCCCGGTTTGAAATTTCCGATACCCCGATAGAAGAGATGGTTTTCCGTTTCACCGGTGCTGGTGCGGACGACGTTGGCCTCGGGCACGCGGGCGCGCAGCCAGTTGACGGAATCGCGCGGCTTGAAAGTGAGGGTAGAGCGCGATTCCTCGGGGGAAAGCACGTCCACGTCCCATACGATGCCACCGTGATAGGGTTTGGAGAAATCGAGGTTCCACTGCGCAGCGGGGACCGGTTGTTTCTCCGGATCTGCGGCGTGCGGTGGTTCGGGCAGGGTTTCGCCGCCGCTGCGGTTCGGATACCACTGGCTGATAGTGCCGCCTTCGAAGCCGACCTTTACCTGGGCGTGGAATGCCTTGTCCGAGTGGAAGTAGATCACCGGGGTTTCCATTTTCACCGTGACTCCCGAGACCGGTCGCCTGCCGAGACCCTTGGTCTGGTTGGGAAACGCAGGGTAGCCGTGGGTCTTGATGATGCTCTTGAGCTTGTCGGGCGAAGTGGATTGGCCGTTTTCAAATCCGAAATGCGCGTGGACGAACGATGGCAGTGTTTCCTCCTCCCGCTGAAGTCCGGAGAGCAGCACCCCGTCGGATCCGGACACCGTGGTAAACGTGCCCCACTCGTGTAGTTGGTAGGCACCCGCTGGCTGAAGTCCGAGTGCGGCGGCGGTGATGAGTTGGACTGGTATATTCATGACATCCGGAATTTCCTGCGGCGGTGGAGTGATGACAAGAAGCATCCGCAGCGTTGACGGAGAATTTACAGAACAAGAATATTGAAAATCCCCTCTATTTTCTCCTGAAATCCACAGTCCCGAATCCGGGGGCTAAAAGCCGACAACTGTCGTCGGAAACTCATCTGTTTGATTCGTGGTCGGTTCTTGATTTCAGGGGAAAGGAAGACGCCCTCAAGGGCTGGACTACGTGCGGAGAGGGCAAAACGCGGCAGAGGCGGGTGCTGCTGCTGGGATTTCGTTATCGGTCATATCGGCTTCTGGCCGGCAGGAGAAGTCAATTCTACTGCATGAGGATTTGTGGATTCTGGAGTGAATGAAGTGCACAGAGTTAAGGAGCGCACGCGCCGTCGCGTGCGATTTCCTGCGCCCTCGCCGGAAATGGGCTGGAGCGGTAATGGAACTCCGGTTCTGGGTAAAACGACGCGTGTCCTGTTTCCGCGCCGTCCTCGTAGGGATTCCACAAATCTTAATGCGTGCCAATGTAAGCAGTCCTCAAAAAGCCAGCCCGGCGATCTGCGCAGCCTCGATGGCCTGCCCAACAAGAGCTAACCAAAACGCTGCCGGACATGATTTATATAACAAATATTCGCTCTCGCAGGCTGCCGCAAACCAAGGTTCAGTCCATCAGTTCGCGGATCCAGATATTGCGGAAGCGGACGGGGTTACCATGGTCCTGAAGGGCGAAGGGGAGCTTGTCCGCGTGGGCCTTGTAGCCGGAGACAGCATGGGGGCCCATCCAGTTGGTGCCGCCGGTGACGACGGTGTGATCTTGGACGAGCACGCCGTTGTGCAGCACCGTGATGGTGGCGCGGCGGGTGACCTTGCCGGATTTATCAAAAGTGGGGCGGTGGAAAATAATGTCGTAGCTCTGCCATTCACCGGGTTTGCGGCAGACGTTGACCAGCGGCTTTTGACGACCATAGATCGCGCCTGCCTGACCGTCGGCGTAGGTGGTGTTTTCGTAGTTGTTGAGCACCTGGACTTCGTAGGTGTTCATGAGGAACACGCCGCTGTTTCCGCGTCCCTGGCCGTCTCCCTCGACCTTGGTGGGCGACGCCCACTCGACGTGAAGCTGGCAGGAGCCGAAACTGTCCTTCGTCTTGATGTAGCCCGCGCCTTTCACCGATTCGAGAGCTCCATCGACGACTTTCCAGCCGCTGGGACTTCCCTTGGTGTCGGTCCATTTTTCACTAACTGCTTTTTCCGTGCCATCGAACAGAACGATCGCGTCCGCAGGTGCGGCGAAGAACGCGGCGGGGTTGCCCGGGGCGACGATCGGGGGAGCCGGCTGTTTGGTGGTGTCAAGTTCGTGCACCTTGATGCCGTCGATATACATGTAGAGCAGGTCCTTGCCGTCGGCGTCCTTTTTCGTCTCGGTGGTGATGATAGGTTTACTCAGGTCTTCCTGGCCGTGGCAGAGGAAAGTGGTGGCGGTGAGGGCGAGAGCGGCAATGGCCGGATGAATAACGGATTTTTTCATGGTTGGTGGTATTGGTTTGTCGGGGCGTGTTGGGATAGGAAAAACATGTTCAGCCGCAGGCGGTGCGGCAAGAATTTCTTCGTGATGGTTCAGCGGGGAATCCAGTCGGGTGGGCGCTCGGTTGCAAGTTTCCGCCACGCCGTGTCGCCGCGGACTCCTGCGGTGGCGGGGTCGAACGCTTTGAATCCAATCTTGGCCGGGGTGGAGGGATCCTTGAAGCGGAAGTCGCCTGCCGCGGGATTGACGAAACCAGGGTCTGTGACGAGGGAGTGAAGGTCATGGCCGGCTTTCTGCCAGCCGGCGAAATTTTTTCCGAAACAATCGACCTCGCCGCCATCGGTGCGCCAGTAGAGGTTGGTGTCGGATTCAAAGCGGCCGTTTCCTTTTGCGCCGCCGCTCCACAGGTGGCCTTTTTCCCAGAGCACGATGTTGTTGGAAAAGGTGAACGACAGGTGGTCCTCGGGCCGGGTGAACTGGAGCTGCTGATCGCGGGCGAAGGCGAAGATGTTATTGCGGATGATGTTTTCCTTGCCGTAGTGCTGGTGATAGCCGCCGGTGGTGGTTTGATAGACGAGGTTGTTCTCCATCAGGATGCCGGTGCTGCCCTCGTCGTTGTAGAGTCCCCAGCCGCCGTAGTCGTAGGAGACGATGTCGTGGATGCGGTTGTTCCGCAGGACGGTGCCCTCGGACGGGCCGAGCGTGTAGATGCCGCCCATGTCGCTGAGCAGTCCACTGCCGATGTGGTGGATGTGGTTGAAGTCGATCCGGTTGCGCTTCGCCTCGCTGGCTGCATATCCCCAGCGCCAGCCGATAGAGACGCCGGTGTAGGGGAAATGGCTGATTTCATTGTGCTCCACGACATTGTCGCCGCTGTGGCCGATCCACAGGCCGACCGCGCAGGGGAAGACCTTGCCGCCATCACGGACGATGCAGTTTTCCACCGTGTTTGCGCCGGTGGCGCGGCCTTCGAGCACGCTGCCGATCCTGATTCCGCCGGCTCCGAGATCATGGAGATAACATCCGGAAACACGGTTGTCGCGGCAACCGTCGCGCAGCCAGAGGCCGTAGATACCGGTGTGGGCGATCTCACAGTTGATGAATGTTAGCCCCTCCGCGTGATCGACTTGGATCACCGCCTCGATCGGAGCTGCGGCTTGGGATGGCTCGAATCCGGCTTCCGGGCAGATCCAACCGGCGTGTTGGAAGGAAATGCCGCGGATATCCACGTTCCGCACTTTGGCTTCCGGAGTTCCGCGGATGATCAGGAGTTTTTCTAACGATGGGGCGGTCACGTCGGCGGTGTCCGGAGCCTCGCCGGGACGCGGGCGGTAAGCGAGCACTCCATCAGGTGACAGGAACCACTCGCCGGGTTCGTCCATTCCGGCTGGGAGATTTTCGAAAGCCAGCCCGCTTTTGGCATCCCAGCGGTTCCATGATTTCATCGGCTCACCGACGGTGGAGAACGTGGTGGCTCCGACTTTTTCAATGGAGCGGCGGGTATTGTCCCATTTGTGATAGGCGAGAAACTGCACCTTTGCCAAGGCGTCGGGTTTTAAATCTCGCAGCCAGCGGAGCGCGTCGTCGCCGACGGTGATGGCTTGACGGGCCCGGCCATCGAACTTTTCCTCGGTGATTCCGGTCATCCGAAAGAATCCGGTATCCGGTTCACGGGATCGAACCGCAACGCGGCCGTTTACCCACAGTTGTTCGAACGCGGGACCGGTAACCTTCGTTTCCCAGCAACCGTCGGCCCGGAGATGGAATCCGGCAATTTTCCGGCCACCCGAGATCACCGGTGAAGTCCCTGCGGCGGCGGTCAGTTTGGTATGGGAATCGTCCGGGCCCAAGGTCAAGGGAGCGGTGAGCCGATGGATTCCCGGACCGAGGACGATTTCCACGATCTCCATGGGTTTTTCCCGGTGGATTCTTCGTGATTGCGCAAAGGCGGCGGCGAGGTCATCGCCCTCGGCGACCTTGATGCCAGGTGCCGCCCCCAGCCAGCCAACGCAGGAAAAAAACAATGCAACCACCTTTCGACTCATCGTCCACAATACCCTGGCGGTGCTGCGTTCCTTTCAGTTCGGCGGGTGCCTGCGGGCATCAGCCTTTCATTTGACCGGGACGCTGTAAGGAAGGCGGATTCGATAGAACATCCGTTGCTTTACGGGCTCGGTGCTGAGCGGGTCTCTGATGTCGTAGAACTCGACAGTTTCGCTCGCGCCATACCAGCCGCTGTCGATGACTTCCCAAGTGACGAGATCTGGGGAGCGCTCGAAGAAATAGTAGCCCTCTGCAGCGGCGACCGTTCTAACGGTTGCATTCCCGGCGCTGACGGTGAGCGAAGGTGCGGGGGCGGGGGTGGGGGCCACGGATGGAGGAATGACCACGGAGGATGCCGATGCGGATGGCAAAGGGTTCACCCGCACGTTGTCCAACAGAAGGTCGAGGCCGACGGTGGCGGTGGACTGGTCGCGGAAGGTGAGGGTCGTCGAGGCGCGGTCTGCCGTGAAGCTGAAACTCTGAGCTGCCCATGTGATTGCTCCGCCGCCAGTGCCTATCAGGTTGACGGAACGGGTGAGCAGGCTGGCGGAGCCGTTGACCGTGACCTGCAGCGACTGCGGGTCGGTGGTGTAGGAGAAGACGCCGGCGTCGAAATTGAGGCTGTAGGATTTGCCAACAGTGGTGGCGAAGGTCTGGGAAAGCACCGCGTTGGGCGTGAGGTTCTGTCCGTTGAATGCGACGATTTTGATACCCTCGGTGGCTGGATAGAATTCGATCAACTGGTTACCGGTGGTGGTCCAGCCGCTGAAGCCGGATTCAAAACTCGGATTGACCAGGATGCCTGCCGCGACTTCGTTGACGCTGATGGAGACTGTGGCGATGTTGGAGTTCAGAGCGGAGTCGCTCGCATTATAGGTGAACGAGTCACTTCCGACGAAGCCGGTGGCGGGGGTGTAGGTGAAGCTTCCGTTAGGATTCAGGGCGAGTGTGCCGTGGGCAGGGCCGGAGTCGAGGAAGGCGGTCAGGGTTTCGGACTGCGGGTCGCTGTCGTTGGTCAGAACTCCTGCGGCCGGAACGACAAGTGCCGTGTTTTTGTTGACCGCATACGCATCCCCGGCGGCGACGGGTGCGGAATTCGGGAAGGCGGGTGGGCCGCTGATGCGGATATTGTCGAGCAGAAGGTCCAGCGCGTTGGTGGCAGTGGAGCGATCGCGGAAAGTGATGGTGGCGGTGGATCCGCCGGCGACGAAGGTGTAGGTCTTGGAAAACCAGTCGATGATGCCATCGCCATCACCCTTGAGTGTCATCGTCTGGGAAAGCAGGCTGCCGGGGCCGGCTATCTTCACTTCCAGCACTTGGTTCTTTTTGACATAGGAAAGGATTCCCGCGTCGAAAGTGAGCGTGTAGGTCTGGCCGGAAACGGTGGCGAAGGTCTGGGACAATACGCCGTTGGCGGCGAGGTTGCTGCCGTTGAAGGCGACGAGTTTCCTGCCATCGGTCGTCGGATAGGTGGCGATGGCCTGGTTGCCGCTTTTTGTCCATGCGGTGTAGTCGGACTCGAAACTGCCGTTGACCAGGACGTTGGTGACTGGCGCATTGACGGTGATGCTGACGGCCGCGATGTTGGAACTCAGGCTTCCGTCGTTGGCGCGGTAGGTGAAGGAATCGGGGCCGGTGTAGCCGGTGGCCGGGGTGTAGGTGAATCCGCCGTTAGGATTCAGGCTGAGGCTGCCATGGGTGGGGCCGGTGCTGAGGACAGCGGTGAGAATGTTGGACTGGGCATCGGTGTCGTTGGAAAGAACGCCGGACGCCGGGACGACGAGTGCGGTGTTCTGGTTGGTCGAGAACGAATCGGCCACGGCGACCGGCGCGGTGTTGACCTGATTGACGGTGATGCTGACGGCCGCGATGTTGGAAGCCAGGCTTCCGTCGCTGGCGTGATAGGTGAACGAATCGGGGCCGGTGTAGCCGGTGGCCGGGGTGTAGGTGAATCCACCGTTAGGATTCAGGCTGAGGCTGCCGTGGCTCGGGCCGGTATTCAGAATCGCGGTGAGAGTGTTGGACTGGACATCGGTGTCGTTGGAAAGGACTCCCGGTGCGGCAGCTAACAAGGCGGTGTTGCGATCGGTGGAATAAGAGTCCGCAATGGCGATGGGAGCGGTGTTAGGAGGGCCGGCCGTGGTGGACACGATGACATTGTCCAGCAGGAGATCGCTTTCGCGAGCGGCGGAATCCGATTTGTCGGTGAAGGTCAATGTGGCCGAGGTACCGGTGGCGGTGAATGAAAGCTCATTCGCAGTCCACTGGGACTGGACTTCGGCATTGGTCGCGATGATCACGTCTTGTGAGAGGAGGGACGCGCCGTTGCTCACGGTGACGCCTAGCAACTGTTGGCGGGGTGCCTGTCCTGATCCGACGAGGATGCCGGCGTCGAATCGCAAGGTGTAGATCGCGCCGGGAATCGTGGTGAAGGATTGTGAAAGGGTGCCTCCGAATTTATCGGTGCCGCCATTCAGAAGGGCCATCCGTCCGCCTTCGGTCGCGACGTATCCGCCCAAGTTGGGGAATCCGAACGGAAGCCCGGGCACGGGGTCGGAATTCGTATCACCGGTCAATGTCCAGCCGGTCAATTGATATTGAGGGAACGGGGTGCTGCTGATGAGTGATCCGGTTTCAAAACTGCCGTTGAGCAGGACGGACGAGAGGGGGCCGGCGACCTGGATGTTGAGCGTGGCGGCATTGAACGCACCGGCGGAATCGGTGACTTTCACGGTGAAACTGTTTGCGCCGATGTCGCCGGTTCCGGGAGTGCCCGAAAGCGCGCCGTTGGCCGCGACCGACAGCCAGGCGGGGCCGTTGAATTTTGAATAAACGAGCAAGTCCCCTGCATCAGGATCGGTCGCGGATCCGGAAAGGGTGCCGCTGTAGGCGATCCCTTGAGTCGCACCGTTGCCAGTGATGGGATTGGCAGTGAAGGTGGGCGCGGTGTTGGGCGTGTTAGCGATGGCGGTGACGCGGACGTTGTCCAGCAACAAGTCGATGCTGTCAGTCAAGATGGATTGATCGCGAAAAGTCAGGGTGGTGGTGGTGCTGTTGGCGATGAAAATGTAGGTTTTTTGGGCCCAAACGGAGGTTCCCGAGCCGTTTCCAAATTCAGATCCGATCTGAGAAAGAAGCGGATTGGCACCGGTGATTTCCACGCTGATTTTTTGCTCCGTGAAGTTGAATGCGACGACTCCGAGGTCGAAATCGAGCGCGTAGGATTGTCCCGGGATGGTTGGGAAACTCTGGGTGACCGTGGCATTTGGAAGCGATTGCCCTGAATTCATGACCACTAGATTTGCGCCAGCGGAGGCGGCGTAAGGAGGGGTGCCGGGCAGAATCGAACCGTTTCCAGTCAGTGTCCATCCTGTTGCGCCGTTTTCGAAGCTGCCGTTGACAAGCGAGAAAGCCGAACAGGACACAGTGGAGCCTGGTGCGATGAGATTCTCCTGTGGAGTGCGGTCGCGGACACCGGTTACTGTTAGAGCATGGAGTTTTCCGGGAGATTGCGTGCTTGTAGTCAGCGTGATGGAGCGCTTGCTCACCGGATCGAGCACCGCCTGGGAGATGGTCAGTCCGCCATCAAGGCTGAAATTCGCAATATTCTCCGATGCATCGGCGAGGGGCTTGCTAAACGTCACCGTAATATGCTGCAAATCAACCGCTGGCCCGCTGCGCACAAGGCCCGGAGGATTGTTTGATCCAAGCGGCGTGATTACACGAGTGATAGCGGGGAACCAAGCGTCGGCGACTTTTTCAAAACCGCTCGACGTTGGGTGGACTCCTTCCGCGAGGTCGGCCGGGACCAATACGGAATGCATATCCACAAACGAAACCTGCCGTCCCAGCGCTGCCTGATTGCTGACGATACCGGGGATGGTCGCATTGAAACTGGATTGAAGTGCCTCGGCACTAGCACTATCCGTCCGGATCAGGAGGTTAGCCACGATGATTTTGGCAAACGGACGCTTTGTAGCAATTTCGGTAACCAAGCTGTCCAAACGATTTTGTGCTTCCGCGACTGTGGAGTCGGCGAAGAAATCGTTGGTTCCTATCATCAGGAGAACCACATCCGGATCCTCAGTTTTGCTCAGCCAATATGACAATCCAGCCCTGATCTGGTCGATACGAAAACCGCCCATGCCTTGGTGATCCCGATCCGGCAGCGTCGGATTGCTGACATCTGTTTGAGTGCCCACGAAGTCAACATTGTAGCCGACGGCGGTAAGCAGCGTGTATAGCTTGTTGCGATATGCGCCTTGGGTGGTGGTGCCACTTGTGAGCGAGTCACCCAATGGCAGGATGCGCAAGGGTGGAGCTTGAGCTTCGCAGTTGGCAACAGTGCAAACGGCAATCGACAAATAGCCGAGTAAACGAAGGAACCTTCGGAACGATTTCATGGAATGGGGGGAGGGCGGGGGGGGGAACAACATTCCTTGCGGAATCGTGCTGGCAAGGAATAAAGGGAAATTGATCAAAAGGTCAAGCCAATAACCTGAACCGCCTCGGAGGTCCCGTGCTTGCAATCCCTGATGGGAGCAATGATACTCACCCGTATCAGATGAGCGGTTTCACCAAGCAGGTCATTGTCGTCACGGGAGCCAGCAGCGGAGTGGGCAAGGCCATCGCCATCGCTCTAGCGGAAAATGGAGCCGCCGTCGCGCTTGTCGGGCGGGATTTGAAAACGCTGGAAGCCGTCGCCGTTTCCGCGCCGGACCGGATGAAATGCTACGTCGCGGACCTGCTGGACGCCGCAGCGCTGCCCGATTTGAAACAACGCATCACTGCGGACTTCGGTGGGATCGACGGCCTGGTCCACAGCGCCGGGGTGTTCGCGATGGGCCGTTTGGAAACCGCGCCGCTGGCGGACTTCGACCTGCAATTCCGCTGCAACGTCCGCGCGCCGTTCGCGCTCACTCAGATTTTCCTGCCATCGCTGATCGAGCGTCAGGGGCAGATCGTTTTCATCAACTCCACCGCCGGTCTGAGTGCCGGTGCCGGCGTGAGCCAGTACGCCGCCACAAAGCACGCGCTCAAAGCCGTGGCTGATAGCCTGCGGCAGGAAGTAAACTCACAAGGTGTGCGCGTGCTCAGCGTCTATCTGGGCCGCACTGCCACGCCGATGCAGGAGTCGATTTGCAAATCTGAGGGAAAGCCTTACGATCCCGCCTATTTCATCCAGCCCCACGATGTCGCGGAAACTTTGCTTCACACGCTTTCGCTCCCGCGCACCGCAGAGATCATCGACGTCACGCTGCGGCCGATGAAAAAACCTCCGCTTTCCTGAAGCGGCAACGAAATGAAATCCCTTGATGCAAAAGATTGGCCGCGGCTGATACGGCCTGGCAACCGTGTCTTTCTCGGCGGCGGCGCGTCGGTGCCGTTTGCACTGATCGATTCCATGTTAGAAATGGCTGCCCACTTCAAGGACGTGGAGCTGGTGCACATCAACGGTCTGGGAGAAACCCCGTGGATCGATCCGAAATACGAACAAGTGCTGCGGACAAACTCGTTTTTTCTCACTCCCGCCTTGCGCGACGCCGTCGAGCGCGGCCATGCCGACTACACGCCGTGCGCGATGTCCGAAATTCCGCTGCTTTTTAAAACCGGCCCTCTGCCCATCGACGTGGCGCTCATCCAGGTCAGCCCGCCGGACGCCAGCGGGCGCTGCTCGCTCGGCGTGAGCGTGGACGTGGTGAAAGCGGCGGCAGAGAGCGCGCGGATCGTCATCGCGCAAATCAATCCGAAGATGCCCCGGACTTGCGGCGATAGCTCGATTTCCTCGCGGAAGATCCATTACTTCATCGAAAAATCCACAGCGCTGCCGGAGATGCCAAAGGGGATTTACGACGAACGCTACGCCCGCATCGGCCGCTATGCCGCGCAGTTGATCGATGATGGATCGACGTTGCAGGTCGGCCTCGGTAACAGCCCGGAAGCGGTGCTCAAGGCATTGAAAAAACACCGACAGCTCGGCATTCACACCGGCGTCTTCACCGATGCCCTGATGGAACTCGTGAAATGCGGTGCCGCCGACCACTCACAGAAAAACTACCGCCCGGGCAAGATCATCGCCAGCCACGTGCTCGGCAGCCGCCGGCTCTATCAATTCGTCGATGGCAACGGGGACATCGAAATGCATCCCAGCGATTGGGTGAACGACCCGGGCCGCATCGCGCGCAACGACCGGATGGTGGCAATCAACGGCGCGCGGGAAATCGATCTAACGGGACAAGTCGTCCGCGATTCGAGCGGGCACCGGTTTTACGGCGGCGTCGGCGCATTGCAGGATTTCATCCGCGGCGCGGGGCGGAGCAAAAAGGGCTGCCCGATCATCGCTCTAACGTCCACCTCCGACGATGACGGCCGCTCGCGGGTGGTCGCTGGGCTGAGAGAGGGCAGCGGCGTCTGCACCGGCCGTGGGGACGTGCATCATGTGGTCACCGAATATGGCGTGGCGAGTCTCTACGGCCGCAGCATTCGCGAGCGGGTGGCGCGGTTGGTGGAGGTGGCGCACCCGGATCATCGGGAGCCGTTGTTAGCCGGAGCGCAGGAGCGCGGCTGGCTGCCGCAGTTTTTCACGATGCCTGCGACCGAGCCGGGCCTGGGCGACGACGGCATCGAATCGTCATGGGTGAATTTTCAAAATACCCGGCTCTTCCTGCGTCCGCTGCATCCGAGCGACATGCGGACCTTGCAGGAGTTCTTCTACTCGCACGACGAGGAGACCATCCGCCTGCGCTACGGCTATCAGCGCGACAGGATGACCGGCGAATCCGCCTACAAGCTCTCCGCCGTGGATCAGACGCGCGATCTGGCGCTCGGCATCTTCGCCGAGTCGCACGGCAGGCAGGAACTGCGGGCGATCGGCCGCTACTATCTCGATCCTGATGGAAAGCGGGCGGAGGTCGCCTTCGTGGTGCACGAGGAGACACGGCATTCCGGAATGGCTGGTTTTCTATTAGGCGAGCTCGCGGCGGTAGCGAAGCGCCGGAAGATCCACGAGCTGTGGGCCAGCGTGCTGCCAGACAACCGCGCGATGGCCGGCCTGTTCCTCGCTGCGGGCGGCAGGGAATCCAGCGCGTCGATGGACGGGGAACGGTCGTTCACAATGCCGGTGGACGCGGTGCTGCGCGGTCGGAAGAAATTTTTGGAACGCAAGAAAATCGAACGCATCGAGCGATGACGGATGGAAAAAGGAAAATCGGCGTGCACTACAGCGCGGCGTATGAACGACACGACACCGGGCCTTTCCATCCGGAATCGGCGAACCGCTATCACGTCCTCACTTCCGCATTGGAGGAGCTGCCGGATGAAATCGTCCGTCTGCGCGGGCGGCGGGCGCTGGTCTCGGAAATATTGCTAGTCCACGAGCATTACTATCACGATCTCGTCTATCGGGACGTCGAGACCTTTTCCGACATCCTGCGCACCGGCGACACTGCGATCTGTGAGGAAAGTTACGACGTCGCGCTGGAAGCCACCGGCGCGGTGCTCGAAATCGCCGATGCCGTGATGCGCGGTGACGTGGAGTCCGCCTTCTGCGCGGTGCGGCCGCCGGGCCACCACGCGACGCCGACTCGCGGCATGGGCTTCTGCATCTTTAACCACGTCGCCATCGCCGCCCGCTACCTGCAGTCGAAGCACGGGCTGGGAAAAATCGCGATTATCGACTGGGACGTACACCATGGCAACGGGACCGAGACGGTTTTCATCGAGGATCCGAGCGTGCTCTATATTTCCCTGCACGAAAAGAATATCTATCCGTACACAGGCCTTGCGACCGAACACGGCCAAGGCGCGGGCGAGGGAACTACGCTCAACATCCCGCTGCCGGGAAACTCTGATGGATTAGCGGCCATGGCGGAATGGGAAAACCAGTTGGAACCCGCGATCAAGGCGTTCGCGCCGGATTTCCTGCTTGTCTCCGCCGGCTTTGATGCCCGCATCGACGATCCCGTCGGCGGCCTGCGCTGGGACGACGAGACCTTCGCCGAAATGACGCGCCGGACCGTCGGCCTCGCGGAGAAATTCTGTCAGGGCCGCATCGTTTCCGTGCTGGAGGGCGGCTACAATCCACCCGGCCTCGCCTCCGCTGCGGTGGCGCATGTGATGGCACTGGGGAGCGGAGCTCGTCATTGAACCGGGAAAGCCTTCCGCAGGACCTCCTACCGCTGCGTCGAAAGCGGTACCAGCTAGGGTTAGCACTTCAGGTTGCCGGAAGATTAGGGGAAAGATTAAGAGTGTAGCCTCCGTTTCCCCGCCCCTCGGTCCGGCCCTACGACTGTTCCACGAGCCTCCCGGAAAAAAGCAAATTCGTTGGAGGATGCCGTGTGCTCAATGTGGCGCGTTTCTCGGTGAAGTTGGTTGCTTCGACTATTTCAGACTGATCTTGAAATGATAAGCTCCGGCCGAAACCGTCTCCGGCTTGCGCTTGTCGGGGAACTCGATGGTAGCGGTGGTGTTGGGAGGCACGACGATGTCCATCGTCACTTCTCCATCTTTCTTTACCCATGCGCTGGATGCCATGCCATAGGGTGTTTCGAGTTCCGCGCGGGCGGAGTCCAATTGCTTGCCGACAAGCGGCCGGACAAAAAAATGTTTGTACCCGGGGTTTGCGGGATCGGGAGCCAGTCCGGCGACACGTTCAATCATCCATTGTCCGATGGCTCCATACGCATAGTGATTGAATGAATTCATACCCACCGGACCAAAGCCTTTGTCTTTGGTATAGCTGTTCCAGCGTTCCCACATTGTTGTCGCACCTTGGTTGATCGGGTAGAACCATGAAGGATAGGTTTCCTGAAATAGCAGGTCATACGCGAGGTCGCCGTGCCCGGTTTCGTCCAGTGCCTGGGCGAGGTGGGGTGTGCCCAAAAAACCGGTGCGGAGATGGCCCCCCGCTTCGCCGACGAGACGCACCAGATTTGCACCCACCTTTTCCTTCGCGTCTTTTGGGATCAGATTAAACGCAATAGCCAGTACATACGCCGTCTGGGTCTCTGGCGCATTCTGCAGCTTTCCGCCGTCATCAAAATAGTTTTTGTAAAACGCCTGCTGCACTGCGGCGGCTTCGGCGGTGTATCGCTTCGCATCGGCGTCGCGTTTCATTACGCGCGATGAGTTAGCCAGGATCTGTGCGCTGCGGGCGTAGAAGGCGGTCCCGAGAAACGCGAAGGGCGTGTCGCCTTTTTGGTTTTCGGTAAAGGGCTGAAGCCAGTCGCCATAGCCTTTGATTTCAGGAGTCAGTCCATCGACGGCTTGCGAGCGGTAGCAGCCGACGAGTTTTTCCATCATCTCGAAGTTCTCTGCCAGCACCTGCGCATCTCCGGTGCGGAGATATACCTCCCATGGAATCATCGTGGCGGCATCCATCCATCCGGGGCTGTTACCGTCATTTCCGAGGATGTTGGGAATGACGTGCGGAATCCGTCCATCGGGAAATTGGTCGTCACGCATGGATGTTAGCCAGCTTTTGAAAAATGCGAGACAATCGTAATTCAGCATCGCCGTTGGGCAAAATGCCTGGGCATCGCCCGTCCAGCCGAGGCGCTCGTCGCGTTGTGGGCAATCGGTCGGGATGTCCACCGAGTTTCCGCGCCAGCCCCAAGTGATGTTAGCCTGTAGTCGGTTGAGTTTCGCATGCGAGGATTCGAATTTGCCGACCTGTTTCAGATCCGAGTGCAGCACGATGCCGGTGACCCAATCCTTCTGCGGTTTGGTGCCGACGGGAAAACCGGAGAGTTCCACGTAGCGGAAGCCATGGAAGGTAAAGTGTGGCTGCCATTCGATGGTGCCGGTTTCCGCCGCGATGTAGGTATCGGTGGATTTGGCGGTCCGATAGTTCTCGGTGTAGGGTGTGCCGTCGGGCTTGAGCATTTCCGCGAAACGAATCGTGATTGTTTCATCTTTCTTCACCGGAATCTTGAGTCGTTCCACGCCGACCATGTTCTGGCCGAGATCAAATACGAAACGCCCCGGCGTCGGTTCGGTGATGGACTGAACGACCAGGGTTTGCATTTCCCGCACGGGAGCGAAGGGTTTTGGTGTTAGCTGCTGTGCTCCGAGATCGGGATTGGCTAGGACAGGTTTCCAGTCCGTAGCTGCTTTGCGCGCATCATGGTCCTCACCATCATAAATGCTGGAGGAGCGCACCGGTCCATCGAGGGTGCCCTGCCATTTGTCATCCGAAGCGATGGTGGCGGACGAGCCATCTTCATAAGTGACCTCCAACTGCAGCAATAGCTCGGGGAAATTTCCGTAACGCCCCTTCCACGCCCCCCGGTCCCACGTCAGCCGCCCCGCATACCAACCTTTGCCGAGCAGGGCTTGGAGGGTATTGTCACCTTCGCGAAGTTGGCGGGTCACATCGTAGGTCAAGGTGTGCAGATTCTTATGATAGGAGGTCCAGCCATTGGCAAAATGGTCGTTGCCGACCTTTTGGCCGTTGAGTTGGATCTCAAACAAGCCCCTGGCGGTCACATGGACCCGCGCCTGCGCCACTTTCTTTTCCAAGGGAAAGTTGCGGCGCAATATGCCCACCGGCTCGCCGGTGGTCAGGTTGAGCGGGAAGGGCACCGCCTGGTTTTCAGCATATACAACTGATTTCTTCTCTCCATTGATCGTGTAAGTTAGGTCTAGTTCCTTGATTTCCTCTGGAGCCGGATCGCCTCCCAGGACGGTATTGTTAACGGTAAACCCGCTCTTCCGCTTTTGTATAAGCTCGGTGACATCCTTGCTGCGATCCGGGTGGGCTTTGGACCGGTAGATCACTTTGTCCAGGGTGTATTTCATCTCGAGGGTATCAGCATCATTCGACGGACGAATCCATTGCGCCTTCCAGTCGCTCGCGGAGAGTAATCCGAGTTCGAAGTGAGCGGACTCACTCCAGCCGGAGTCCTTGCCATTTTCGTCCTGGAAACAAACTCGCCACTCGACCATCCGGCGAGAGGTCAGCGGGGTGCCGCCATAAGGGACGAGTGTTGATTGGTCGGATTTGATCCAGCCGCTATCCCAGACTTTGTCTCCGGTTTTTGTCTCGATTCGATAGGCGGTTTGTTTTTTCACGTCCGCCGGCAGCTTCCATGAAAAGGTTGGACTGGCATCATGAAATCCGATGGGATTGATGAATCCCTCGCCAATCGTCAGCGATTGCGGTGGAGCCCCGAAAGCTTGCAGCAATGTCATGCTCAACGCGGTAACGATGATGGATTTTAATTGGTTTTTCATTTCGAGAGGGAGTCATGTGCGATCATGTCGCGTAGTGGTGATCGCGGTTTTTGTAACGGTTCAACGGCAAGCTGCGGGTCTTTCAATTGATCCCTGGAAGAATCATTCACCCAGCAATCTGCCTAACAGAATTCTAGGGAATGCCGCGCCAGGGGCGGGTTCCGGCGGGAGTTTCCTTGCTGACGGTCAATTGGAACGGAAGCACCGCGCCGCCCCGCTTTTGCACGGCGAGCATGCAGCGATAAAAGCCGCCCGGGGACTCGCCGGTGACAATGTCGATATCCACCAGTTCGCCGGCGCGGAGATTGATCCAGTCTCCCGCTGCCTGATATTGGCTGGGAGGAGATTCCTTCGCCAACCATTTGACGCCCAGCGGCGTGCCTGGGTGCTCGGCGACGAGCACCGTCCTACCGTTGAGCGCGACGACGACGAAATCGTCGGCATTACCGAGGAAGCGGTAAGCGCCGTCCTCGGGAGCGGAGATCTGTCCTTTGTAATGAACCATCCACTTCTGAGGCTCGACGGTTTTCTCCACACCGAAGGCCTTCGGCGCGGAGTCCGCGTTGATCGTGGGAATCCGAAGCTGGGTGGTGTAGAGCGCACGGGGGACGCGGTAGTATTTGTTCAGCAGGCCCTCGTCGTAGCCGTTTTCCACGAAATGGGCGACGGCACGCTCGAAGGCCTTGTTGTCGATGGGAGTTTTCTGACGCTTTTGGTCTTGTTTGAAATCGTAAAGGATGCCGATCAGCGCGCCAGCGGTGCGCTTCGATGAGCCAAACATGGAATCTTGCTTGTTAGGTGTGGTCTGGGCGGAAACGCACGCCGCCAACCCCAGAAACGGCAGAAGAACACGCACCATCGTTACCCTTCCGTTTACCAGCATTTCAGAAGCCACCTCCGTCGGCGATGTTTTTGTAATATTGCTGGACCTCGGGAACGAACTCGCGCGGTGGAGCTTCCTTCTGAAGTTGCGATACGGCATCACGTTCTTTGGGGCTGAGTCCCTGAAGAACCTCCACCGGGCCGCCCTGATCGCCCATGCCGAGGAGATTATCGGCGCTGCCGCCGTTTTCACCGTTTTCGCCGGTGCCTTTGTCTTTAGCGTTGTCTTTACCCTTGTCCTTGCCTTTGCCTTTCGAGTCGAGGCCCTTTCCGGCGGTCTGGGCCATGCCCTTCTCCATACCTGGCATCTGCCCGGCAGCTTGGGCCAGTCCCTGTGCCGCTTCTGCGAGTGCGGCGGCCGCTTCGTCGGCTTTTGACTGTGCAGCTTCTCCCTTTTTCTGCCCGGCATCCTGCTTTGCCGCACCGAGCTCGGCGGCGGCTTTTTGTAAATTCTCAGCGGCAGCGGGGGAGGCGGCTTGGGCATCCTCCTGGGCGGCATCGGCACTTTGCTGGGCGGCGTTCAGATCTTCTGCGGCAGCGGCAGTGTCGCCCTTTTCGAGGTTCTCCTGTGCTTTTTCCGTCAGCTCTTGCGCCTTCTCGATTTCTTTCTGCGCGTCAGCGATGGCCTCGGCTTTTTCTTTTTGTTTGAGAATGTCATCTGCCGCTTTCTCCAGTTTTTTGGAGGCGGCCATTTGTGCTTCAGGAGTCGGCGTGGCGAGTTCGTTGGCAGCCTCTCCCAGAGCGGTGGCGGCTTCCGGGGAGACAGGTAGGGCGCGTTGTTGGAAATCATTTACGCGGGCTACTTTGGCGGCCTGCAAATCGGCTGGAGGCGCTGGCTGACGGGCGGCCTGGGCCTGCTGCGCGGCGGCGGCGGCGATTTGCTTGTGGAGCAAATCGAGCATTGCGGCGAGTTCCGCAGCGGTCTGGGGTGCGGCAGCCTCTGCTTTTGCAATCTGCAGCTTGAGGGCGTCGTGAGCGGCGGTGATGTATTTGAGCGAGTCTTGGGTGTTCACGCGGGCATCCATGTTTTCCTCCCGCATCTTGCGGAAATTTTTGATGGATTTGGTGCTCGCCACTCCCGCGGGCGTGAGAAGCTCGGCGACCGGGTTGTTCACCGGCTGCAGTTCGTATTGGATGGTGGCGATCTCGTCGACGAGATTTCCTTGAATCTGCTTGAAGCCACGGTCGAGGTCTTGCTTTTCGGCGATGAGCATCACCGCGTCAACGATCGTTTGCTGATCGCTAACTGCCTGTTGGAGGCGATCGGCGAATTTGTGAAGGCGCTCCATCGGATCCTGGCTGGTGGCGACGGCCTGTGCCATCGCCACCAAGGTCTTGATCACTTCCACCTGTGCGGTGCTGGCGGCATCGAACGGGCCGCTCGCGAGCAGGGTCTCTGCCTGCCCGGCGAGGCCTGATAGATCCCGGCTTTTGGCGACTTCTGCGGCGAGGACAAGGCCGTTTTTTGAATCGTCGGTAATGTCCTGCGCAAGGGTGTCGATACGTTTTCCGAGGAGTTTGAGATCCGCGCTCAAGGTTTTCTGGCCTTCGATCAGGAGCTGGCAGCGGGTTCCGTCATTTCCGCGCAAGGCACTAGGCATTTTTTGAATGGTGCCGAGGCGGTTGGTTTCCAGGTTGGAGGAAACCTGGCGGCGGACGAGGCCGGTGAGCGAGGTGTCCATGCCGAGCAGGGTCTCGCGCATCTTGAGATCCACTGCGAGCTTGTTCAATTCGTTGCTGGCAGTTCCCTGGCTTTTTATGGCCTCGGAGATTCTGGCGGCCGCTTCGTTGCTGCGACTGGCGGCATCCAATGCCTTCATTGCGTCCGCCATTTCGCCTGCGGAAAGCGTTTGCAGTTTTTTGATGGCTTGGTCCACGGCGGGCAGATCGTCGGGCATGAGCAAGCGCATCTGGTTGCGCAGCTCGACGAGCTGCGCTTCGATCACGCCTGCGTCCCGCCGGACGTCTCCCTGCATCATTCCTGCCTGATAGATTTCACTCTGCGGGTCGGCGTTTTCCTGAGCGGTCGCTGCGGGAAGAGCCAGCCATGCGACGCAGGCGGTGAAAAACGAAACGCCGCGCAAGACTGCGGCCGGATGCATGTTCGATGAGGTTTTCATTTTTGATTTTCCTGCTTTAACAAATCTCCGATCTGATTGCGAAGGTTTTCCTGCGCTCCGGAGAGGTCCTTGATCGACTCGGCGTGCTTGCGTAATTGCTCGGCAAGTTCCTCCCGCTTGGTCTGCAGGGAAACGACCGACCATTCACGCGGAGAGGTATGAACGATTCCGGGTCCGGTCACGTTGTTGTTATCGACCGCCTGGATCCAGTAGCTGTAGGTGTTTCCTTCCGTCCAATCGACGCTTTTGCCCGGATCCTTCCATTCAAAGTCGAAGGTCAATCCGGCGGCGGGTTGTGAGATGGGGATGGGTATCCGGACGGCCTTTTCGGGGTTGGGATCCTCGCCCTCGCCGAGCGTGTTTGTCTGCTGCACGCAGAGCACGACCTGGCTGATCCTGAAATCGTCACGAACCTGGAAGCGAATCCTCGGATTTTGTTCGACGATCAGACTGTCCTTCTCGGGCTGGCCCTCGGCGAATTCGATCACCGGCGGCTTGTCTGGCAGGACGTCGATGGCGTAAATGGTGTTGTTCTGTGAGACGCTGTCTTGGTCGTTTCTGAGTTCGATCCAGAGACCTTCGAGATCCTCTTTCGGGACATCCACCTGCACGGTGAAATCCGTGCGTCCGGAGCCTCCGGGCTTGATCTCCAGCGAGCGCTCCTTGCCGGTTAGCATCACTCTCGCTCCCTTGAGCGCCTGGGTCGCCTTGCCGGTGACCTTGAGTTTGCTGCCAGCCAGCAGGCTCAGGCTGCCAGCGGATGGCTGGGCCGGGGGTATCCCTGTGTAGGGCGGATAGGTGACCTCGAATTTAATTTCCTTCACTGCCGGTGGATGGAATAACCCGACTTTCCACTCCTCGCCGCGGCCATCGTTCAAATAGAAACGATAGGTCAGGGGCTGTTGGACGTTGAGAAGTTGGAGGGAAAATACGTCCGGGCTCGATGCCTTCGCTGTGACCGTTATCATCTCGGGCTTTCTGCCCTCGTAAGTTACCTCTACGCGGCCTGAGCGTGGAATCACGCCTACAGACTTCGCGGACAACTCGATCGTCTGGCCGACGGAGATCAAAAAATCCCGACTCACCGCGGTGACGATGGTGTCCGTCGGCAACGGCTCCTTGGAGAGCGCCAGGCGGTGCAGGAGAATGAGGCTTTTGGGTGCCAGCGCCTGGATCAGTCCGCCCGTCACGCCCAGAAGGAGGATCGGGGCGCAGGTGAGTTTGGACAGCCGGTTCCATTGCAACGCCGAGCGGAGATCGAGTTTCGCGATGCGTCCGGCCATTTCATCGAGAAGTGCCTTTACGATGGCCTCCGAGCCATCGGGTTTGCGGGCCAGCTGCACCGCAGAGATCAAGCTCGTGCGCAGGTTTGGCCAGTGCCGCTCGGCATAGAGTGCGGCTTCATCCGGGGTGAGCCGATTGACCCACGGGCGCACCCCGAACCAGAAGACGATGAATCCGAAGATTGCTAGATCCGCGATGGCAAATAACAGCCGCACCAGGCGCGGCAGGTCAAATATCCAGTCCAGCGTGCATTGGAGGATTACCAGACCGCAGAGTGTGGTGACGAACCAGAGCAATCCCTCAGCCCACGAAACGTGGAGCACGCGCGAGGCGAGGGCATTCAGCCGCCGGACGATCGCCTTTGGCAACGCCTGCGGCATGCGGCGCAGCTCGCCGCGGCTCACGGCCGGGCGGGGCTGGCTTTTGACTGCCGGTTTTTTTAGAAGCTTGTTCATTTCAATTGCCAGAGCCGTCTCAGCAGCCATTCACCGCACGCCAGTGTCACGAGAACCACCATCCACCAAGGTGAATAAAACAGCTCGCGTTTTTTGAAAGTTGGAACCGTCGCACTGCGGCTCGATACCAGCGAAGGAAGTTCGCCCAGATTCTCCTCGCGCAGGAACCTGCCGCCCGAGGCATCGGCCATGGACTGGAGGAGCGAGGCGTCCATGGCGGTTTCCGCCTGTTCGAGCTTCGGTGGCACGACGCTGAATTTCAGAACCGCCTTCGGATCCATCAGCGTGGAAAACTGATACTGTCCGGCAAGATGGGCGGTGAACTCTGCCTGATAGCTGCCGGGCTGGTCAGGGATCTGGATGAGGCGCAGCTCGCCGGACTGTTCCTTCGCACCCACCAAGGTCAGCGTGCCCGGGACGGAAGCTTCCTTGAGTGGCGCGAAGCTCTGCGAGAAAAGTTTACCAGAGATCACGACCTTGTCGCCGATCATGGTTTCGGGACGATCCACCTTGAGCTGGGTGCGTGCCGAGGCGCCAAGCTGGCGGTCGAGTGAGAAGTTCTGGATGATCTGGTTCCAGATTCTCGAGTAATACTTTTCACCGAGTTTGCTGCGCCAGCGATAGGTCTCGTCAAAGCCGAAATACATCACCGAACCCTGGCCGTACGTCTGCTGCGCGATGACCGGCATCGGCTGGCCGTTGGTGGCGTGGTCGGGATTGGTATCCGTGAGAAACACTTGGGCCATGGGCCGCGCGCCGGCCACCCGCGCGGTCCAGCGCACGCCGGGAAACGAGTTCCAAATCTGGCCGTTCTCGATGTTTTCATCGGCCATGCGCAATAGCGGCGAGTAGGCACCCATGGTTGTTAGCTTGAGCTGGATCGGCTCGCGGCTGCGTTCCGCCAGTTGTTCCGCCGTGAGGCTCTTGTCGAGTTTCACCGGCAGCAGGGGCTCGAGCGGCGTTCCGATGAAGCGGAAGGGATTGTTTTTCGGTCCTGCTAGAAATATCAGCCCGCCACCCAGCTCGCTCACCCACTCGTTGATGAGTTTCATATTGGCATCTCCGAGTGCCGCAGGATCGACGTCGCCGATGATAATGATTTCGCTAGAGACAAGGTCGGCACGGCTGGTCGGAAAGCTCTTGAGGAAAGGACTGTCCGGTTCGTCCGCCAGATCCGCCCCGCCGTCGAAGAGCACGCATTTCGTCGCGAGCCGCCGGTCGCGCTGCAAGGTGGATAACAGGTAACGGAAATCCCAGCGCGGCTCCTGTTCGACGTAGAGAACCTTCACCTGGCTGTCCAATACGCGCACCTTGGTGGTCGCGATGTTGTTTTCCTTCGACGACTCGCCATCAACCGGAGTGATCGACGCCTCGATTTTCACCTCCGCCTTTTCCTTCGGTTCATAGCCGAGGCGGTATTCGGCATCACCATCACCGGTGAGCTTCACTTCCTGTTCGTCAACCACCTTGCCATCGGCCTTTAGCTGGATTTTCACGCTGCGGCCGTTGTAGCCAGACGCGCGGACTTTCACGGTGAACTCGGCCCGCTCCTTGATGAAGGCACCGCGGGGTCCTATCACCTCACGCACGTTGATGTCCTTGGGGCCGACGATGCCCACGCCGTAGAGAAACAGCGGGATACCGTTCTGTTTTGCTAGATCGGCGATTTCAACGGGGGGGGTGCCAGTGTTGTTAGCACCATCGGTGACGACGAGGATGCCCGCGACGGGCTGGCCGCGGCTATCGTCCAGCACCTGCCGCAGTGAATCGCCGAGGGTCGTGACGTCGTCAGTGAACTTCAGTCCATCGAAAAAAGCCTTCGCATCCGCGATGCTGATAGGCTCGCCCGCTGCCGCTCCCATGCCGGCGGTTTTTTTCACGTCGCGGCCGAATTGATAGAATTCGAGGTCGGCCTTTTCCTGCAGGCGCGGCCAGAGCTTGAGCTTTTCGTTGTTGGCGAGTGTCTTGAGCAGGTCGGCGCGCGAGACGTTGCGCATGGAATCGATGCCACGGGGAGGAGAGTCCTTGATGTCATCGCCCGGATCGGCCATCCCGCCGGCGAGGGCAGCGCGGTTGAGGTCCTCATTCGCGACGCGCTGGTCCTTGATCTCCATGCTCTGCGAGGTATCGACCAGCACCAGCAGGCGTTCCCTAACTGGATCATTCATGGTGAGCAGCACGACCGGCTTCACGAGAAGAAACAGGAACACCGCGATCAGTGCGATGCGCAGCGCGGTGAGCAGGGTCCGTTGTTTTCTGGAGAGTTCGGAAGCGCCCCAGCGATACGACCACCAGATGATCCCGCCCAGGAGAAGCAGCAGGAAAAACGCCCAGCCCCAACTGATGCCCTCATAGCTCAGCGCGATGTCCGTGCTGCCGCCGGACGATGAGGAAAACAGACTGCTGAGAACGGCGGGGATCATTTGGCGAAGCTGAACCGGTGGGCGAGGGCTGTTTCGAGAAGGGCGACGAGGATCGCGCAGCCGACGAAGAAGGACCAGAACTCACGCCGCACCCTAACGGGCGGTGCGGGCGTGGTGGCCGAGGCGGGTGTGGTGGCTTTCCCACTGTTGAGATCCGCCAGCGTTCCAGAGGGGACCATCCGCAGGTCGGATTCAAGGGCGTCCATCTGCACGGCCAGTGTGGCGACAGGCTTTTCCACCCCGGCGACGAAAAACCGATAGGGACCGGGCTTCGCCGTGTCACGATAGCGCACGACGGTATCCTGATTGACCAGCTCGACCTTGCCGGCCGAGCGTGCTTTGCCTGAGCTGCCGGGTGTGATGACGGAAACCTCCTGTTTGGCGAGATCAGCGGGGACGCGGGACTGGAATACCGCGCCGGGAGCGATCACGAGGGACTCGGCGGATTCGTCAGGTGCGAGGTAGCTGACCAACCGCTGCAGGAATGGCACGAAATTCGGGTGGATCGGCAGGTTGTTCCAATCCGTGGTCGCCGAGCTGCTGAAAAGCACCACGCGGCCCATGCCATACGGTCCTTCCACGACCGCTGGACTGTCGTCGGCGTATTTTACGATCACGCGGGGCCCCGCCGCGGGATCCTTGGCGGTTGTCAGTAAGAGCGGGAAATATTCGGTTGCCCTCACGGAGCCAAGGCTGCCGTTTTTTGAATCGTTCCAGAGTGAGGTCACCGGATGCGTGTAGCCGCGCGCTTGCCAGTTGGACGATTTCATTTCCTTGCCGGCTTCCTTTTTCGTGCCGAACTTCGCGGGCAGCAACGGGCCTAACACAGGATCGTCATTGTAGGAGGCAGGTTGTAATTTCGAACCAGGGAAAACGACCAGCGAACCACCCTCTCTAACGTAAAGTTCGAGGTGTTTGGCAGCGGTCGCGTCGAGTTCCGGCACATTGGTTAGGAAGATCATTCCTTGACGGGCGAGATTGGCGGTTTGCAGCCATGATGGCGTGACGGTTTCGATCTTGAGGTAATACTCCGCGCGGCGCGACAGCGGCACCGGGGCGAGGGCGTTGGCGAGGAAATAGGCATCGCGGTTTTCTTTGGTGCGGGCGGCGGTGCCCTCGACGATGGCCACATTCATTTGATCGATGACATGCACGGCGACGGCGCGTTCGTTATCCACGGGCATGCGGTCCGCTGGAATCGCCGCCCGCAGCGTGTAGTAACCGGGTTTCGCAAACCGTGATTTCAGGCGGATCACCCGGGATTTTCCCGGCTCCACCGTGTCCAGCATCGCCTCGTCCACCGGCGGGCTATCATCCACGGCGAGGGTGACACGCACGCCGGTCGCCGGTGCGGTGCCGAAGTTGCTAACCTCGACGAGGAATCCGCTGAGCTGGCCTGCGGCGAGGACTCCGGTTTCCGTCTTGAGCACGGTGATGGCCAGGTTGTCCTCACCGGACTTCGCTCCGAGATCGACGATGTTCAGTCTCACATCAGGTGTTTCGGCCAGCAATTTCTGGATTTGATCGGTTTTCTGCCAGGCGGAGGCTTGGCCATCGGAGAAGGCGAGGATTTCCTTTTTCGCGCCGGTGAAGGGCTTGAGCGTTTCCAGCGCCAGTTGAATCGCCGCAGCCATATCGCTCGTCTCGTTGGTGGGTTCCGCCACCTCCAAACTGCGTCGCACGAGCGGGAGATTCGACGTCGGCCGCGGCACGATTTGGTTGACGTGGTTGCCGACCATGAAAAGCGCGACCTGGGAGCCACTGCCCATCGAGCCTATCATTTTTCTGGCAGCATCCTTCGCCTGATCGAACCGCGTTTGAAAACCGTCGCTCTGGCCCATGCTCGCGCTCTGGTCGAAAAGCATGACGGCGACCACGGGAGCCGAGCCTGCGGATTCCTGCGAGCCGCCGGGATTGAGAACAAAGCGCGCGAAGGCAAGGGCCAGCAGCACGATGAACAAACAGCGTAATCCTAACAAAATGAGATCCTCCACCTTCAGGCGCCGCTGGTTTTTCTGCAGGCTTTCCGACAGAAAGCGTGTGGCTGCCCAGCGGACGACCTTGATCCGCGTCTTGTTTAACAAATGGATCGCGATCGGCGCGGCGATCGCGGCCGCACCGGCGAGAACAGCAGGAACGAGGAAAGCCATCAGCGCGAGAGGTGGTTCTGACGGAAGGCCAGGTATTCACCCAGGGTGACGTCGAGCGGCACGCCGGTGTCGCACAACACATAGTGACAGGAACAACGGTCGCACATCTTGTGCATGCGCTTGCAGTATTCACCGAACGATTCGAGGTAGCTCTTACGGATCGATGCCGGCACCGTCTCCAGTTCCGGGCCGCCCTCGAGTCCGATGAATTTCACCGTGCCGGTGAAGGGGAATTTGATTTCATACGGGTCCAGCACATGGAACACGATGACTTCGCTGCCTTGGAAGCGGATGCGCTCGATGCTTTTCTGCAGGCTCTCCTCGTCGTCGAAGAGATCGCTGATTAGAATTACGATGCAGCGTGACCGCAGCGCCGCCGCCAGATCGTTCAGCACCTTCGCGGTTCGAGTGCCTTCCGTGGCCTCGAAGGTTGCCAGGCGGTGCATGATCTCATGGATCTTGCCCTGGTTATCGGTGCGCTCAAAACGGTCGCGCACCTCGGTATCGAAGATGTTCACCGCGATCGCGTCGCTCTGTCCGAGCACCAGATAGGCGAGGCATGCGGCGAGTGCCTTCGCATAATCGAGTTTTGTTAGATTGTCCGAGCCATAGGTCATCGACTCACTGCCATCCACGACGAGGTGGGCCACGAAATTCGTGTCCTGTTCGTATTGCTTGATGTAATAACGGTCCGTGCGCCCTAGCACCTTCCAGTCGAGGTGGCGCAAATCGTCGCCAATGGTGTATTCGCGATGCTGCGCGAATTCAATGGCGAAGCCGTGGAACGGCGAGCGGTGCTCGCCGACGCGATACCCTTCCACGATGCCGCGGGCGATGATGCCAAGGGCTTCGCCTTTCGCAATCGCCGCTGGATCTAGCAGGCTCTTTCTGGGGCTCATCGATCAGTGATGGGTTGCGGCCGGAATCAGTGGGCCGGGATGGCCTTCAGGACCTTTTCCACGATGGTGTCGGCGGTGATGCCCTCGCTCTGCGCGGTGAAGTTCACCGCGATCCGGTGACGCATCACGGCCTTGGCGACGGCGGCCACGTCCTCGCACCCGGCATATAGCTGGCCGTGGATGAGCGCGTGCGCCTTGGCCGCCATGATGAGGCTGAGGCTGGCGCGCGGGCCGGCTCCGAAGCTGAGGTATTGTTTGCAGAAATCGAGTGCGTCCTCTTCCTTCGGCCGTGTGCAGCGGACGATCCTGCTAGCGTATTGATAGACGTGGTCCGCCACGGGCAGCGCCTTCACCGTTTGCTGGATGTAGAGGATATGGCCTGCGTCCAGCACGGGCTCGGGTTGCTCGAGCTTGCCGCCGGTTCCGCGTTTCATGATTTCCAGTTCCTCTTGTTCGCTCGGATAGCCGACGTTGATGAGAAACAGGAAGCGGTCGAGCTGTGCTTCGGGCAGCGGATAGGTCCCTTCCTGCTCGAGGGGATTCTGCGTCGCGAGGACGAAAAACGGATCGGGCAGCTTGTGGGTGGTGCCGCCGACGGTGACGCGGCGTTCCTGCATGGCTTCGAGCATGGCGGCCTGCGTTTTGGGCGGAGTTCGGTTGATTTCGTCCGCGAGCACGATATTGGAAAACAATGGACCGGGCAGGAATTTGAACTCCTTGGCACCTGTCGCGGGGTCGGTGTAGATGACCTCGGTGCCGGTGATGTCACTCGGCATGAGGTCGGGTGTGAACTGGATGCGCTTGAAGGACATCTGCAAGGCCTCTGCCAAGGTGGAAATGAGCAGCGTTTTCGCCAGGCCCGGCACGCCGACAAGCAGCGCGTGACTCCGGGTGAGGATGGCGATCAGGATCTGCTCGACGACGTCGGTCTGGCCGACGATGACTTTGCCAATTTCCCGGTGCAGACGCCGGGCGGCGGCCCGGCATAGCTCGACGGCTTCAAGTTCGGAGGGATTCTCGGGTGTGACGGCCATCTCGGGCGCCTCCTCTGCGGTAACGTCTGCCATGTGGATTGATTGTTTTTTTGATTCGTGGATTTAAAAAATTTCAGCAACGCCATGGAGCAGGGAAACCCCAAGCCGGTGCCGCAGCTCTGACGAATGCCAGATACTGTGCGGAGAATTCTGAAATTGCAGAGATTAGCAACGAATTTTGCGCTATTTGTCGGCGGTGGACATGCACTGCAAACCGCGTGCGGCCTAACTATTCCAGCGGGCAACGCGCTTTTCGGTCAGATCGGACCCAAGGTTGGTTCCTGTGCCGGAGGGCTGGGTTCCCGCTACCGGAGTGGTGGAACTGTCGTTGGAACCCATAAGAGGATCAATCCCAACGAAACCGTCGCAGTGGAATTGAAGGACGGCAGCGTGATGCCGAATGTGCGCAACGTATCATCCGAAGGCGAGGGGTTTCGAAACCTTTTTCGGACACACCTCCGGGCACTGGGGGGAATCTTTCGACGCGCTGCCGGACGACGGCCGCATGATCCGCAGCAGCGAATGCATCGTGAATATCTGCACGGCCCGTGCGCTGGAGATTCCTGGTTCCTCCGTCATGGATCTTCGCCGTCTGACCCTGACCCTGCTGCCGTGATCATCAGGTTCAGAAGCGAGTCGAAGCGGAGATTTTGATGAACCCTTTGCCCAGTTCCTCAGACGACAAAGACAAGCTTTGCAGGTTTTTCGGTCTTTTTTCGAGCTTGACGCCTTTCGGATAATCGCCCGTGACGGGCGCGGCGCGTGGATGGACGCTCTTGTGAGTCATCCCGCTCGACGGGAAAAGAAACCTCCCCTCCCTCATCGCCGACTATCAGGATCGTATGCAGCGCCCCATTGAGCTCATTCTCAAAGTCCGCCCCTTTCCATGGCCTTTCCAGCCAAATGCCCAAGCGGAAATCAACGAGACAAGCCCTTCCTGCGGCTTCGCTATTGATGCACGGGCCCCGCCGGGCTTTGATCCACCCCAGACATGACCGCTTTCACCCGCTCACTGCCCGCCATCGTCATGGCGGTTTCTTTATTTTCCTCCCGGGCCTCCGGAAAAGCGGATCCCCAGATCGAGGCGGCCGTGCGGGCGGTCTATCCGGCGCTGGTGCGGATCCATGTGGTTTTCGAAGAAGGTGGTGCCGGGCGGATGCAGAAGGCGCGTGCGAGCGGCTCCGGCACGATCATTTCCCCGGACGGCTATATTCTCACCAACCACCACGTGGCGGGCCGGGCAACTCGAATCACCGTGCGGCTGGCGGATCGGCAGGAAATCAAAGCCACGCTGGTGGGCACCGATCCGTTGGCGGATCTCGCGGTGCTGAAAATTGATAGAAAAGACCTGCGCAATCCGAATGCTCCGCTGCCGGTGGCGAAATTCGGCGACAGCGGCAGCCTCGAAGTGGGTGACGTGGTGCTCGCCATGGGCAGTCCCGCAGGGATTTCCCAATCGGTCACGCAGGGCATCGTCGCGAATACCGAGATGATCGCGCCCGGCGGTGCGATGCGCCTCGACGGTGAGTTTGTGGGAGAACTGGTCCGCTGGATCGGCCATGACGCGGTGATCTATCCGGGAAATTCCGGTGGGCCGCTGGTGAACCTGAAGGGCGAGATCATCGGCGTGAATGAGGTGGGCATCGGCAGCCTCGGCGGGGCGATTCCTTCGAATCTAGCGAAGAAGGTTTCCGATGAACTCATCGCCAATGGCCGCGTGCAGCGGAGTTGGATCGGCCTCAGCGCGCAGCCGTTGTTGAAATCGATGGATTCGAAATCCGGCATCCTCGTCGGCGGCTTGATCAGCGGATCGCCCGCAGACAAGGGCGGCCTGAAGGCGGGCGACATCATCACGTCCTGCAACGGCACCGATATCCCGGCGTCCCGTGCGGCGGAGGATCTTCCGGTTTTTAACAGAATACTGTTGGAAACTCCGGTCGGCTCGGAACTCAAGCTCGACGGCGTCCGCGCTGGCGCGCCGATCACTTGGAAAGTCACCACGTCCCAACGCGAACCGGCCGAGCCGCGTGAAAAGGAATTTCTTTCCTGGGGCATCACCGCGCGCGACCTCACGGTCCTCAATGCCAAGGAACTCCTCCGCGATGACAACAAGGCGGTGATCGTGCAAAGCATCCGCCCCGGCGGTGCCGCAGCCGCAGCGAAACCGGCGATCATGCCGGGCGACCTCATCGTCGAAGTGGCTGGCAAGCCGACCGCTAACATCGACGACCTCGTCCGCGTCAGTGCGGAAATCACCGCCGGAAAAACCGAGCCCGTTCCCTCGCTGATTTCTTACGAACACAACGGCCGCAACTACCTCACTGTCGTGAAGATCGGCCCCGAGCCGGAAGTGGACAAACCGGGCCTCGCGAAAAAGGCGTGGATCGGCATCGACACCCAGGTGATTTCCGCCGACCTCGCCGCAGCACTCGGCATCACCGGATCCAAGGGCGTGCGGGTCACCCAGGTGCATCCGGGATCGAGCGCCGAGAAGGCCGGATTGAAAACGGGCGACCTGCTTTTGAAACTCGACGGCACGGTGATCCCGACTTCGCGCCCCGAGGAGTCCGACGTTTTCTCCTCGATCATCCGCCAATACAAGATCGGCACCGAAGCGAGTCTATCTGTCCGCCGCGGCAAGGAGGATCTCGTCATCAAGGTTCCTCTGGACGCCAGCCCGGAAGGCACATCGGAGCTCGCATCCTACGATTCCGAGACGCTCGAATTCAATTCCCGCGACATTGGCCAGGCAGACCGCGTTTCGGAAAAACTTCCCGATGACTTCAAGGGCGTGCTCATCACCGCCATCACCCCGGCCGGATGGGCCGCGCTTGGCGGCTTGTCAGCGGGGGATCTGCTCGTTTCCATCGATGGAAAACCGACCGATTCCATCGAAACCTTGAAACCTATCCTTGCCGATCTGGAAAAAAACCGCCGCAGTCCCATTGTCATGTTCGTCCGCCGCGGAATCACCACCCGCTACATCGAGCTTGAGCCGAGCTGGTAGATGAAGAGGTTGATGGTGGAGGGTTGATAGATGATGGAACAAGTCATTCAGCTCGCGCCAGCCACCAGGCGATCCCGGCTTTTATCCCTCTTTTCCATTAATCATCCACTTTTCCCTATCAACCAAATCATGAAATCACGATCCATCCTCCTCGCCGCCCTGATCTCCGCCCCGTTCGCCAGCGCCGCCGATGGCCCGCTCAAGGATAAGGCACTCGCTCTATCCGCTTCCCACAAGGACTCCGTGCTGTTTCTCAGCGCCGTCGTGGAAATCGAATTCACCGCCGGTGACAACCCCGCGAAAAAGGAGGAGCGCAAACTCGAAATGATCGGCACCGTCATCGGCAAGGACGGACTGATCGTCGTCCCGCTTTCCACGCTCGACGCCGCATCCACCGTGGACGGTCGAATGGTGAACAGCCAGAACGGCCCCGTGAAACTCTCCGCCAAGGGCACCACCAAGGAAGTGAAAATCCTCATGCCGGACGGCTCCGAAGTCGCGGCGAAAGTCGCTTTCAAGGACCCCGATCTCGACCTCGCTTTCATCCGCCCGGAAAAACCGGATGCGGTGAAACTCGCGCCTATCGATACCGCGAACTCCGCGCCGATGTCTTTGTTGGACGACGTGATCGTGCTCGGCCGCCTTGCCAAGGACCTTAACCGCGAGCCTGTGGTGTTGACCACCGAGGTGATTGCCCTCATCACCAAGCCGCGCACCTTCGGCAAAGTGAACGGCCAAACGCTCGGCATGCCCGTGTTCAACAAGGACGGGAAATTCCTCGGCATCGGCATCAACCGTTTCGGCCCGAAAGGCGACAGCGAAGGCGGCGGCCCGGTTCCCTCAAACGTCGTCCTCCCCGCCGCCGACTTACTCGAATCCGCCGCCCAGGCGAAATAATAGTGATACAGGCTTTCCTGCTGCCGCTTTCTGTCAGGCAGCCTGCTGCGGATCGCCGGCAGAAATAACGATTTCACCAACGCCGCTAGTTTTCTGTCAGACTTAACGTGTCGGACAGCATCTGTGAACGAGGTTGCGGCGTCCCGTCGCGGAGTCGTTGGTGATCGCCACCGCCATGCGTTTGCGAAAGTCCGTGAGAGCGGGTGGCGTGGCCTAGCAGCACTTCCAGCAGCACCTCTGCAGGTGGGATGCCGCCGTCCGTCGTGCTGCCGTCTTCGGCGTCGGTGACATGAAGGTTCCACGCGATTTCATCGCCCCAATCGAAAAACGCGTCGTCCGGTGGCCAGTCGAACGTCACGACCGGCACGCTGTTACCTGCGGAAATCCCGATGCCCGCGGTGCCGGTTTTCCCGTCCTGATGAGAGACATCGCTCCGTCCGGGCCGAAGGTGAGGTTGAGCGGTTGGTTGAGCGGGATCGACCGAGCGAAATCCGCGATTTTCGGCAGGTTCCCTGAGGTGTCGGTCCTGATTTCGTAAAGATGGTTGCGGGACCATTCCATGACGAAGAGCGCGAGGTCGAAATAGGCGGGAAACGCCACTGCGGAAGCGAGCCCGGCGTTGTATTGATCGACATCGCCCGCCACGATCGCGCGGCCGCTGCCGTCGCGGATCGCTGGAAACGCGGTGGCGGCGCTCTAGGGATACCAGATGAAAGCGCCTTGCGCCGGAGGCAGGTTGAGCAGGCCGGTATTGTTGGGGGAATCGTTGCGGGTGGCATTGGGATTGAAAGCCGGGCCCGAGCTTCCCGTCGTGAAGTTATAGTCGTTATACGCGATGTTGTTGGCGGCGAAGTAGGGCCAACCGTAGTTGCCCGCCGTCCGGGTCTGGTTGATTTCATCATAGCCTTTCGGCCCGCGCGTCGCGGAATCGATGCTCGCATCCGGCCCGATGTCACCCCAGTAAAGATAGCCGGTGAACGGTTCCACCGCCATGCGGAACGGGCTGCGCGCGCCCATCACGTAGATTTCCAAACGTGTCTGGGAAACGCCTGGAGCGAAGAGGTTACCGCTGGGGATGGTATAGGTAGCGTTCGGCTGCGGCCGGATGCGCAGGATTTTTCCCCTTAGGTCGTTGGTGTTGCTGGAGGATTTCTGGGAATCCCACGCGCCGCGCCCGGACCTCTCGTCGATCGTGGTGTAGTCGTTCGACTCGAAGGGGTTTGTGTTGTCGCCGACGGAAATATATCCAGAAGCCGCCGATCCTGCCGTCCTTGAGGCGGAGGACGTCTAGCAGGTCGCTGCTGCTGGAGTAGCGGCGGCAAAGGCGGAAGAAGCGGAAGAAGCGGAAGAAGCGGAAGAAGCGGAAGAAGCGGCCAGTGCGAGGGTGCGGAGGGGATTCAGCCTAACGAATATTCGCCGTCGTCGTCCACGCCCATCCAGCCGAGGCGGCCAAAGGCGCGCTTGATGGAGATGGTGGGCTCGCCTTCCTCTTCGCCTTCGCCGTGTTCGATGGTGGCGGAGCTGCTGAGGCCTCTGTTGGACTCGATGCTGATGACGGTGGTGTAGCTGCCCAGATAGATCCAATCACCCCAGGCCTTGGCTTCGTGGCGGGGTTCGAAGTGTTCCTTGCGCAGGGATGCCAGCACTTCGACGATGGTGCTGGGGTTGGCGTCGTCCGGGAGTTTGATGAGAGTTTCCATTAGAAAGAAGGGGAAAGGAATTGGGTGGATTGTCTGAAGAGTAGTCGGATTTATGCAGCGGGTCTAGGATCGATTGCAAAACTCGCTTCGCAAAGTTTCGCGTAGGCTCCGTTCTCCGCGATGAGTTCGGCGTGCGTGCCTTGCTCGACGAGGCTGCCCCGGTCGAGCACGCAGATGCGGTCGGCCTTCTGGACGGTGGAAAGGCGATGCGCAATGACGAAGCAGGTGCGGTCGGAACGGAGATTTTCGAGTGCTTCCTGGACGAGGCGCTCGGTGCGGTTGTCGAGGGCGGAGGTGGCCTCGTCTAGCAGTAACAGCGGTGGATTTTTCAGAAGGGCGCGGGCGATGGAGAGCCGTTGTTTTTCACCACCGGAAAAACGCACGCCCCGTTCGCCGGCGACGGTGTCGAGTCCCTGCGGGCTGGCGCGGACGAAGGATGCAGCGTTCGCGGATTCGAGGGCGGCCCAGAGTTCATCGTCGGTGGCGTCCTTTTTCGCTAGCAGGAGGTTGTCGCGGAGGGTGGTGTTGAAGAGGAAACTTTCCTGGGTGACGTAGCCGAGCTGGTCGCGCAGCCATTCCTTGGAAAGCCCGGCGAGCGGGCAACCGTCGATGAGGATGCGGCCGCCGGTGGGTTCGTAAAAGCGGGTGAGCAGGTTGAGCACGGTGGATTTCCCGGCTCCGGTGGCGCCGACGAGGGCGACGGTCTCGCCGGGTTTCGCCTCGAGCGAGAGGCCGTTGATGGTGGGGGCTTCGTCGGAGTAGGCGAAGGAGACATTTTCAAATCGCACGTGGCCCTTGAGTTCCGCGAGGCGTTCGCCTTCGGTGATGTGGGATTCGTCGGGAGTGTCGATGATTTTGAAAACGCGCTTTGCCGAGACGACGCCACGGGTGAAGGTCTGCGCGAGGGTGTTGATGCGGGAAATGGGATCGAAAAGCGATCCCCACGCGGCGATGAAGGCGATGACGGTGCCGGTGGTGAGCTGGCCATGGAGCGTCCACCAAGCGCCGAATGCGACCATCAGGATGATGCCGGACTCGGCGATGAACGAGACGCCGGGCCAGACGAGCGATTGGCCGCGCATGACGGTCATGTGTTTCTCGGCGACGCGTCTGGAGGCCTTGTCGAAATTTTCAAGTGCTTCCGGCTCCACCGTGTAGGCCTTGATCTGGCGGATGCCTGATAGATTGTCGTGCAGCACGGCGTTGAGCGCGGAGGTGGCTTCGGAAGAGGCGCGCCACAGCGGCTCCGAACGGCGGCTCCACCAGGTGGTGATGATAGCGATGAGGGGCAGGGGAATCAGGGTGACGAGTGTGAGCTGCCACGAGTGATAGAACATGTAGCCCATCACGATGAGGAACTGCAGGATGGCGGCGATCGCCTGGTCCACGCCCTCGATGATGACGCGGTTGGTGGTGGGCACGTCGTCCGCGACGCGGGACATGATCTCGCCGGACGAGGTGGAGTCGAACCATTTCACCGGCAGGCGCTGGAGCTTGTCGTAGAGTTCCACACGGATCAGGTGTGTCAGCTTGAGTTCGAGGGAGTTGTTGAAATACGTCCGCAGGGTGAAGAGCAACTGGCGGACCAGGATGGCACCGACGCCGATGGCAGCAGTGGGGAGGATGAGGTCCGGCCGGTTTTTCCCGATGATCACATCGATGAACTGCATGGTGATGCCGGGCAGGACGAGCACGAGCGAGGTGCAGACGACGGCCATGGCTAGGGAAATCGAGCTCTGCAGCGGAAAGCGGAACGTGTGTCGGAGGATCCGCACGAGAGTGGACATGGGCGCATTTTGCTCAGGGATGTTGGAAAGGTCCAATCATGAATTGTGCTTGCCGGGGCAATCGTTCCACCGATGGTGTGCGGGGATATGTTGTCGGACCCGTCTGTTTACGCGATCGCCCTGCTTGCCGCCGTCTGCATCGGCCTTTCGAAGGCGGGGTTCAGCGGGATCTCGATGGTGTCGGTAGTTTTGTTAGCCGAGATCTATGGGGCGAAGGCATCTGTTGGGCTGGCGCTGCCCTTGCTCATCGCCGCGGACCTGATGGCGTATCCGGCATTTTTGAAACATGGATCGTGGGGGCCGGTGTGGAAAATGTTAGGTCCGGCGTTGATCGGTCTGATGCTCGGCTGGTGGATGTTGGGGAAAATTTCTGAAGCGGATTCGCGGCGGGTGATCGGCGCCTGCGTGCTCTCGATGGTGGCCCTGCAGGCGTTGCGGCGGGTGCGGCCGGAGTTTTTCGACCGGCTGGCGCAATCGTATGGATTCGGAGTGAGCGCCGGAGTGCTGGGCGGTTTTTCGACGATGCTGGCGAACGCGGCCGGCCCGGTGATCCAGCTTTACCTGATGGCGCGGCGGATTCCGAAAATGGAGCTGATCGGGATCGGCGCGCGGTTTTTCCTGCTGATCAACTTGATCAAGGTGCCTCTCAACGCGCGGCTGGCGCTGATCACGCCTGATAGCCTGCTGGAAAACGCGCGGCTGCTGCCCGGTGTGGTGGTGGGCATCCTCGGCGGGAAATGGTTGATCAGCCGGGTGCCTCAGGTGGCGTTCGAGTGGATGATCGTGGTTTTCTCGATCATCGCCGGCCTGCGGCTGGTCTTCTGGTGAGTCACTGCCAGGGGTTTTCCTTCATCGCCTTGTAGTTTTGCCAAGCCAGGAAACCGAAAAGGCCCGCAGTATAAATGGATCCCAGCGCGACAAACGCATAGATGGCCATCGCAGCCCCCGCAGCCAGGCCGATCTGAAAAACCAGCTTTTGTGGGCGGACGAAGAGCTCGGTGATCCTGCCGCCGTCGAGGGGAAGCACGGGTAGCAGATTGATGATTCCCCACCAGAAGTTGATCCACAGCAAATGGCGGATGAACAGATGGATGAACGGTTTTTCCTGAAGGAAATTGAGAAAGGCATCCGACTGAATGGGTGCTGAGTAGCGGAAAAGGATGCGCTGAGTGTAGGCGAGAACATCCCCGGCTCCAAACACGAGCGAAAGCCCGGCGATGATGGCGATGAGAAACGCAAACCCCGCGCCCGGTCCCATGGCGACCACCCAGAAGCGCTGCGGCCGGGTGAAACGGCCGCCTTCATTGTAGGCGAGTCCGCCGAACGCGGTGAGGGCGATCCGGGCGTAGCCGCCGCCCAGCTTGCGCCCGGTGAGCGCGTGGCCGAGTTCGTGGACCAGAATGGAAATGAAGGCCGCCACCACAAACAGCGCTGCAGCGAGCAGTCCTTCCCTGGAATCCGAATAAAGCCCGCCGCTCATAAGAATGGAGACGACCCAGAAAAACGGCTGCACTTCCACCGGGATGCCAAAAATTGAAAATCGAATCATGCGCGCCGTCGTTAGGCCAAGAAGTCCGTGAACGCAAGGCCAGTTGGAAATTTCCCGGAAGCTCTGTTTTTCAAGTGCCCTTGACCATTCCTTCATCACCGGGTATAGGCTGCGCGAAGATACGTGAGACAACGTGTCGTAATTTTATTGAAACCGCCCTGTTTTCTCGATGTCCATCCGCCCGCTATCCTCCGCTCTCATCGCCCTCTCGGGGGTGGTCCTCGCTCTATCCAGCAGCTCTTGCGCGATTTCGAATGATCCTCCTCCACGCCGGGCGGACCGGGTTTTCCACCAATGGCATGACGACGGCGCTGAGGGAAAGGTTTCCATCCGCATCAGCCTGACGGACCAGATTGCCGAGTTCAAGCGGGGCGACCGCGAAATCGGCTGGTGCTACGTGGCGACTGGCAAGGAGGGCCACGATACCCGGCCTGGTAAATACTCGATCACTGAGAAAATCGCCGACAAGTATTCCAACAGCTACGGCTGGATCGAGGATGAGTTCGGTAACGTGACCAACGGCGATGCGAAACCGAGCACTCCCGTTCCGAAGGGAATGATCTATGTTCCGGCTCCGATGCCCTACTGGATGCGCCTCACCAATTACGGCATCGGCATGCACGGCGGCATCATTCCGCAACCGGGAGAACCCGCCTCGCACGGTTGCATCCGGATGCCCAAGGACTTTGTTTCGACCTTGTTTGATGCAGTGGTTGTCGGCACGCCCGTCGTCATCACCAACGAGCCGAGCAATCATCAGCCACAGATGGAAATCACGCCACCACCCACGCCGTTCAGGGGTGAATCACGGGTGATCGCCACCCGGCCGCTCAATCCGGGGGAAAGGCGGCGGATCCGCGACACTCCGCCCACGCCAATTAGCGATCCATTCGCCTACTGAGGAACCCGACCGAAATAAACCCCAGCCGGACCCAGCCGGTCCTTGATTTCAAAACAAAACCCGCTCGGAGGCAGCCTCCTGAGCGGGTTTTCTTCGTCCTGGGTAGTGATCCTGGGGACCGGTTCGTTTGGCTTATGGCTGGGCGGGAACGTAGAGTTCCGATCCTTTGGCCAGGACGGTCGCGTTGCTGAGATCAAGTCCGTTGAGGGCATTGAGCCGCTCAGGGTTGGTGCCGTGTTTGGCGGCGAATTCCTCGTAGGTCATCTCACCTTCGATGGTGATGGGATGGACTTTCTTTTCGGGGCTGGGGGATGGAGCCGGCTGCGGTGCGGCGGGTTCCGATTTTGCGACGACAGGAGGGGCAGGCGCGGCAGCGGTTTTCGCCTCGGGTGCGGTGGGGGCTGGAGTGTGAGGCTTTTCGAGCGCCGGAGCCTTCGAGGCGATGACCGGGACGCTGGTGGCTGAAGCCGGTGATTTCGTGGCGACGGGTGACTTGGCGGGCTCTGGAGCGGGAGTTTTTGCACTCGCCTGAGATGCGGGAGTGCTCTTGGTGAGATTGATGACCTGGCCGGTGCGCAGCGAGGTGGGTTTCACCTTCGGATTGGCGGCGATCAGCGCGGCAACCGAGATTTTCTGTTTCCGGGAAATGCTGGAAAACGTGTCGTTGTCCCGGATCATGTAGGTCCTGCCGGGCGTGGCGGCGGCGGCCTCGGGTGCCTTGACGGGGGCTGCGGATTCTTTCAAGGAGGCAACGGCCGCGGCGTTCGGGACCTTGAGCTTTTGGCCAGGGTGAATGACGGCGTTTGTTTTCAGGCCGTTCGCCTTGGCAAGTGTCGTGGGCGATGTGCTGACCTTGCGGGCGATCTTTTCGAGACTGTCGCCCGGCTTGACGATGTAATTAGTGCTGCCGGGAGTGACGCCTGGATTTGAAATGTCTTGCAGACGAGGCTGGGCCGGTTTCTCAGCGACGGCCTGCTGGGGAGCGGCTGGCGCGCGTGAAGGGGCGATGCCGGAACGCAACTTCGAGTTGTCCTGCTCCAGTTGCTGGATCTGCCGCTCCTGTTCGGCGCACTTCGCTCGAAGGAGTTCCAACTCAGATTTTGCGCACAGGGAAGGGGTGGCGAAAACCATGGACAGCGTGGCAAACAGCAGAGTCGGTTTCATGATGGGTCTTGTTTTTCAAAAATTGTCGTTTAGAGCAAGAGAAAATCAAAGTTTCTTAACTAATTGGGGCCAAGCCAGTGCGATCACCGCCGACCTGAAAAGCGCCGGATTCGCCTGCAACCGCCCGTTTGCTTTAAAAATTTCCGCTTTTTGGGCATAAAAAAAGGCGGCCCCGGATGGGGACCGCCTTTTGAAAGGAACGAATGGAGGCGTCGCTTACTTGTCGTTGGCGCGACCTTGGTAGCTGTTGTCCTCGGTCTTCACGCTGATCTTCTCGCCGACGTTGATGAAAAGCGGGACTTGGACGATCAGGCCGGTTTCCATGACGGCTGGCTTGTAAACATTGTTCGCTGAGTCGCCTTTGACGCCTTCCGAGGACTCGGCCACGACCATGACCATCGAGAGCGGGAGATCCACTGCGACGACGATGCCGTCAGCGACCATGAGGTTGTAAAGCTGGCCCTCGATGAGGTAGTTCTTCACATTTTCGATCAGGTCTTCATAGACGACGGCGTCCTCGTAGGTGTTCGGATCGAGGAAATGGTAGCCGCTGCTGTCCTTGTAGGAATATTCGTGCGGAGTGCGCTCAAGCACAACCCCTTCGACGGAATCGTTGGAAGTCATGCGCAGGTTGAAAACCTTCTTGGTCGCCACGCTGCGGATGGACATTTGGACGTAGGAGGCCATGCGCGGCGGAGTCTTGAGCTCGTGATCGATCACGAGACAAACTTCGTTGTTATGGCGGACGGCGTGTCCCTTGCGGAGATTGATGATCGGTGTGCTGGCCATGATTTGTGCGGGCTGGGATAGGGCGGGAGCCGGGAGGTGGCAAGCGCGTAGTTTCCAGCACGGAGTTTCCGGCCGGATTCGGCCTCTGGGGATCAAGCAAAGAAGAAAAGCATCGCACGGTGACATCAGCCACCACGTCGAGGCGTTTGTTTGAGCCAGGGACATCGGCTACAAACTGACAGAGAATATCGGTTACGTTAGCGGCTCTTGGTAAAGGGGAGAATAAATGGGGTTAAAAAATCACCACCTACATCTTGGAACGCCACCACCAAGACCGTCATCTACCGCTCCAAGCGCCACCACAACACCAAGCGCCACCACAACACCAAGCGCCACCACAACACCAAGCGCCACCACAACACCAAGCGTGTGCGACGAGATCTTCACCGCCGACTTCATCGCCGACTTCATCGCCGCCGCCCTGCTCCACATCCCACCAAAAGGCCAGCAAACGGTGCGCTACTACGGCCTCTACTCCAACAAAACCCGCGGCCAAACCTCCCTCATCCCAGAACGCATCATCCGCCCGCGACATGCGCTGCAAAGATTCAAGACAACAAGACCCAAAACGCAAGATCAGAACCCGCGACTTCTTGGGGGGAAATTTTTCTTTCCGTTAAATCGTTAGAATCTCAGCGGGCTGGCTGATGGACATTCGATATGAGAATCCGATCTCACTTGCAAGCTCGAAATTCTCTCCCGCGCTCGGACGGGCTGGCGTAGCCGACGAGGAGCGT
>JBBRCO010000007.1:0-56336 GCA_038204755.1 Verrucomicrobiales bacterium
CAAGCCATGATCGGATACTCCCGCCACACCACGCCTGCCGTTAGCAGCAGGACACTCGTCGGAACCGGCAGACCGGGCAGGATGACCAACGCCAAAAACAACGCCCAGGGATTCCTTTTCAAATAAGCTTCCGTGGAAGTCCACACCTCTTTCAAGCTCGCCAGATCCACTCCCATTTTCCACGCCGCAACGCCGACGGCAATTGCAGCCAGAAGCAGAAAAGCGATCCCCGCATGAATCCTCCTGTTTGCCAGTAGCTTGTGAAGTATTTCCATCCGGGCCGCAAGCTCTCCGCAAGCCGGACCAATGGCAAGCCAACAAAAGACCCGCTGCCGTGGCACCCGGAAATGTAACGGAATCGCCCGCACGATGTTTGTTCAAATTTTCTTGAACAAACATTCCCAGAATCCAATCTTGCCGGGTAAGGATGATTTCATCCGCGTCTCAAAACCCAGTGTTTACCAGAAGTTTCGTCGTGAAATCCACGATCACAACCAAGGGCGGCAGCGTGCCGTGAAGGCTACGCCAGAGCTCGATTCCTGATGACCGCCGCAGCGCGCAGCCCATTTCATTGTGAGCCTTTTCCCTAACACGATCGCGGTGATCCCGGCCGCCGGAATCAGCCAGCGCCCGGGTTCTACTCTGCGCGCGCCTCAAAGCGACGCCATGGTGCCTGTCGCCGGCAAACCTGCCATCTTCCGGACTATCCAGGAACTCCTCCGCGTCGGCATCCGCCGGGAGATCGCCGGGTCGATGGAGCCGTGCACGTCTTCTCACGCTTAGAGACATTTCTCTCATGAACCCAGTTGAAATACCGAACCGCTGCCTTGGTGTGGTCATTCCCGTTTACAACGAGGAAAAGACCCTGCACCTGATTGTGGAACGAGTGCTTGCTCGCCCGGAAGTCGCGGAGCTGGTCATTGTCAACGACTGCTCCAAGGACGGGACATGGAAGACCATGCAGGAGCTGGCGAAAACCGACGACCGCATCCGCATTTTAAGCCACGAGGTCAATCAGGGAAAAGGGGCTGCCCTCCGCACTGGTTTCCAACATGTGCAATCCGAGCTGGTGATCATTCAGGACGCCGATCTCGAATACGATCCGGATGAATACCCGAAACTCCTGGAACCGATTCTCAGCGGCCGCGCGGACGTGGTCTTCGGGTCGCGCTTCCTCGGTGCCGGCATGCACAGGGTGCTTTATTTCTGGCACGCCGTGGGAAATCGCTTCCTCACCCTGCTCTCCAACATGTTTACGAACCTGAACCTGACGGATATGGAAACCTGCTACAAGGTCTTCCGCCGCGAGGTGCTGCAGAAAATCATTATCCAGGAAAACCGCTTCGGCTTTGAGCCCGAAATCACCGCAAAAGTGGCGAAACTGAGGGTGCCGATTTATGAAGTCTCGATTTCCTATTACGGACGCACCTACGAAGAAGGCAAAAAGATCGGCTGGCGGGACGGGGTGCGCGCCATCTGGTGCATTCTCAAATATTGATCTCCTCTGCGGCCGGCTAATGGATCCGCCCACTCCACCGGGAAATTACCTGCTGAGATCCCATGCATTTCCGCATTCCATCGAAGGCTGCTGTAGCCGCCTGCCTTGCCCTGGTCCTGGCAGCCGTCGCGGCGTTTTCCCCCGCATTGTTTCAAGGGAAGATCCTGGCGCCTCTCGACATCACAACCACTTTGCTCGCCCCTTGGAACGAAGCCGCGGGCGGCACAAAACCCCACAATCATTTCACTTCCGATGCGGTGATCCAATACCTTCCCTATCGACTCCACGCCGCCGAGTCGTTACGCGAGGATGGATACATCGGCTGGAACCCTTTCACAATGGGTGGCTCCAGCCTCGCTGCCAATACGATGGCGCTGCCCGGCACGTGGACCATGCAACTCCACCGTTTCCTGCCCTTCACCGCCGCGTGGAACCTCGGGCTGCTTGCGGAATTCCTGATCGCCGGCTGGGGCATGCTGATATTCCTGCGCGGCCGCGCGCTGCCTTGGACGGTATGTTTATTAGGCGCGATGGTTTACATGGCCAACAGCCAGTTCATCATCTGGATCCATCACCGCTGGGCGCTCGGATCATTCTCATGGATGCCATGGGTCCTTTGGTCCGCCGCCGGGCTTGCCTGGCAAAAACCCGCGCCGCGCCACCTCGCGCTGCCCTTGTTTTTGGCGCTCGCCATCCTCGGGGGCTCGCTCCAACACATGGTTTTCATCGGCCTTGCCTGTGGCTGTCTGGCGGTTGGAAACCTGCGCGACCTGCGCAAACCGATGCGGGAAATCCCCCTGCTCCTGTGTTGGGCGACCGCCTTCGTGGTGGCCCTCGCGATCACCGCCTTCACCGTGGTGCCGCAGATTTCAGGCTACCTGACAAACCTTCAGATCGGCAACCTGCGCGGCGGCCTGGGCTATCCGGAGGGACTCTCCCAACCGCTTCTCAATCTTGCCGCCATCCCCGCGCAGATCTGGCCATGGCTGATGGGCGACCCCCAATCCCTCGATGGCTGGCGTTTGCTGAAAACGGGCTACATGAACCTCGCCTACATCGGGTCCATTCCGATGATGCTGGGTATCGCGGGGCTGTTTTTCCGGGCCATGCCACGTCAGGCGAAATGGCTGATCGCGGCAGGTCTGCTGATCCCTCTCACCCCGCTGGTCGGTCCGCTCTACCACCGGGTGCAGTTGTTGTTCATACTTGGTGCCGCATGGATGGCGGCAGAAATGCTGGCAGCTTTCCACCAGAATCCACCGCGCCGCATGATTCGCGCATGGACGATCGCCGTCGCCACACTTGGAGTAGGATTGTTGCTTGCTTCGTGTCTCCCGTCCTCCCTACGGACGCGCATCGAGAACCAGGTGGTCACAAAGTCAGTGCAAGCTGCCGGCGACAGCCAATTCGGCGCTGACTCGGCATGGATTGAGGCGAGGGCCCGGCGCTGGGTTTCCCGTTTTGCCCTGCACGATTCCCGAACTGCCTGGACCTACGGACTGCTCGTTCTTGGCACTGCGGGTCTCAATCTTGCCATCAGCACGCAGTCATCCCGCCGCCAGTGGGGAAGAATCGCCATCACCTGTTCCGCATCCCTTGAGTTGTTCACTCTGTTCCAAACATGGGTGACCTTCTCCAATCCTGCTGACATCTTGCCACCGCACCCGGCGATTGAAACCATCCGTGCAATGGCCGGAGAGCAGCGCGTCTATCAAGGATTTGGCCGGACCAACCTGGGCGGCTCATTCGCCGCGCCGAATCTGCTCGCCGCTTACGACATCCCGGTGGTGGACGCCTACGAAAGCATTCAATACCGCTCGACTTCGCAGCGCCTTCGCACCATCGACCCGGCCGAGCGCCTGAGCCTGGCAGGCGTCGCCATGGCCGTGCAACCCGCGGGCACCGTCGCCTACCCCGGCACATCCGGGTGGCAACTCACTCCCTCCGTCCACGGTAGCGACCTGCGCCAGAACCCGAACCCGATCCCACCACTGGTATCTGGAAACGGCAACATCCCCGCCAATATCAACGGCTTGGTGGCAAGGCTCGGGCACTCAACGGCATTCATTCCCGCCCACCACAGCATGAACCGCTGGGAATTCATTTGGCCACAAGGGGCCGAGTGGATCCGTATTTCACAAAACTGGCATAGCGGGTGGCGGTGGAGAGCGGGAAATGGTCCTTGGCTGGCGATGACCGCAGGACCCGACTCCGCCTGCTGGTTGGAAAAACCCGCGAGCTCCGTCCCCGGCACCATCCAAGTCCGCTTTTTCCCACGCCCGGTGTGGCTGGGCTGGCTTTCGCTTGCCGTGGCGGCCTCCTGGATCTCCTGGCTGCTTCTCACGCTCCGACGCTCCACGGCATCTCCCGCCCGGATTTGACGATAGATCGCCCACTGTTCGCCCCCCGCCTTACCTTCCAGCTTTCCAATCCGGAAGTCCACTTCCAGCTTTTCAGCACTCCGCTCATTCATGGACACCAACAAAATCAAGGCAATCATCGTCGTTCTGCTTGCGGCGTTTGGCGCGCTCTATTTAGGCATCGCCGCCGCAACCGCCCAAGTGGAGGCGATCTCATGGGTCCTCGGCACTTTTGTTCTCGCCGTCTGCATCGCCCTCGGTCGGCGCATCTGGCTCCTGATGCAGTTTCTTGGTGCCTTGGCGCTGATGCTTTATTATGTCCCGGGCAGGCCCGAAACCGGGCAACTCGGGCAGGCTCTGTTTCTGGGATTCTCCACGGTCCTATTCCTGATGCGCAAACTGCAAATGCGCGTTGCTTTCACCGAGCTCGAGGCTTGGTGCATGCTGTTCAGCCTGTGCGTGCTCCAAGCCTACATGAGAAACCCGGTAGGTCTCAACTTCCTCGGCAGCGCGAACGTCGGCGGACGCCCCTATTTCAACTTCGCTATCACATTCGCTGCGTCTTACCTGCTCTCGACGCTCATCGTCCATCCCAAGGAAATCATCTGGTTGTGGCGGGTAACGCTTTTAGGCTCGTTGCTCAGCGCCATGTTCGCCACGATCGGCTACTACAAACCCGGTGTCGGATATTGGCTGGGATCTTCATCGGGCGAGGGCCTGAGCGGCGAGGACTCTACCGCATTCAAGGACCCCGGCATGGCTGACCGGAAGGGATTCGCCGGCATGATTGGAAAGCTCATCGCCCAGTGGGTCGGCAGTGTCAAATCACCGCTGATGGCCTGCCTGCATCCGGTCTATGCTCCATTGGTCCTCATTTCACTCGCAGCCGCCGCATACAGCGGATTCCGCAACCATATCGCCATGGTGGGACTCACCTACCTGGTGGCCATGTGTTACCGGGGCGGCTTTGCCAGCGTTCTGATCGCCTCGGTGCTCGGTGTGATAGGCGTGGCCAGCATCTCAATGGTCAATTCGATCATCCCCCTCCCCGCGAACATCCAGCGGGCGATGACCATCTTTCCGGGCTCTTGGGAAGAACGCCACAAGATTGATGCGGAAGGCTCCACCGAGTGGCGGACTGAAATGTGGAAAGAGGCGCTGACCAACAAAAGATACATCAACAACACTTGGCTCGGAGACGGCCTCGGCATGACCGCCACCCAACTGGCGCAGTCCGAGGCACTTAGTGCCATGAAATCGGTCACCACCCGCAGTGGTTTCAATCTCCACCGTGAAAACGCCATGCTCAGCGGTGATTACCACAGTGGTCCCGTTCAGACCATCCGCACCGTCGGTTACGTCGGACTCATCGTCCTATGGATCGCACTTTTCCGCCTTGCCGTGCATGCCCACCGCCAGATCATCCGCTGCCGGGGCACCGAGTGGTATTCCAAGATTCTCTTCCTGTGCATCCCGATGATTTGGGGCCCCATCTTCTGGACCATTATTTATGGCACCTTCGTCGGGGGGGCCACCCTTCTGTTTACCGGAACGGCTCTCGTCCGCCTGCTCGAGAGAAACCTGCCGCTGCCTGCATACGTGGTGCGCAGGGCGGAGCCCTATCTGCTCCAGAAGAACCCGGCCTCCGCCAGCGGTGGCTGAAATACGAGATCCTTTGATTGGGTTCCGCCAAGGACAACAGGACCTACTCACCCATCCCCATGAAAAATCGCATCCTTGGCATCCTTCGCCATCGGCTGGGATTTGACCGAGCCATTGCCGCGTCCACGGCCACCCAACTGATCCGCTTCGTCACGGGGCCGATCACGATGCTGCTCTACCTGCGTTTCCTCACACCGGCCGAGCAGGGATTCATCTACAGCTTTGCGGGTGTGATGGGGATCCAGATCTTCCTGGAGGCCGGTTTTGCCCAGAGCATCACCCAATTCACCAGCAAGGAATTCGCGTGGCTCCGCTTCAATCCACACGGCACCCTGACCGGCAAACCGGCGGCCTTGTCGCGCCTGCGGTCGCTTTTTCACAAGGCGAACCGTTACTACTCTGCGATGGCCGCCGTGCTAACCATTGCACTCGGCGGTGGAGGCTATTGGTTCTTCATCTCGCAGGATTCATACGGCGTGCCATGGGTCGTGCCATGGCTCTTGATCTCGCTGTGCGCGGGCATCGGCTTCCTTCTAACACCATTCTGGGCCATCCTCGAAGGGTGCAACCGCGTAAGCGAGGTCTCCATATACCGCTTTCAAATGACGCTCGTCGCCTTCGTCGTTAGTGCCATCGCCCTCGCCATGCGCGAGGGCGTGTGGGTCGCGGTATGGGGAGCCGTGGCGAATCTGGTGTTCGGCTTCGCCTATCTCGCCATCCGTTGGCGGAAACTCTGCTTCCAGATCATGCGCCCACCCGGCACTGATCAGGTCTCATGGAAAAAGGAAATCTGGGGGTTCCAATGGCGCACCGCAGGCACCTGGATGGGCCGCTACTTCCTGGAATCCGGGCTGGCACCGCTCGCCCTCCATCTGCACGGACCCGCCGCCGCCGGCCAGGTAGGCATGACCTTCCAGATGGTCCGAACGATCGGCGGCATTGCCAACACCTGGACCGTCATCCGCATCCCGGCGTGGGGCGCGCTGGCAGCGAGAGGCCATTTCGATGAAATGAACCAATCCTGGAAATTGGCGGCCCGCCGCAATGTGACATTCTGCATCCTTGGCCTTGGCATCTTCCTCATCGGATTGGCCGGTCTTCCGTGGGTTTCACCCCACTACGCATCTCGGTTCCTGCCGCCTTCGGCCACCGCAGGTTTGGTGGTTGGATGGATGTTCTATTCGGTCTGGCTGGTCGCCATGCATTACACCCGCGCGTTGCGCAGCGAGCCCTACACGTTCCTGCACTTCGCGGTGGGAGTCGTATTCCTCCCCACGTGCCTCCTGCTATCGCCCACCCTTGGGCAAAACACGATTCCTTGGATCTTCGCAGCAGTCCATGTGCCGGCGGTCGCCATCGCATGGGCCATCCTTTCGAAAATCCGCGCCTCCGCTCCCCGATTTTCCTAACCCATGAAAAACGCAACCCACTCGTTGGGCCGGCACCCGGATTTTCCGGAGTGCGAGGTCCTGCTCAATGACCGCGGCGATTTCTGTTACGCCCATCCCTATCCAACGGATGATATGCTGAGGGACTACTATCAGAGCGGATATCGCGAAGTTCGCCAGGAAGGACCTACTGCCGAATACGTCCGCTTCATGGATCAACGCGCCAGAGCCCAAATGGACTACATTATTCAGTCCACCCGGACACCGGAGTTTGCATCCGCTCTGGATATCGGCTGCGGTGCCGGGCGTTTGGTCAACATCCTCGCAGGTTCCTCCAAGCGGGTCTGGGGCTACGAAGCCGACACCGCAATGGCCGCTTTCGCCCGGACAAATCGTGCGAGTGAACAAATTGAGATCACCAATGAATTGTTCCAACCGGAGCACTTCGGCCACCGCGTGGACCTCATCACCATGAGCCATGTCCTCGAACATGTCCCAAATCCGGAGAAATTCCTGACGGCCCTGCGCGAAAACGTGCTTACACCCGGCGGGCATCTCTTCATTGAGGTTCCCAACGACCCCGCTTATTGGGTCGAGAAACAAATCGACTGGAAACTGAGAGGCCTGGCGCATCTCAACTTTTTCACCAAGAACTCAATACGAGACTTCTTGTCACGCTCCGGATACCAGGTTGTGACAAGCCGTTCGTGCGGGCAGAACCTGACAAAATTCATAAACGACAAGAAGCCCAAATCATTCATGGCGCGACAGTTGAACAAACTCGTCCTCTTTCTACCAGAGAAGCGTGAAACTCCCGGCATCTATGACACATCCATCTCCAGCATTGAGAACATCTATCTTCAGGTAACTGCAACCACCCAATAGGCTTCCTCTTCCGCAGCCACAACTCAACACCATATATTACCAGCAACGCATGATGCGATCTATCAAAAAACTCGTGCCATTGAAGATTAAAATCCTGTTTCATAGGGCATTGGACAATCTGTGGTACAAGCGTGAATACGACAGCCCGATGTATGGCTTCTTATGGAGTCTCTTAAACAAGAGCTATCGGACTGAAGACCAAGTGTTTGAGCTTCCATTCGCTTCCATGCCAATGGGTTTCCGCTCACGATTCTTCTTCGATTGCTACGAGAAAGCAGAGCGAAATCTCATCAAGAACCATTTGGACAGTAACGACAGCGTACTCGAACTAGGAGCCTGTATCGGAGTGGTTTCCTGCCTTACCAACCGCCTCTTGTCAGACCAGCAATCTCATATTGTCGTTGAGGCGAATCCTAGACTGATCCCATTTCTTGAAACAAACCGAAAAAATAATAACTGCGGATTCCAGATCGAACATTGCCTGGTAAGCCGGACCTTGACCGGTTCTTTCTTTCTCCAAAACTTCATCGTAAGTGGAAGCGCCAACATATCCCAAGGAACCGAAGTCAGTGTTTCCGTTCTCTCGCTTGACAGTCTTTGTGACAAATACGACTTCCGTCCAAACGTCCTCATCATGGACATCGAAGGAGGAGAGATTGACTTCATCTCCGAGAATGAACATCGGCTGCCGGAATTTCGCCTGATGATCATTGAAATGCACCCATTTATTGTAGGTGATGAAAAAATCGAACAGTGCAGAACGATCTTGAGAAATCACAATTTCACAATGAAGGAAAGTATCGGCCTCGTGGAAGCCTGGGTGCGAAATCAATACCAGAACGAAACTACGCTGATCTCCCAATCATGAACACGCTAAAGGATTCATGTCATGAAACCCATCTGCTTCATCCCCGCACTCCGGCCCGAGCCAAAACCTGTTTCACGAGCCTTCTCCAAAAAACAATTTACTAGCAATATATCCGAATAAATTCATACCCCGTCTGGAATCCATTCGAGAGGCTACTGCATATAAAACCACCTGCGATTTATGTCATCTAAAAAACAAGTTCTCTCCATTATCTTACGGAGGATCATTGCCTTCCTTGCGGAATTCCGCTATACAAAGGTTTCATTCGAAAATGAAATCGTCAGGCTTCTGGAACAATCCCCCGCATACAAATCCAAAAACTGGCAGACTACAGACCGCATCTATTCTGCATGTCGTCGTAATCTGCTCCGCAATCCATACTGGATTCTCGGCGCGACCCGGACATTAGATGTTGCCACAAAATACTTCGATCACCTGAAAAAACACAGAACCCTCACCCATCTTCCGTTTCTTGACCTCGGCTGTGGATCCATCAACCCCTTTGGTGTATCAACTATTTTCTATCTCAACGGATGGAACGAATGCTGGGCATTGGACATCAATCCTTGCAATCTGAAACGTGCGACAGAAGCACTCGTTGACCTTCTGAAACAAGCCATTCTGCGGCCGGAACAATTCGCTTTTTTGGTCGATAAGGAAACCATACGGCAACGGGCCCTCGGATTCAATCTATTAGCATTGGAGGATGGCGATTTAAAAAACGGACTGGAAGGAAAACATATCAATTATGTGCTATCAGATATTGGATCATTTGTTGAAAAACTTGATACCACCAGGTTCGGAACCATCTGCTCAAATACGGTGCTGGAGCATTTCATGCAAGCCTCCGACGCGTTCGCCACACTTAATACCATCACTGCAAACGGAGGGATACATTACCACTACATCGACTTTGTTGACCACCGTGCATACTCCAATCCCGAAAAATATGATTGGTGGAGTTTCTTGGAACAGCCCCGCTCCGAAGTTGACATTCTTTGCAACAAGATCCGATGCAGCGAGATGCTCGGCCATATCAAAAAAGCCGGATTCAACGTCTTGGATTGGGAACACGAAGAGATAGATTATCCGGCAAACCTGCGCCGCAGATTACATGATAATTGGAGGGACCTTTCCGATAAAGACCTGCGAACACTAAGGGTATCGTGCATGCTTTCCAGCGAATGAACTTTGCAACCGTTGATGAACTAGATTGCAGATCATCACCCAGAACCTAACCAAGCATGAAAATTTCATGCCCTATGCAACCCATCTGCATCATCCCCGCCCGTGGCGGATCCAAAGGCCTGCCACGCAAAAACGTCCTGCCCCTTTGCGGCCGACCGCTGCTCGCATGGACGGTGCTCGCCGCCGTCGAAGCCTGCGGGAAAGACCACGTGTTTGTCACCACCGATGACGCGGAAATCGCTGCCATCGCCACGCAATACGGTGCCTGCGCGATAGAGCGCCCCGCCGACATCGCCTGCGACACCGCCTCGTCCGAAGCCGCCCTGCTCCACGCTCTCGGAGTCATCGCAGAAACGCGACCGCTGCCCGATCATTTCCTCTTCCTCCAATGCACCTCCCCCCTCACCGATGCGGCCGACCTCCGGGCGGTGCTGGAGCTCGTGCGTTGCGACGGTGCTGACACCGCCTTTTCAGCAACTTCCTCGCACCGCTTCCTCTGGCGGGACGGTCCGGGTGGAGTTGAGGGCATCAATCACGACTCCCGCATCAGGCTCCGCCGTCAGGACCGGGAACCGGAGTTCGCGGAAAACGGGGCGATTTACGCGATGCATACCGCCGGATTCCTGGAGAAAAAACACCGGTTCTTCGGTAAGACCCTGATCCACCTCATGCCGGAAGAGCGGTCTTGGGAAATAGACAGCCCTAACGATTTCGCGGTGGCCACTGTCCTCCTTCGCGAGCGCCTCCGCGTGCAGCACGCCGCACTTCTTCCCGCGTCTCCCGCCGCCGTGGTGTTCGACTTCGATGGCGTGATGACCGACAACCGTGTCCTGACTGACCAGAATGGAGGCGAGTCCGTCACGTGCGATCGCTCGGACGGCATGGGCATCGCGGCCTTACGAAAGGCCGGCATCCGATTGCTGGTGCTCTCCACCGAGGAAAACCCGGTCGTGGCCGCCCGCTGTGCCAAACTGAAAGTCGAGTGTATATACGGTCAAGCGGACAAAGCGGCACGCCTCAAGCAATGGTTAGTGGAAGAGGGATTAGCTCCCGGCCAAACCATCTACGTTGGCAATGACCGCAACGACGCCGCATGCCTCGAACTCGTCGGATGCCCCGTCGCCGTCGCCGACGCCTATCCGGAAGCACTCCAACGCGCGCTTATCGTCCTGAAACGCAAAGGTGGACAAGGCGCGGTGAGGGAGCTGTGTGATCTGATTTTGAGTCAATATTAAGATATTTACAGGAGCAAACAGAGAAAACGGAGGATGTTCCAGCCGTCTATTTCACCTCCAAAGCCAAAGACCGAAGATTTACAGCGAAAGCCCGGCGCGCCAGCCCCTCCGTTCCCTCCCTTTCCTCCTGTTAAAAAATCTGAAGAAATGCATCCTTTATATCACAAAGCCTCCGGGCTGACGGAAGAAATGATAGGTGCTGCCATTGAAGTCCACCGCGACAAAGGCCCTGGACTCATCGAATCAATCTACGAATGGTGTCTTATCAAGGAACTGGATCTCCGAAGCCTTGCCCACGTGAGTCAGTAGGACCCCGCAAAATCAAAAGTGCGTCAGCCCCTTCCTTTCCTCCGTTACCTTCTGTTTAAAAACTCTTCGATCCACCCCCTCTTCCCATTCGCGCAGATTCGCGTTCATTCGCGGTTAAAAAACTCTTCCATCCAAATTCATGAACCAACCATTCCTCATCGCCGAAATCGGCTGCAATCATAAAGGCGAAATGGCCATCGCCAAGGAACTCATCACCGTCGCGGCCCTGTTTTGCAAGGTGGACGCCGTCAAATTCCAGAAGCGGCACTCCAGGGAGTTGCTCAGCCCGGAGCAATACAATGCCCCTCACCCGAATCCTGCTAATTCCTACGGTGAAACTTACGGTGCCCACCGCGAAGCGCTTGAATTGTCGCTCGACCAGAACCGTCAGCTCAAGGACTGGTGCGAGGAAATGGGCCTCATTTACAGCACATCTGTCTGGGACATGACCTCCGCCCGCGAAATCGTCCAGCTCAACCCGTCCTTCATCAAAATCCCCTCCGCCACCAATCTCAACACGCCGATCCTCGACTACCTTTGCGGGGAATACAGCGGCGAGATCCACCTATCTGTAGGCATGACCACCCACGCGGAGGAAGAGGCAATTGTCGGCCAATTCGAGAGCCACGGCCGCGCCAAGGACCTGATCCTCTACAGTTGCACATCCGGCTATCCTGTCGCATTTGAGGACATTTGCCTGTTGGAAATCACTCGCCTGCGTGAAAACTACGGCAGCCGCGTCAAGAAAATCGGCTTCAGCGGCCATCACCTCGGAATTGCTGCGGACATCGCCGCCCTTGCCCTCGGCGCGGAAGTCTTCGAGCGGCACTTCACGCTCGACCGGACTTGGAAAGGTACCGATCATGCCGCCAGCTTGGAGCCGGACGGCATGCGCCGCCTCGCCCGCGACCTTCGCAACGTGAACAAGGCGCTCACCTACAAAAGCTGCGAGGTTCTCCCGGTCGAGCAGGTGCAACGTGCGAAACTGAAAGTCTGAGTGACCCTTTGGAGACTGCTAAACGCGACAGCCCCTCCGTTCCCTCCCTTTCCTCCTGTTAAAAAAACCAAAAGAACAAGAATCGCACAGGAGCAAACAGAGAAAACGGAGGATGTCCCAACCGTCTATTCTAAGTCCACAGCCAAGAACGCGCCAGCCGGAGTGCTCCCAGATGGCGCGCCATCGTTTCCGGTATGCTGCCCCGACGGTGTAGCACCACCTTTTCCTTTACCAAATGAATGTTGACCTACCCGACCCGTCCACCGGTGTCCATGAACGACTCGACGTCGCATCCTGCGAGGACCGCTTTCAGATCCACCTCCACGAGCAACGCTATCAGGCGGCCCTCGACGCGGTCCGTCCGACCGACGATCTTCTGGAAATCGGCACCGGCCTCGGCGTTTTCAGCTCCCGCGTCGCCCCGGTCGTGGCTTCCTACTGCGGCATTGAGTATGACCCCGCTGCCTGCGCCGCGGCGAAGACCCGCGTGAGCGATCCCGAGTGGATCCAAACCGGCGACGCCCAGGCACTCGTTTTTCCCGCCAGACAGTTCGACGCCGTGGTCTGCCTGGAAGTCCTCGAACACCTTCCCGATTATCGCAAGGCGCTCGACGAGATCGCCCGCGTGCTGCGGCCGGAAGGCCGGTTGATTGCTTCGATCCCGTGGGTCCGGACGGGGGCCCCCAGTGCCACCAACCCTCACCACCTTTACGAGCCCGGCGAGCAGGAGTTCCACCGCGAATTGCAGGCTCGCTTCCAAGACGTCGCGCTTAGTTATCACCGCTACCGCGAAACTGGATTTGAAACCGTGGCCCGCCAGCTGCGTGTCCGCAAGTGTGTTGGCCTTGCCCGCCAGTACGAGGACATCAGCAAGGGAGTGCCGGAGCAGATGCAAAAGGTGGTGCTCGACAACGAAAGAAGCGGCATGCTGCTCGGGCTTTTCGCGGTCGCCTCCCGCCCCCGTTGACCGTGCCCGATCATGTTCCATTCCATGAGCGACTTCGACTCCTACCTGAAGGAATTCAGAAAGCGCTCCGATGGCACCGATCTCGATTTCTGGGCGGATGTGACTTACCTGACCCAATCGCATCCCCCACCGCCGGTGGAAAAGCGCTTCTCCTGTGGCTTTGTATCATGGCTTTTCTGGGCGTTGAGGGAAATCCTCGCATCTGGGCGAGGCACTCCGCCCGCGCAGGATCCTCCGGCGGAGAAACCTGTGGCGGGCTTCCGGCTTCTTCCCACACCGGCCCACCATGACTCGCTGGCTCCCTTGGCGGCCGCGCTCGCTCCAGCCATCACTTTCGGCCACCCTCTCGACGACGGCGTCCAGCGGATTCACCGCCCGCTCGGCCTGCCATCCAGCCTTGCGGAACTATCCTTGGCCCGGAAACTGGGAGCATTGGTCGCCGCAGCGCGGAAGGCCGGGATGATCGTGAATATCCTGACCCGCCCGGCCCCGCTGGGACCACCGCTTCCCGCCGGCTTCAAATCGAGAATCGCGGAGTACATTTTGAAAGCGGAACTGGAACTCCGCCGCTGGAGATGCTTCCCGCCACCCATCCACTCCCTGTTCGTGAGCTACGAAATGATTGCCGACACCAAGGGCCTCATCATCTGGGCACGCGAAGCCGGCATCCGCGTTTTCCATGTGATGCACGGACAGCGCCTGCCCACCTATCAGGTCACACGGGCCACCGATGTAGTTCTATTCTCGGCCATCGACGAGCCATGGTTCCGGCAGCGCCTGCCGGACGATATTCGGATCCAGACCGTGGGCCATCCGCGCCTTGAAACTATCCGCACGACCGTCCCGCCTCCACCGCCCGATGCCGATCGTCGGCTGCCTCACATCAGCTTTTTCTCGCAACCTTCGGAAATGGACTACTCCCGCGAGGAGCGGCTGCGCGATTGGTCGATCCTCGCAGGCCTGCGCGGCAAAGCGAAAGTCCGCTTCCGTCTTCACCCGCGCGAATCCCCCGCCAGCGCCATGGCCGATCTCAAACAACTCGGCACGGACTTCGTGGAAATCAGCAGCGCCGGGCTTCTGAACGATCTCGCATGGTCCGACGCCGTGGCCTCATCCTGGTCCACCGTCAGCATGGAGGCGGCCGCCTGCGGCCGCGGAATCTTCTGGACCTGCGCCGACCCTGATCGCTACGAGGCACCCCGCGAGCTCCGCAGCCAAGGCCTCGGGGTGCTCCTTCGCCAGCCGGGTGACTGGCAGCCCTACCTTGACCATTGGTCGGCGCACGGGGAATGGCCTTCCGCCGTGACCCTCCGGGAATCCCGCCTGCGCGAGCTTGGCATGATCGGCAATGCCGGACAACCGTGGGCCGAACGTCTCGAATTGTTTCCTCCACCATGAACCCGAAAATCAAAGTCCTGCTTCAGCGGCCCAGCGCCCTGATGGAAATGATCCAACGCGGGCGCGACCCGCAATCGCGCCACTGTCCATCATGCGGCGGCCCCCCCGCCCCGGGGACACTGGACCGCCGTTTCGGCGTAATGACACTGCGCCGCTGCAACACTTGTCATTTGCTATTCAGAACGCCCACGGACACTCCCGCGAAAAGCAGCAGTTTCTATCAGGAAGACTATACCGAGGAAACCGTCACCGAATTACCGGACGCGGCGTTGCTGGATGAGCTATTCCGCACAGGCTTCTCCTCCAAGGGCGACATCTCGCCCTACATTCAGCTCGTCGAACGCTTCCATGGCGGCACCCCCGTGAAGATCATGGATTACGGGTGCTCCTGGGGATACAATACCTGGCGCTTTGACAAAGCGGGCTTCTCAGCCAGTGGTGTGGAGGTCAGCCGTCCGAGGTGCCGCTTCGGCAGGGAACAACTTGGCGTGGACGCCCATGACTCCGCCGCAGATCTACCTGCGGATTTCAATGCGTTTTTTTCCTCCCATGTCTTCGAACACGTCCCCTCACCGGCCGCTTCATTTCGCGACGCAGCACGGCTTCTTGGGCGGGATGGCGGCATTTTCATCATCATTACCCCAAACGGATGCCAAGAGTTCCGCGACAAAAGGCCGGGGCGCTGGCATGAACTGTGGGGGCGCAAACACCCGAACTTCCTCGACGATAAATTCTGGCACCAGCTTCTGGGATCCCTTCCCCACGCGATTCTCAGCCGCAGCGAGGACACTTCCGTCAAAGCACCTATCAGCGAACTGACCCGCGAGTCACTCCTCTCTGGAAAGGGCTATGATCTTTCCGGTGAGGAATTGATCGTCGTAGGGTCGATCCCGGCCGGCAGCGGGGCCTGAGGAAAAATTCCTCACCGCCCCACACAGACATTTTTCATGAGCCAGCACCCGGCCCGTACCCGCCCGCTTCCGCTCGTGCTCCGGTTGGCAGGGCTGTGGTTGATCTGGTGCGCCTGGGCATCCGCCTGCGGCTGGATTCTCTCCGCCTGCGGCTGGCTGAGACCTGCGGGATATGCCCTGGCATCTCCACTGCTGCTCGCGGCCGCTCTGGCATGGTGGAAATCCTGTGGATCCACCGCTCCCCTGAAAATCCGCATCTGCCGCAGGGGGCACCTGCGATGGTTGGTGCCAGCATTCCAGCTAACGGCTCTCCTCACACTCATCGGCGCGCTTCTCCACACTCCGTGGAGCTTTGATGCGGTCACCTACCGTCTGCCGCGCATCCTTTATTGGCTCGCCAACCATGGATGGTATTGGGTCGGCACCATTGATGGTCGCCTTGACTACAGTGGCACCGGTCTGGAGTGGCAGAGCATTCCCTTACTGCTGGCCACCGGTAGCGACCGGTGGCTCTTTCTTCTGAGTTTCCTCCCCTATCTGATGGCACCAGGGTTGACGTTCCTGGCCTGCCGGACGATCGGGGTTTCAAGGAGGCATGCGCTGCTCCTCATGTGGCTGCTGCCGGCCGCCTACTGCATCGGGCTGCAAGCCGGCGGCCTGCAGAACGATGGATATTCGGTGGCTTTCTGCCTTGCCGCCCTTGCCTTCGCCGGGCGGGCTATCTCGTGTGAGAACCGTATTTATTTTGGATTCTCTCTGCTGGCCGCCTCATTACTAACCGGTGCAAAAGTCTCCAACCTGCCGCTCATGCTGCCGCTCGGCATCCTGATCGCCTTCGCCGCATATCGTTGCAAAATGCTGAAATGGAAGTGGCTGCCTGTGCTTCCTGCAACGGCACTTGTTTCTTTCCTGCCGCTGGCCATCCTTGCTTGGAGCCACACCGGTGACTGGACCGGAGATCCGCATGATCAATGGGGCTTCCGCACCAAAAATCCCGTGGCTGCGGTGGGCGCGAATCTGATCCTCTGGGCGAACGATGCGCTCCAACCTCCCGTCCTCGTGGGGGCATCCGTTTTCCAACGTGCAAGCCAAACGATTAATACCACCGCAGCACCGCTTTGGAAATGGTTCTCCCAATCCCACCGGATGTTTCACGGCGTCGAGTTTGGTGATCTCGTCTATGAGGGCGGAGCCGGTCCAGGATTCGGCATCGGACTATTTCTAATCGTTTCATTCATGGGCGGGATCGCCGTTTGCAAAGCAATGCCAAGCCATCGGCTCCCGCTCCTTTCGCGGTTGATCCTGGGGGGCACGCTGTTGGCCTGGACGGTTTATCTATCAAAACTCGGCACTGACCATTCCCCGCGCAATGCGGCCCCCTACTATCCGCTTTTGCTGATTGCGTTCTGCCGCCTGGCCCCCGTCCGGCGGTTTCTCAACGGACGGTGGGCATTTCATGCGGTGCTGGTAAGCGCCCTGAGCATCCTGCCAGTCATCGTCCTCACCCCCGCGCGACCACTTGTCCCGCTTAGGCTGCTGGATGGCCTCGCCCAAGCCGGACCGCTTGCGAAACCAGTCGCGCCGATCGCGCACAAATACCGTGTCTGGGAAGCCATGCGGGATGATATGAAATCGATGCGCGACCACCTCCCCGCAGACGTCCGAGTCATCGGGTATGCCGGTGGGTTCCGCGATACCGCTTACGGCCTGTGGAAGCCACTAGGCATCCGGACGATCGAGGAAATCGGCATCACCAATGTCCGTACATCCGCCCGTCCCGCCGTCCCGGAATACGTGGTAGGCACCCGCCGCGGCGTCGAATCCCGCTTCGCGGTCCCCTTTGAAAAATGGTGTGCGGATCACCGGGCCGTCACCGTCCACTCCGAATCCCGCTCGCTCAATCTGGATGCCGACACTGCGGAAAACCGCGAAACCTGGTACTTGCTGAAAACCCATTCCACTTCCGAACCATGACCGTCATCCGGGGATCCCGCAAACGGGCCGTCATCATTGGCGGTGGCTTTTTCGGCTGTTCCATCGCCATGATGCTGCATCGCCGAGGATGGCTTCCCGTAGTGATCGAAGAAGCTCCGGAACTGCTTACCCAGGCTTCCCGGATCAACCAGGCCCGCGTGCATGGAGGATACCACTATCCTCGCAGCCTAATGACCGCTTACCGGTCGCGCCAGAACTACGAAAAATTCCGCCGGCATTACCGCGATGCCATCGTGGACCGCTTCACCAAGGTCTATGCCGTCGGCCGGCTTTTTTCAAAGGTCACCTCCAGCCAGTTCGAAGTGTTCATGAAGCGGATCGGCGCGCCTCTCCATAATGCGCCCGACCGCATCTCACGGCTCTTCAATCCCACTCTCACCGAAAAGGCGTGGGTGGCGGAAGAGTGTGCGTTTGATTTTTCCATCCTCCGCGAAACGCTGCGTGCGGAAATGCAGGCGGCAGGGGTAGAGGTGCGATTCTCCACCACCGTCGAAACCGCCGCAGCACATCCCGACGGTGCCGTGGCACACCTTTCCGACGGCACCGAACTTCCATGCACACTGCTGTTCAATGCCACCTACGCAGGCCTCAATCGGATCACCGCCGCTTCGGGCCTGCCACTCATCCCGTTAAAACATGAACTGGTAGAAATGGCGCTGGTAGAACTGCCGGAAACACTCCGCGACATTTCCGTAACAATGATGTGCGGCCCCTTTTTTTCATTCATGCCCTTCCCATCGCTGGGCCTCACCACCCTCAGCCATGTGCGCTACACGCCGCACGCCCATTGGTTCGAAAACGAACGAACCGGAGCCACCAATCCCTATCAAATCTTCGACTCGCTCAAAAAGGAGAGCCATTATGAATTGATGGCCGCCGACGCCTCACGTTACATCCCATCCCTCCGTGGAGCCGTCCATCGCGATTCCCTTTGGACAGTCAAAACCCTGCTGCCTCTCAGCGAGATCGATGACGGCAGACCCATCCTCTTCCACCGCGACCCCAATCTTCTATCCGTCGTCCATGTGATGGGCGGCAAGATCGACAACATCTTCGATGTGGAGGATGAGGTGGATGCGCTGCTCCGAGGAGCCTGACCGCGAAGCCTGCCAAAGTAGGGATGGGCGGCCGCGCCCGGCCACCTTTCTCTTTCAGGGTCATTCCAGTTCATGAACCGCCATCCGGCGGAAATGTGAGCATACCAAGCCGGATCCGCCCTACCATTCTCTCCCTTTTTTCAGCATTTCAGTTTTCACTATTTCAGCACCGACACAATAAATGGACCCCAACACCGTCGTCAGTATCGTCGTCGCCATCGAACAGGATGCCCCCCTGCTTGAGGAAATTGTCACGGAAATAGACCGGATCATGGGATCGGCCTATCGATTTTTTGAAATTCTGCTTGTTGACGATGGATCCACGGATGAAACCTCCGCCGTCATCAGCCCGCTTCTCAAGAAGGTCCAGCGCGTGCGGTATTTGAAGCTTTCCCGGCCATTCGGAAGGGATGTAGCGCTTTCCGCAGGCATCGAGTCTGCAATTGGAGATTTTGTAGTCACTTTGGATCCGCGGACGGATCCCATCGACGTCATCCCCCAAATGATCGATGCGTGCCGGAAGGGAGGCGGGATTGTCCACGGCATCGCCGAGAATCCGCAAAGCCGCTCCTTCCTGCGCGAATGGGCAGGCGGACTCTTCCGGAACTACTGCCGCAAGCACCTCGGCGTGGAAATCAAACGCGGCGTCTCGGATTTCCGCGTCATGAGCCGCCAAGCGGTCAATGCCTTGCTCCAGGTGCGGGAACAAAACCGCTACATCCGGGTGCTGACACTCACCCTCGGCTATCAGCATGAATTTTTTCCTTATCGGCTGCAATCCAGAACAGGCGGCCCGCGGCCCACTCCCTGGCATTCGGAACTCGCCAAAGGGATCGACCTGCTGGCCGCCAACACCCGCCACCCACTGCGCATCGTGACCGCAGCCGGCCTGCTGGGTGCCTTCCTTAATCTCCTCTACGCCTTCTACGTGGTGGCCATTTATCTGACCAAACCCAGAGTGGCGGAGGGGTGGACCACCCTCTCCCTCCAACAAAGCGGCATGTTCTTCTTCGTCTGCCTGATTCTTGCCGTGCTCAGCGAATACGTCGGCACCATTCTCGGCGAAGTGCGCAGCCGGCCGCTCTATTTCATCGCGCAGGAATCCAACAGCTCGGTGCTGCTGGAAGACACCGTGCAATCCAGCATCGTGAAAGAGTCGGTGGTGTAAAAGCTGAAATGGGAAAGACTGAAAGCTGAAGTTTCAACCAGTGCTCCGCAGGCCATTGACTTCCCCCATCAACTCTCAACTCCTCATCCCCATGCCTGCTTCCGAACTCCGCGGAGACAACGTCCGCACTCCGACATACCGCATCGAATGGAACCTCCCGCGGAACCACCGCTGGGCGATTTGTGTGTTCGTGATCAACGAGGGGGAAAAGGTCCGCAAGCAGTTGCGGGCCATGAAGTCCTACTCAAACCGGGTGGATCTGATCATCGCCGACGGTGGCAGCACCGATGGATCGCTGGACGCCGCCCTGATGGAAGAGGTCGAGGCAAGGGCGCTACTGGTCAAAACCGGCCCGGGAAAACTCAGCGCTCAGATGCGGATGGCCATGGATTTCTGCATGGCGGAAGACTATGACGGAGTGATCGTGATCGATGGCAATGGCAAGGATGGGCTGAATGCCATCCCCTCCTTCGTTGATGCTCTGGAATCTGGATGGGATCATGTGCAAGGGTCCCGTTTTATACCAGGGGGCCATCATGAAAACACCCCTTTCCCGCGCTACGTGGCCGTCAACCTGCTGCACGCGCCGATGATTTCGCTCGCATCCGGTTTCCGCTACACGGACACCACAAACGGCTTCCGAGCCTATAGCCGCAGGCTCCTTCTCTGCCCGCAGATCGACATCTTCCGGCCTTGTTTCGACCGCTATCAGCTCCACTACCACCTGGCGATCGAGGGGGTGAAACGGGGCTTCCGGGTGAAGGAAGTTCCGGTATCGCGGGCCTATCCGTCATCCGGCAGGACCCCGACAAAGATCAAGGGCTTTGGCGGACTGTTTGCAGTCCTCAAACAGTTATTCGATGTCTGCATTGGCCGCTATCGGACAAACAGCCGAAAGTTGCACAGAGAAGCGAAGGGTTCTCGATAAGAGCATACCCGAATTGGATCAAACTGAAGGGACCACCCCTGAAATTCCAGCCTTTGCCGGGATCCAATCGTTAGCCATATTTTAATCTGTGCTCTTATCGAAAGCGCCGTTTACCGGATCCACGGGATCAAACCCTCCAGTATCAAAAGTCTGGTTCTTTCTGGGGTCAGCTTCGTTTACAAACCTGCGCATCATGAAAAGCATCCTGAGATATATTCACCGTGAAAAGGCCGTCACACCTCACAATAAGTCTTATTCTGCTGCTGCGGCGCAAGCAACCCGTGCTCTCGCCTTTCTTAGTGGAGTGTTCTTCGTTCTCTTGGTGATTTTGATCGTTAGTCACGAGGTCCTGCTGTTCAAAAGCCAGCCCATGAACGGAGCATTCCAACTCTACAATCCCTTACGACGCCTTGCGGCGGGAGAAGTCATCGGCAGAGACTTCGATTTCTTCCACGGCTCCGGCACGTTGCTTCTGCACTATCCACTCTATTTGCTGTTCGGAGGCGACCTGCTGGCGAGCGAACTGTCCCGGAAGATCATGTGTCCACTGGCATTTTTCGCGTGCTTTCATTTATGCGCAGCAGCGTGGAAAACTAGCGGATTCTTGGCATCACTCGCAGCCTGCGTGGTAATGATTGTCGGTGAAGGATTACAGATAGGCTCAGGAGCGTTGACCGGTACCAGCATGATCGGCCTTCGCTCCACGTTACCGGCGGTCATTCTCCCCGCCGCGATCCTGTTAAGAGAGCGTTTTGCCATTTTCCGCCAACCTGCGGGGTTTCACTCGTTTCTGGGCTGCGCACTCGCCATCGCCATATTCGTCGCCACCGAACAGGGTCTGGCTGCCCTTGGCGTTTATAGTATTCTGATTCTGCTGATTCCCTTAATGACTTATAGCTGGAAATCGCGTGCCTTATGGACCACCTTAACTGTTTTGATTGCCGCTCTCGGCTTTTTCGCCCTTAGCGCAGTGGTATCGCACGGGCAACTTGGGGAGTCTTTGGCATTCACATTGACGGACTTGCCAAAGGAGCAGTTTTGGTATTTTGGAGCAGCTCCGAACCAGATCCCGGAACTGCCGGGAATGCTGTGGCACCACAAAATTGTCGTGGGAGTCTGGCTACCTTTGATTTTACTGGGAGCCGAATGCATGCGCATTCGAAAAACAGGCGCATTGACTCGTATGCCAGTGGACTCCGTGCTGGTTTTTGCCTTGCTGGGTGTCGCGCTCGTAGTGCAATTGCCGCAGCTTGTATCGTATTCCCATTACGAGAGTGTATCCTTTCGTAACATGGGACTGGTCGTCATGCTTTGGGCCTTCCGCATGATGCAACTACCAAAAATTGCAGACATCCCCTTCCTTGCGGGATTGCAAGAGCGGAAATTGATGATCCCGCTTTTATCGGTCGGAACTCTCTTAGCCCTGACTGCATTAGCTATAGTTGCTACACACCTATCAGAAAAGCGGAAGCGCGAGTCTGGCGGCATCCAATACGACGGCATGGCCCTCTCCAAGGGCTGGGCATCCGATCTCGCGGCATGGGATTCCCTCGAAGCGGACGGTTCCAAAGTGGCCTCGACCTACCGCGCATTAATCGAAGCCAAAAACGGTTCTCTATTCAAAGGTCCCGACTACATTATCCATGCGCTGGGGAGTCGCAGGGAGCGGTTCCTGAACCATCTCAAGAGCTACGAACCTGACTACTTCCTGACTCTCAATCCCGGGTTCTCGCAGTACGAGGAGTGGCTGCAGCTTAGGCACTGGGACGTCTATCAATACCTCATCTTTCATTATGCCCCCGCGACTGTCTCGGAGCACCATGTGTTCTGGAAGCGGCGGACCGAAGTTACACCGTCGGAAACCGGAACGATCATCGCAACTTCGGATGTTGACGGACTTTGGACCACTCCGGCAAATGTCGGCAATGACTGTGTTTACACTGTAGTCGTGAGTTATTCAACGGAGAATCCGTGCAGCTTCATTCCCGTAGTCGGCAAACTGCCGCGCTATCTGGTGAGTCGAAACAGTGCTTCAATTACCGGGACTCGTGTAGGAATTCCTGCCTCGCTCCCGCCGACGGAGAGAAAATGGGAATTTCCGATTATCCTTCGCAAGGGTGAACATGGGCGGTTCGCACTCGAGGTAAAAATGCAAGTTCCCGCCATCCGCGCGCGAGTTTACTCCATCGAACTTACCCCCGTCAGTAGGGACAGCCGCACTATCGGCGCTCTAGCAGATTCCAGCCATCTCGACCAAATGACTACCAACCAAGCAAAATGACAGAAGCATGAATCATCTGGCTCAATTCATGAAGCCGGGTTGTCCGCTCGTCCTCCGCCAACCAGCCCGTAGCTGATTTGGAGCACCTGAACTTCACCCGGAGGGTAGGATCGCCCGGCGGTCGGCAAACCTCATGATTTGGCTAGCTGCTGTTGCTTCTAATCCTGAAAGCCTTGTTCACTTCCTACATTTGAAATTACCTCATGAACGCACTCATCGGCTATTCGGGTTTTGTCGGCGGCAATCTGCTGGCAAAACGGACTTACGACTCACTTTACCGCTCCTCTGATATCGATACCATCCGTGGCAAGTCCTTCGAGCATATTGTCTGCTCAGGCGTACAGGCGATGAAGTGGTGGGCGAACCTTCACCCTGAAGAGGATATGGCGGGCATCGGAAGGCTGCTGAAACCACTGGCCGCAGCCAAAGCGGAGCGCTTCACTTTGATTTCCACGATCGACGTCTATCCGTCTCCCAGAGAAGTGGATGAGGACAGCGTGATCGACCGCACCGGGCATCACGCCTACGGCCTGCATCGTTTGGAAGTGGAAGACCGAATCAGGGAGATGTTCTCCCGTGTGCTGATCGTGCGCCTGCCCGGATTGTTCGGCCCCGGTCTGAAGAAAAACGTGATCTTCGACATGATGCACGACAACAACCTGGACAAGGTGCATCCTGGCGGAGTTTTCCAATATTACGACCTGCGCCGACTCGCTGGCGACATCGACAAGGCGTGGAAACTCGGCATCGAGCTGCTCAATGTCAGCAGCGAGCCGCTGGGCACCGGGGAAATCCGTGATCGGTTTTTCCCTAACAATAAACTCGGTGCCACCGGTCCGGCACCCACTGGATACGACATGCGCTCAACTCACACGAATGCTTGGGGTGGGATGGATGGGTATTTATATAGCAAGGAAGAGGTGATCGCTGATCTCGGAAATTGGCTGGGAACACGGTAGGCCGTGGCGGCCTCGCCGCGTCCGCTTCACCTGCTCCCGCCGGAGGCTGGTCTTTTTCTCTTTTCCTCCTCATTCGCACCGCCATTCGGCGGCAAAGTGGACGGATCGGGCCGGGTCCGCCCACCCATCCAAAATCCAACGTTCACAATTTCCTGTCTTCCCATGCATATTTCTTTCTCCCACATCGCTTGGCCGCCTGAAGAGGAGACAAACGCTCTCGACTTTCTCAAAGGCCTTGGCCTCGACAGCATTGAGGTCGCGCCACTGCGGGCGTTCGGCGATCCCTTGACCGCCACGGAATCCTCCGTTCGCGAGAAGGCCGCTTGGTATCACGAGCGGGGGTTCCGCGTAGGATCCTTCCAAGCCCTGTTATTTGGCACTGAAGGCCTGGAACTGTTCGGTAGCAGCGAGACGCGCCGACGCATGAAAGAGTTCCTGATCGCCGTCGGTCGGGTAGCAGGGTGGGCGGGTGCGGGACCGATGGTTTTTGGATCGCCCAAAAACCGGATCAAGGGTGAGCTGACACACTCTGAGGCGATCAGCCAAGCTGCCGGCTTGTTTCGTGAAGTGGGCGACGCCTGCGCCGAAGCGGGATCCTGCTTGGTGATCGAAGCCAATCCTCCGGCATACGGAGCGGATTTCTGCAACACCCTCGCCCAAGCGGCGGATCTGGTGGAGGCAGTGGACTCGCCGGGCTTCGGGCTGCACGTGGATGCCGGGGGCATGGTGTTGGGAGCGGACGATTTCGAGGCCACCCTGCGTCAGTGCGCCGGACGGGTGCGGCATGTGCATGCCAGCCAACCCCATCTAGCGTCATTTTCCGAACCCGATCCGATTCACGGAAAAATCTCCGGCATCCTTCGTGAGACTGGCTATCACGGCAGCGTGGCCATCGAAATGCGCGCGCAGCCCGAGGGTCTGACTGCCGTTGAAAATGCGGTGAAGGCGGTAAGAGCTATCTATGATAAGGATTGCATCGAAATCCCGAACCGCAGAAATACGACCGCACGCTGAGCGCCCCCTGCCACCAAGCCGGGTCACCTTTTCCGAATCGAACCCGCAGACCCGATTTCTTCATCACGACGTTGGGGAAATCCACAGATAGTCAATACGCATGAAACTCTACACCTGCGCGCCGCGTGCCTTTGTGGCGAATGCCCAGTTTTTCTCAAGAGACTCGGGATTGCTCTGCCGTGCGCTCCAGGAAATCGGAATTGAAAGCAAGGTCATCCTGCCGAGCATGCCCGGACGGGAAATCGAGGACACTGACGAAATCGTGAGGGTTTCCGAAGGGGATTTCAGGAATCCCGAATGGTGGCGGAGCCTGGGAATCGATGGCGTGGTTTTTTTTGTCTGGGGATACCGGAAAGACACTCCTCCGATACGCGCGGCAACCGAGTCAGGAGTGGTGACTTGTGCGGTCTTCGACCACACTGGCAATAATTTCCCGATCCATGATTTCCTGCTGACCTTGAAGATCTTTTGGACCAAGGGCAATTACGCCGAATCTTTCCCCAGGAAGCTTTTCGGCACCATCGCCCGCGGAGCCTATTTCGGAATTCAAGGTCTCTTCGCCACTTACTACCGATCCGAGCAGTTTTCCACTCCCCACATCGCAGCATTCAACAGTCCCACGGGCCTCAGCAGGAATCAAAAGCTTGTCCAACAACTCCATCCGGGCCACCGCAGCGAAATGGTTCTCGCCGGTTGGCCGGTGCCTGATCATTTTTCGCCGCTGCCACGGGAGCAGCGGAAGCACAAGATCATTTCCATCGGCCGCTGGGATGCCATCCGGCACAAACGGCCATTTGTTCTGATGCGGGTGGCCGAGGGAATCCTTCGTGTTCAGCCGGATCTCGTGTTTGAAATTTTCGGTTTTGTGCCACCTCTAATGACGGAATGGCACCGGAATCTCCCGGAGAAAATTCGCCCTCGGGTTCTCCTGCGCGGACTCAGGCCCAATGAAGAAATCACCGCCGCCATCGGCGAAAGCAAGATTCTCTATTGCCCTTCCGCCAGCGACGGAATCCCTCTCGTCGCGATCGAGGGCCTTGGCGGTGGCTGTTCGATTGTCGGCCTCAGATCCATTGATGTCGCCGGAATGTATTGGGCCATCTCCGAGGGGGACGGCACTTTTGCAGAGAACGACGACATCGATTCCCACGTTGGAGCGCTCTCCAACGAACTGCGTGCTTGGGACAGCGGCCTTCGTGATCCCATGCAAATTTCAACCCGCTGGCGCAAGTGGTTCGCGGCCAAAAGTTGCGCACGGAAATTTGTCGAACTGGTGACCCACCATTTGGAAAGCCATCCCCAGTAAGCTCCACATGGGATTCTCCCGCCGAGATGGGGTGAAAGCGTCCCGCTCAAAATCTGAGCTCATTCGCGAATAATTTATTAGAAAAGCAAGGCATGGGAGCGTGGCTGCCAACTGGCCAAAGCCACAATTGCCCGACCGGGCCTCTCATTTGCAAAGTTTGTCAGGGCATCCCCTGCGTTTGGCAGAACACCGCGCTTTCCAACGGAATGAACACCGAACCCATGCCGCCACCGGGTGAAACACCCGGTTCGCTTTCACGCAAGGAAAGCGAACTGGAATCCTCACGCGCCACCATCATTCAGGTCCTCGGTTGGCTGGACCAGTGGTCGCCAGCAACCGCCAGCTTGGTCGGCGTTGTGTTGATTTTCAGCATTGGCCTGCTCGGATACCTGACAGGCCCCCAGTTGAGCAGCTCGTTCCTGTATCTGATACCAATTCTGCTCGTGACGCGGGTGGCGGGTTTCCGGGCAGGAATCCTCGCCGCAACGTTGGCCGCGATGATCTGGTTGGTGGGCGATTTGAACGCCAGGCATCAATTCGCCAATTCAGTCACTCCTTATTGGAATTTCCTCATGCGCGTTGCCACGTTCCTGGTTGCCGTCGGATTGGTGGCAGCCATGGGCACCCTTCATGCCCATCTCGAAAACCGGGTTCGCGAGCGCACGGCAGCGCTTGAGGCCCAGATTGCGGAAAACCGGAAACTCGAAACCACGATTCTGAATCTGAGCGATACCGAGCGTGCGGCCATCGGCCAGGATCTCCATGACGGCCTCTGCCAACAACTGGTCAGCGCCGCCTTTTCCACCAATATTCTCGAAAAAGAACTCATCCGAAAAGACCTTCCGGAAGCGGAGCGTGCCAGCCGGATCGCCGACATGATCGACGAAGGAATCACTCAAGCCCGCAATCTGGCCCGCGGTCTCTATCCCGTGCGCTTGGAAACCGAAGGGCTCGAAATGGCGCTACGTGAACTTGCTGTAGTAATCGGCCGCCGCTACGGGTTGGAATGCCGCATGCACTGCGAACATCCCCTGCCGCCGTTCAAAGCAAACCTGGGCATCCACCTTTACCGGATCACCCAAGAGGCGCTGGTCAACGCCGCAAAGCACTCGCAGGCGCGGAATCTCATCATCCACCTCACCATGAAAGACAACCGGGTGCGACTTGAGGTTGTCGATGACGGCACCGGCATTGATCGCCAGCAGGAAAACCCCGCCGGTATGGGACTGAAGATCATGGAATACCGGGCTCGCATGATCGGAGCGGATTTCACGATCCGGAACCGCCAAGGGGGAGGCACGCTCGTTGCGTGTGAGACCATCGCCGAGCCCCTTGAAAAAACGCAGACATGACCGCCCCCCGCGAATCGAAGTTCAAGATCTTTCTGGTCGATGATCATCCCCTCGTCCGCGAGAGGCTCGCCGAGTTAATCGAGCGCGAGCCCGATCTCGAAGTTTGCGGAGAGGCGGAGGATCGCCGCGAGGCTCTTGAGGCCATCACTGCCAGCCAACCGGACCTCGCCATCATCGACCTCTCCTTGAAGTCGTCCCTTGGCATCGATTTGATCAAGGACCTCCAGGCGATGCTCCCGAAGGTGCGGATTCTGGTGGTTTCCATGCAGGACGAAATGATCTATGCGGAACGCTGCATTCGCGCGGGTGCCCGCGGCTTCATTACCAAGCAGCATGCAAGCCGCCACGTCATGCAGGCCATCCGCAAGGTGCTGGGCGACGAAATTTTCCTCAGCGATGCCGCAGCCAAACAAATCCTCTCCCGCTCCTTCGGCAGGCCGCCGGGAGCCGGCTATCTGTCGTCGATTTCCTTGCTTGCCGACCGGGAACTTCAGGTATTCGAACTCACCGGGCAGGGGCAGAGCACCCGGCAGATCGCAGACTTGCTAGGACTTGATGTCAAAACCATCGAAACCTACCGTGCCAGGATCAAGGACAAGCTCGGCCTCAAGGACGCCTCCGAACTTCTCCAGCGTGCCATCGCCTGGGTCCATCACCATGCGGGATGAACATGAGGAAAATTAGAAATGCGCATGGGAAAAGTCACATTTCCCTCATTTGATGCGGCCAAAGTCCTCGTCATTTGTCATCCATCACCCGAGTTGCAAAACCACTACGCCTAGTGTCGTGTAAATTTTATTTGGCGGGCGGATCTTTGGACGTGGTGGTGGCGTCTCGCCGCAACCACGTTCGGGCACAGCCATCCGCCAATCTGAGCTTTACGGCCCACTCGCGCCAAGTATTTACGCCACTGCGGCCGACTATTTAAAGGCATTGATAATTCACCCGGAACGTAGGGCTTTCCACTACAGAATCTTCATCGTATCCGGCTATGGACAACGCTTCGTTTCTGCTGGAATTTTTGAGTTCGCCCATCATGCAAATCCATCGTCAGCTCCTGTCCCTTACCCTCCTTTCTCTCGCCTCAGGCCGACTGTCCGCGCAGCAAGCAGCTCCATCTTCAATTCTAATTCATGATGGGTGTGCTGCGGCAGATAGGAATCTGACCCAAGGTTCCACCCAGGTCCTGATTCCCGGTCCTGGCATCGCCACGGCGGGAGCGGTGCAGGCACCTGCCACCGTACGCTACTCCGAATTCGCCCTGACACTCACTCCCAGCAATCCCTACCACAGCCTAGTTCACTATGGTGGAATTCCCGCCAGAGCCGGACTCACCCTCATGGTCCGGGTGATCCCCACTTGGCAGAATGGCCAGACACTGGGAGCCCACATCGGTTTTTCCGATTCACCCTCGGAGCTGGGACGCTTTGTCCGGGGTGCCATGCGCTTCGGGACATCGGCGATTTATGGCGGCCAAGTCGGCGAAATCGTCATGTCCCAGCTGAGCGGCAACCAGGACAACGGCATCCGATTCGGCTCGGCCAGCGCATTCAATGCAGGAGAGGAAATCGGACTCGCGGTGCAATATGAATCCCTCAGCCACCAGACCTATTGGGCACAGGGAGGGAAATTCGCCTCCTTCGGTTGCACACTGGGCAGCGAAAACTGGTATCAACTCGGCGAGACCTTCGCCAACCTCAGCGGAACCACTGTATATCCCATCGTTGCGGCCCAGAATTCAGGCTCGATGATCATCAAGGACGTGCAGGTTCTCTCCTCCTGGACGCCGTCTTCCGACCATCAGATGACGGATTTTGACTTTGACAAGATCGGACTGCACGTGCCGAGCATGGCGCGCGATCCTGCTTCCGGGCTCGCAGTGGTTGCATGGAATAATTCGACAACGCACGTGTCTGCCGACAGCATGATACGCGCGGCCGTCAAGACAGCGGACGGTAAATGGACATCGTCGCAAACCATCATGTCAGCGCCGGGAGGGAATGCGATTAACCAAATCAACTCCCTCAGTGTGGTGGGCAACAAGATGTGGTTGGTTTACTTTTCCGCCCCGTCCGTATCCGATGGGGGAACTCTCTACAGACGCGAAGTCAATGTGGAAATCAACGGCCACATCTCCTTGGGCGATGAAGTCTTGCTTTCCGGATTGGAGACGGGGGAACACAAGCTCAATTTCTCTCCTATCCTGGCCCTGCCCGGAGGGAGACTGCTGTTGCCTTACCACAACTCCGCGTCATCAATTCCGTACACATCCCATGTGGGAATCTCCGACGATGGAGGTGTAACCTGGAGCCCCGTCCAGCTCTCACCCAGCATGCCTTCCGGCACCACCTGGCTGGTGGAACCCTCGCTGATCCTCGAAGGAGATGGAGCAGTGGGATGCTACATGCGAAGCACTGCAAGGGTGGCCTACTACTCTCGTAGCACCAACGGAGGCCAGTCATGGTCGTTTCCAAGGCCCATCGCTCAGATCTCCCAACCCGGAGGAAACGGCTCCCGTATGCAAACCCTGCGTCTGACCGACGGGCAGATGCTCTTGATCGGAAACAATAACAAAGAGTTCCGCCGCAATCTGACGATTTGGAGCCTGGGCGATCATGGTATCGTTCGTGGCAGCGCGTTCCTCGGCGATTTCAACCCGCAATCAGGCAGCTCCAGCACTATCCTTCAATACCCAGCCTTGCTCGAGGATGGTGAAAAGCTGATCTACGCCTATTCGATGGCCACTCCAGGCCGTGGAACCTCCATCCATCTTCACGCGCGCATCTGGGCAGGCACGCCCCCGAACGCCGTCACAGAAAACGCTACAGGAACCGTTTTCAACGCGTCCACGCTCAACGGAACGGTCAATCCGAACGGCTTGCCGACCACCATCCGTTTCCAGTATGGAACCACCACCGCCTATGGCAATTCGACTGCCGCGCTGGAAGCCGACAATGGCACGACTGCGACTTCCTTTGGTGCCCCGGTCACAGGCCTCAACTCCGGGACGACCTACCATTTTCAAGTCGTGGCGGTGAACAGCAACGGCACCAGCTATGGCTTGAATCAGACGTTCACGACTCCTACCCCCACCTCACCCCTAGCGGAAACGAATCCTGCCGAGATTCCAGGAAACATTTACGGTGCGTCTCTCACGCTGAACAAATCCGTTCCCGGCTCCATCACTTTAAATCATGGAATTTTCCCATCCGACAGGACGTTCGATGTTCAAGCCAGTCCGGACCTTGCTCAGGATTCATGGACCACCATTGTCACCAATATTGGCAATCTTCCCGCAAGTTATACTCTCTTCGGCATCCATCTCGCCACAGGCACTACGGCCGCAGGCTACGAATTCATCACCATCACCGATGGGCGGACTCCCGCACCTCCAAGGCAGTTCTATCGATTGACCGCCACCCCATCAGGCAACTCCAATTAGTGAAACCCGGGCATTGTCAGAAATGCAGGAACAACGCCAGTTAGCCGATCGTCCGGCTGTGGTGTCATGCCAACGGTCGCTCTTTCGGAGTCAGTGGCGAAAAACTTGATTGCATCCGGGCGCCTAATCCCAGAAGCCGGTATCGCACGGAAACGCCGATAGACGAATTCATGTTATCGGGGTGGCCCCGAAGTCCCATGATCCAATCCCCCTTGCCACGTTCTTACCCATGGTTCATCGGAGCACTCCTGTTGCTTCCGCTGATGATCACCCATGACAGCTTGTGGATAGATGAGGCGCAGACAGCGGCGTATTCACGATTGCCTGACATCAGCTCCGTCGTGGCAAAGCTTGATGCGGACAACAAGACCGGCAGTCTTTCGGAAGGGCTGATGCCACTCTCGATGTATCTCGCCTGGGCCTGGGCGACGGTGCTTGGCACTTCCGAGTGGGCGCTGCGTCTTCCCAATCTTTTCTACCTTGCCGGAGGACTGGCATTCATCTGGCGCGCGGGCAGATCCCATCAGATCCCTCATCTTGCCCTGCTGGTCGCGCTGCACCCGTTCGTTTGGTATTATGCAGATGAAGCTCGCCCCTACGCCCTCCAGATTGCTCTGGGCGGCGCGCATCTGTGGGCATTCCTGAAACTGTTCGAAACCTCCGGCCGCTCCCGCAAGGCATGGCTGGTCTTCCTCGTGGCGGGGTTGCTTCTCTGCGCATCCAGCTTGCTCTGCATCGTCCCGGTGGCCGCGGAATCCGCAGTAATCCTCGCTTTCGCAATCAGCGCCCGCTGGAAACCAACGCGTTTCCATGTCATGACGGCTGCGATCTTGCTACCTCTCTATCTCCTGCTAGGCTTGTTCTACATGAAAGCTCTGGCCGGCGCCTCGTCCGCCCTCAAACTCTGGGAATTCGGGCCCTCCAACATCGCCTATTCGCTTTACGAACTGCTCGGCTTCCAAGGTCTGGGCCCGAGCCGCGGTGAGCTGCGGGAAGCCGCACGCTCCGGCTCCCCGCTCGGCGCGCTTTTCCTTCCGCATGCGTCGGTCCTCGGCGGCCTTGTCCTGGTGTGGGCCGTCACGGGAGGGATCGCCCTGAAAGCGTGGTGCCAGACCCTGCGTTCGACGGTGCTTCCGTCCGTCCTCGTGTTGCTGCTTTCGCTGGCTGGCTACACGCTGCTCGGAGTGGTCATGAAATTTCCGTTCTGGGGACGTCACCTCGCCCCACTGCTGCCGTTCGCTGTGTTCGCTGGGGCGGGAATGGCGGCCATGGCGCGGAACCGGACCACCCGGATCTGCATTGTCACATCGCTGGGTCTATTCTGGGGGGCGTCCGCCGTATCCATCCGTTACGCCCCGCGCTTCACCAATGACGACTACCGAGGCGCAGCCCGTTTCGCGCTCGAGCACTCCCGCGCCCGCGAGGTCGTCTGGTGGGCGGCGGACACCAGCGGCGCGCGTTATTACGGACTGGCCCCTGCCGAGCCCGGGATCCCGGATAGTTTTTGTTATTCCGTCAGAAACAATTCGACGGAGGAACTTCAGGCGCTGCCCCAGCCCCGCTGGGTGGTGTTCACGAAGGCGGACATCTACGACAACAACGGCCGGATCATGGCCTATCTTCAGGATGGCGGCTATCGCCGAAAACGCTCATTCACCTCCATCAGTATCTGGACACGCTGAAGCGTTCCCGTTTCCAATCAAGTGATGGTTCCGCTCAAAATCTCAATGTTGGTCATTGATGCCAACGAAGTCGCCGGCGCACCCGTGGCGCACACCCGGCAGCTCTCGCCGGTGCTTCACCCTGCGGTTCACAATGTCCTCTCCGGACTCCGGGACCGGAATGACATCGAGGTGGAGGTGGTTTACGGGAGGGGCCGCCCGGAGCCGGAGGAGGCCAGGCGCGACGGCTGCCTCACCTACGTGCCGGTCCCCTATCGCACGCTGCCACTGCCGGGCATCGGCGGCCCCTACGCCTCACGGCTGCTCGCCCTCCTCCGCCACCTGCGGAAATCAAAGCCGGACGTGGTCCATGCCCAAGGGACGGAACGCGAGGCCGGGATGGTCGCCGCCCTCTCCGGCATCCCGGCGCTACTCACGCTGCATGGGAATTTCCGCTCGATCGCCCGCCTCAGCCACGCCCGGCCATTCAGCTACCCCTGGATCAATGCCCGGCTCGAATCGTTCATTCTTCCCCGTATCGAGGGGGTGCTCTGCATCTCCCGCTATACCCAGGAACTGGTGAAACCATTGAACCCGCGGACATGGCTCCTGCCAAACCCGTCCGCCCCGGCCTTTTTCGCGGTGGACCGCCGCCCCCTGCCAGGCCGTATCGTTTGCCTCGGCATGATCGAGGAGCGGAAAAACCAGATTCTGCTGATGGAAGCGTGTGACCGCCTTGCAGCGGACGGCGTGCCCATGGAACTGCACTACTGGGGCCCCATCCATCCGGAGCGTGACTATGACCGCAGGTTTCTGGAAGGTGTCGCCGCCCGCCCGTGGGCTGCCTATCCGGGAAACTCGCGGCTGGAGGAAATCCCCTCAATTCTCGCTCAGGCCAGCCTGCTGGTCCTGCCGTCCCTCGAGGACAACTGCCCGATGGTCATCATTGAGGCCATGGCGGCGGGACTGCCTGTTGTCGCCTCCGATGTAGGAGGCATCCCGGATCTCGTCGAACACGGCCGGACCGGCCTGCTGTTCCCGTCCAACGACGCGGCCGCCCTTGCGGCGGCGATCAGGACGATCCTCAGCGATGAGTCCACAAGTCACGCCTTTTCACTCGCTGCGAAACAAGAGGCGGAAAATAGGTTTCGTCCGTCATCCGTCGCAGCGGCCCACGTCCGGATCTATCAGGAAATCGCAGGTTCCCATCCATCCAGCTCCCCACCATGAGCATCCCCACCGTTGATCTGGTTTACGAGCGCCAATGGTCATCCCTCAACAATCTCGTCGCAACGCTCCGCGACCTCGGCTGCATGGGAAAACTTTATGGCGGGTTCCCAAGGTTCCGCTACGAGCACGCGGGCATCCCGGCCGAAATGATCCGCAGTTTTCCCGTGGCCTCCCTCGTGAACTTCGCAGCAGGCCGCCTGCATCTCCCGCTCCGCTTGGACGAACCGCGCTGGGTGGGTAACTGGGTCGCCCGCCAACAACGCCGCCTCGCTCCGATGGTGATGGCCAACGGCACCGCTCACCGGTTCCTGTTTCCCCAACTCGCCCCTACCGGCCGCAAACTGATCCTCGAACGCGGATCGATGCATCCGGAAGACTATTTCCACTTTCCCCAGCGCGCGCGCAAGGAGGCGGGATATCCTTCCTCCGAGGAACTCCCGGCAGCCATCCGGGACGAAATCGAGAAAACCCACCTGGCGGATTTTCTCATCGCTGGCAGCGAAATGGTCCGGCAGTCCTACGTCCGCCGCGGCTTCCCCGAGAAGCGCGCATTCACCTGCCGCTACGGCGTCGATCCATCGCGCTTCCCGATGATCCCGCGTGAGGCCCCCACCGGCAGGCCGATCCGGATCGCCGCGATCGGGGTAATCGGATTCCGCAAGGGCCTGCACCGGCTCCTCCGCCTTGGCGAGTGGGCGAAGCGCCGCGGCATCCCGCTGGAGATTCGGTTCGCCGGCCCTATCGAGGATCCCGAGGCCGAGGAAATATTCGAACGCTCCGACGCCCTTACCTGCCGGTTTGGCGTAATCAAGGGCCCGGCCTTCCAACAGTTTCTGGCAGACTGCGATTTGTGCTCTGTTTTCTCATACGAGGAAGGTCTTCCAGTCGCGATGCTGGAGGCCATGAGCACCGGACTGGCCGCCTTGGTCAGCACGGACACCGGCGCAATGGAAGTGCCGGAAGACGGCCACGATGGGATCCACCTCACCACATTCGACGACGCGGAATTCGAGGTGAAACTCCTTCCGTTGTTTAAAAATCCCTCAAGCATCCCCGAGATGGGCCGCCGGGCCGCAGACAAAATCCGCAGCGGATACGAGGCCACGGACTACGCCGCCCGTATGAAGTCGATCCTTGAGACCATCGCCCGCGCATGAGCCCTCCTGTGCCAAGGATCGCCATGGTGGTGGTGGATGCGAACGACGCCTCCGGCCTTTCGCACGCGGATGCTTCACGGATCTCCCCGGTACTTCATCCTGCTGTCGGAAATCTAATCGAAGGACTCAGGAAGCGTGACGACCTGATCGTGGAGGTGATCTACGGGAAACGGAACATTGCGGCAGGCGAGCGGCGCACGGAACAGAATATCCGCTACCTCCCGGTTCCCTATCGCACGCTTCCCATCCGCGGCATCGGCAGTGCTTTTTTTTGCAGGACAGCGGCGCTTCTGCGTCATCTCGCCCACTCCCGCCCGGATCTCGTCCATGGTCAGGGCACCGAACGTGAATCCGGGCTGGTGGCCGCCCTTTGTGGCAGACCCTCCGTGGTCACCCTTCATGGAAATTTCCGCGAGCTGGCTAAAACCCTCGGCGCGGGTCCTTTCTCCAACTTCGGATTGTGCGCGATGATGGAGCGGTTCATCCTGCCTCGGGTCTCCGTGGTGCACTGCATTTCACGGCACGCCCGCCTCAGCGTGCAGGATCTCGCCCGTGACACCCGCATCATCCCGAACGCCGTGGCGGATGAATTTTTCGCCATCACACCCCGCCCGTCCGATTCCCCGCAGATCGTCTGCGTGTCCGGCATCACCGAGTGGAAGGACCCGCTCACGCTCATCAACGCGGGCGACCTTCTAAGGCAGGAATTCCCCGAAACGGAAATTCACTTCCATGGCGCCTGTTATGAGAGCCACCCCTACGGCCGCACGTTTTTATCAGCCATCTCCAGCCGCCCTTGGTGCGTCTTCCACGGCTTTACGCCGGTGACTGCCCTGGCGGATGCATTCGCCTCCGCCACCTGCGCAGTGCTGCCGTCCCGCCAGGAAAATTTCGGACTCGCCCTGGCTGAAGCAATGGCAGCGGGCGTCGCGGCAATAGGCACGGACGCCGGTGGCATCCCGGAGGTGATCACCGATGGCGAGACCGGCCGCATCTTCCCCATAGGCGACTCCACCGGACTCGCCCGCATCCTGATCGATCTCCACCAGAAACCCGGCACCCTCTCACGCCTGGCCGAGGCGGGCCGCCGCGACGCCTGCCAGCGTTTCTCCATCACTGCCGTGGCAGACGCCCACGCCAGGATGTATCACGAAATTCTGACCTCCGCCTGAGACAATGGAGACTCCGAAAATTTCCGTGATCATGCCCGTTTGGAATGGCGAGGCCTACCTGCGCGAAGCGGTGGAGAGCATTCTTGCCCAGACATTCCGCGATTTTGAATTCATCATCCTCGACGACGGCAGCACCGATTCCACTCCCGCCATCCTCGAAAGATTCCGGTCCGCCGACGCTCGCGTCCGTCTCATCCGGCTCGACCACGAAGGCATCGTCATCGCCCTCAACCATGGAGTGAAAGAGTCGCGCGCCAAATGGATCGCGCGGATGGATTGCGATGACATCGCACACCCGGACCGCCTCGCGCGCCAATGGTCTGCGATTCAGGCCGATCCGGAAATCGTCCTCTGCCACACCAATATCCGGATCATCGGCGAGCCTCGCTACGTCACCCCGGCCGGATGGTTCGTGCAAACGCCCGCGCTCCTGCGACTTCGGCTGTGCTTCCAGTGCCTCATCGTCCACCCCACGGTCATGTTCTGTAAATCCACCTTCGATGCCTGCGGCGGATACGTTCCCGCAGAGCGCCACGCCGAAGACTTCGGCCTGTGGGGCCGCCTGATCGGGAGGGGCAAGGTAGTTGGGATTCCGCAGGTGTCGCTCGACTTCCGTGTCCATGGAAACTCCATTTCCAAGCAAAAGGCGGAGACCCAGGAGCAGGTCAGCCGCCCGATCGCCCTTCTCCATTGTGCGCGGTTTTTAGGCATCGGAGAACAGGATGCCTTACGGGCTAACAGTATTTTGCGCGGCGAGCCGACCCACCACGCCCTGAGTGAATGGTTCTGGCTCGTGCTCCGCGTCCTGCCGATGGCTCCAATCCACAGCATGGAAATGTGGGCATGGGTTGCAAGCCAGACCCTCCGGCGGTCCCTCCTTGCACTTTCCCGCCGCGGCAGCTCTGTGAACCCGCAATGAAAATCTCCATCATCACCCCCAGCTACAACCAAGGCCGCTTCCTAACGGACTGCATCGGGAGCGTGCTATCGCAAACCGGGGTGGAGGTCGAGCACATCGTTATCGACGCCGGCTCCACGGATGAAACGCTGGAAGTGCTGAAAAAACATCCCCATCTGAAATGGATCTCGGAGCCAGATAGAGGCATGAGCGACGGAATCAACAAAGGCTTCCAGATGGCCACCGGCGATTTCCTGATGTGGCTGAACTGTGATGATTTTCTAATGCCGGGTGCTCTTTCCCGCGTGGTGGACTGCCTGGAGGCGGACCCCGGCATCGACGTTCTCCATGGCGATTGTATTTTCGTCCGGGAGGACAGCACCCCCATCCGCCGCAAACGCGACCACTCCGCCGATGGCTTCACCCTGCTTTTTGCCGGGTGTTTCATCCCTTCCACCTCCACCTTCCTGAAACGCAGCATCATCGTGGCCGGCGAACTTTTGAACACCGATTACAAGGTATGCATGGATTGGGACTACTATCTGCGGCTGCTCCGCCGCGGTTATCGGTTCCACTACCTCCCCGAAGCGCTCGCGGGTTTTCGCTGGCATGGCGACAATGCCAGCATGGTCCTCTCCAAGCGGGGAGAACAAGAAGCCCTGAAATTGCAGCGCCTCCATATCGATGAGACCGGCCTGCCCGCTTGGCTGAAAGCCAGTCCATTCCTCGCCCTGTTACGGCGCGTGGCTCAAATCGTGCGAGTCGGGAAGCGTCTTGCCACGCACCACCGCATCCGCTGATCCTTCCCCGATACCCGCCATGCCCGTGAAAAAAACCTCCGTCCTTCTCATGGGACAAACCCCTCCCCCATGGCACGGCCAGGCGGTGGCGACTCAGATCCTTTTCGAGCACGACTGGCAGGACCATGAAATACACCGGCTCCGCATGGAGTTCAGCGAGGAAATGATCGAAGTCGGCCGTTTCCAGTGGAAAAAAATCCGCCATCTCTTCCAGCTCATCCACAAGGCCCGCGCCATCCTCAGGGAAAACCCGGGAAGCCTGCTTTTCTATCCGCCCGCCAGCGCGAAATGGATCCCATTCCTGCGGGATGTGGTCTTCCTCTGTTGCGTGCGCCGCCTCGCCGCAGGCACGATTTTCATTTTCCATGCCAGCGGGCTGCCCGAGTTTGTCACCCGAGGACCAGTGCGCCGGATGCTCGGCCGCCTCGCCTATCAGAATCCGGATGTCTCACTGGAGGTGGCCCAGGAACGACTGCCCGCCCACAAGGTTTTCCAGTCACGCGCGTGGCAGTGGTGTCCTTGCGGCACCGAGGTGCCTGAGTTCGCCACGCCAGCCCCCGCACCCGGGGCTCCACTCACGGTGCTGTTTGTCGGCAGTCTGCAGGAAGGGAAGGGAATCCTCGAAATCCTCCGCACCGCAGCACTTCTCAAACAACAGGGAAGGGAAAACGATTTCCGGTTCCGGATTGTCGGCAAGTGGTTCTCCAATCAGTTCGAAGGATACGCGCGCAACTTGCAGGCAGAGCTGGATCTGGAGCGAATGGTGGAATTCAGCGGCCAACTCACCGGGGATGAAAAATGGCAGGCCTACTCGCAGGCCAACGTCTTTTTCTTCCCCACCCACTACGCGGCGGAGGCCAGCCCGATCGTGCTGATGGAGGCACTCGGCATGGGTCTGCCGATCATTTCCACCCGCTGGGCCGGGATCCCTGCGATGCTGGAAGGATGCCCCACCGCTTCGCTTTTTTCCATTCAATCGCCTGCGGACTACGCGGCGGAATTATGCCGAATCACCAAGCATCGGGACAATCTCCCAACGACCTCCGATCAATCCCGGAATTTCTATCGTGAAAGGTTTCTTCCCGGGAAATTCATTGATCGCATTGCGAATTCATTCGACACGGCCGCCGCCGGCACGGCCCGCCCACCGCTGCGGATCGCCACCTATCTGGCAGACCAGAATCCGGGCTACGACCGAAGCTATGGCATTTCCCGCATGTCCCAGGTGGTGCTGGAAAAACTGGTCCACACCGCCGGATTGGACGTTGGCGTGATCGCCTCACGCACCTCGCAGGAAGGTCCGGATGGTTCGCACACCGTTCGGGCGCTGCCATGGGGCACCCGCGGCAAGATCATACGACTTCTCACCGATCATTTTCACCCACTCTTCGGTCAATCCGGCAGGAAGCCCCACCTGTTCTATTTCCCGAAAGGCTACCTACCCATCCTGAGCGGTCTGCGGAGGCCCTCCGTGGTGACAATCCATGACACCATCATCCAATACGACGGCGACCATTATCCCGCATGGCGGCATGCATGGGAATACACGTATTGGGCGATGATGCTGCGCCACACCTTGCGGCAGGCTGATCGCATCCTCACTGTTTCACAAAGCTCGCGACGTCAGATCAAGGAGTTCATGGAACGCCACTGCATCGCCGCGAAGGAAATAGTAGTTACCTACGAGCCCTGCCTCTACGAAAACCTTCCCCAACCAGTGAATAGCAGTAAACAGGACATCGTCCTCCACCTTGCCTCGTGCGAACCCCACAAACGCACGGCCCATCTGGTTCGCTGGTGGCACGAAGCGGGAAAAAGCGGGAAAAAGCTGCCGGTGCTCCATCTCATCGGCAGTGTGCCGCGGGAGGTTTCCGCACTGGTGGACGCTTCGGAGGGCATTGTCCGCCGCCCATTTCTTGAGGACACCGCCCTGCAGGCGGCCTATCTATCCGCTCGAGCGCTGATCCTTCCCTCGGAAGTCGAGGGATTTGGACTGCCCGCGCTGGAAGCCTACTATCTCGGCACACCGGTTTGTTACGTGAAGGATACCTCGGTGGAGGAGGTCCTGCGCGTGGCCACCCAGAAGGGCGGCTTTCACCTCGCCCACCCGGAGTCCATGATGCGAGCGCTGGACGAGGTCATGGCCATGTCTCCTGAAGAAATCCATGAATGCGGCCTCACCTTGCGAGAAGCCTATTCAGCGGAAAAAATCGCCAAGCGCATCGTCACGGTCTTCAGGGAGATGGCAGATCAAGCCTAACCCATCAAATTTCCCACCCTGCCCTCCGGCGAAGAAAGTGGGTGAAACGTGGCCAATCGAGCGGCCGCCGCCACTTTTCGATCGCCACAAAATCATAACGCCAAGCGAGCAACCCTGGTAACAACCGCGCCCGCCAGCCCATCATGTGGCCCCCGAACAACAGGGCTCCACTTCTCAACCAGCGGTTCGCACGGCGCAGTTCGACCTCCTCCGGGTGGCGAAGTAACAACCAATTGCCAATGGTTTCATATTCGGAAAACTCGCTCCCCGATTTTCCCGGAAGCGCTTCCATCACCGCCTCCGCGAAAGGTGTTCCCGCCGCCTCCACCTCTGCCACCATCTCCCGCACCCGCCCGGCCCGCACCGGCATGCATTGGGCAATAAATGAAACATCCGCCTGCCTCCCACAACCGAACAACTTCCGAAAGGTGTCAAAATAAGGCGCGTGATGCTCGCGTCCGTGATAGTAGGACAGTGCGGATCCCTGTTCACCAAAATCCAACTTTCGCAAGGGCAGGGTATCCGCGTCCCAAATCAACACCACGTCGTCCGCAGCCATCTCCGGATCAACAATCGCCTGGATTTTTAAAAATTGTTGGAACAACCAGTTGACCCGTCCCTCGTTGCACCCGGTCACCCGCGCCCGGATGTCCTCAACCCGGCAGCCAGCGCTATAATGGCTTTCCACCACCACCACCCATGGGTCCAGCGTCACCGCACGGAACCGATCTGCCTGTGCGTCCGGGCAGATTAACTGATAGATATCCGCCGTGATGCACTGAGGAAGCCTTCGGCATACCAGCTGCCAGACAGCGATGTCCCTCTGCTCACAGACGCTGACCACTTTCCTCAAGCGTTCACCACGCTGCTTCATGGCACCTCCCTTCCCTCATCGATACCGGCCCGACGCCCCGGCGTGTAGCACACCGTCTGGATAACCCCGGGATCATGACCATCACCGGATACATTCCCCCGCACTTCGAGCACGACCCGCACTTCCTCCGGCGGCACTCCAAAGGGTGGCCGGGTGATGACCACCCCGGAGCCATGATCGAGCCGGATACCCGCACCTTGCGGCTTGTCAAAATTCGCAGTCCAAAGGGATGCGGCCGATGGTAAATGTTCCGTTACATACACCCGGCCATACTTCCGCAGCTTCGGCAGGACGGCTGTGATTTGCTTGTTAGATAAATGTTGCAGAACCTGCCTTAGAAAACATACGTCACCCTCCGGCAACTCATCCGCCACGATGTCGCAATGATGAAAACGGACGCGTTCCCCGCCCATTTCCGCCTGATGCCTGCCCACCAGGAAACGCACCACATCCACTCCGATGAATTCCCGGCACAGCGGGATCAACTGCCGGCCGATATTCATGTCACCACAGCCCAGGTCCACGAACACGGCATTCTCGAATGCATGAATCTCCGCCTGTCCGCGCAACATTTCCAAATACGCATCCGTCACAACGGCGTCATGAGATCCTCCACCCGAACAAATCGTATCCGGCGCGCCGCCCCACAGGTTCTCTCGATAGATACGGGTGAAAACACTTTCCGGCGACCGGAAATGCGCGAGCGCACGCCGAACCATCCCCACAGCCCGCCGCAGCAGACCCATCCGGCAAGGATGGCCCGCGCTCTTGATATTCCGTTCGGGAGCGGGCATAGTTCTCTATCGCCAGAAGTGCTCTCCATTCGCCAGCCAAAAGCAACCCAAAACCCCGCTCGCACGGCAATATGATCCGCGTCGTCATGCTCGGCCGTCTTGGAAACAACCTTTTTCAGTATTCGCTGGGCCGGGCGCTTTCCGAAAAACACGGCGTTCCGTTGGTAATGGATGCCTCGTGGTTCAATGCCCTTGGCTGGAGCCAGGTGGAATGCCTGCGCCTCCTCCCTGGCCCCGCCGCCGGAAAAGCCCGCATCGTCCGCCGCGCATCACCCGCCGCCCGTGCCCTGCTCAAGGTAACAGACCGCCACTATTGGGACTTCCGCGGCGTACCAGTGCTCCGTGAACCGGAGCCCGACCAATCGTTTGATCCACGTTTCCTGAATGCGCCGGCAGACTGCATGATCTTCGGTTACTTCCAAACACCGCTCTATTTCGCCCCGCAGGCCGCCACGCTCCGCGCGGAACTCTCCACCGGCGGCCTCGGCCTGGAAGACGATTGCGCGGCTCTGGCCGCCGCCTTGCGGGAACCCGGCTCCGTCGCCGTCCATGTCCGCCGCGGCGATTACACAGGGAACCCGAACCTGGACCTCTGCGGACCCGATTACTATCAGCGTGCAATGACCCGGATGAGCGCATCCATCACCAACGCACGCTTTTTCATTTTCTCCGACGACCCGCCATGGTGCGCCCGCCACTTGCCCCACCGGCACGCCACGGTCGTCACCTCACCTGCGGCCGCATCACCGCTGCGTGACCTCCACTTGATGAGCCTAGCATCCCACCACATCATCGCCAACAGCTCCTACTCATGGTGGGCGGCGTGGCTGGGAGAAAAAACCGGTCAGATTGTCTTGCTCCCGGACCGTTGGTTCGCCTCGATCCGCACGCCCATCCACGAAAAAATGTGCGCCCACTGGATCACCGTCGCCACCCGCGTAGATCCCGCATCCTGATGCAACTCTCGATTCTTATCCCTGTATTCAACGAGGAAACCCTCGTATGCGAACTGCTCGCGAAGGTCGCTGACCTGCGCCTGGACGACCGCCTCTCGAAAGAAATCATCATTGTGGACGACGGCTCGTCCGATGGCACTTTCCCGCGCATTGAGCGTTTCATCGCACAACGTGGCGACCCGTCGATCCGCCTGCTTGCCCACCCCGCAAACCGCGGCAAAGGCGCAGCCGTCCGCACCGCAATGAGCGAGGCGCGCGGCGATATACTGATCATCCAAGATGCGGATCTGGAGTATGATCCGCAAGACATCAATGTCATAGTCCGCCCGATCCTCGACGGGCACGCATCAGTCGTCTATGGCTCGCGGATCCTCATGGAAAAAGCACTGGGGCGCTCTGGCATCTTCGGTCTCATCACCGGCAAGCACCCGCATTCCTACGTGCTGGCCTATCTTGGCGGGGTGGCGATCACCCGCTGGACCAATTTCCTCTGCGGCTCCCGCCTCACCGACGAGCCCACCTGTTATAAATGCTTCCATCGCGAGGTGCTGACAGATTTGGAAATCGAGTGCGACGATTTCTCCTGGGAACCTGAGATCACCGTGAAAATCCTCCGCAAAGGACACTCCATTGCCGAAGTTCCCATCTCCTACCACCCGCGCCGCCGTGAAGACGGTAAGAAAATCCGTTGGACGGACGGTGTCAAGGCCCTGCACACCATCTGGAAATACCGCGCGGATTGACTGGTCCCGCCGCTCGTTTCCCTCATCCCGTTCATGTCGTCCCGCTCCCGCTCGCTCCTTTCCCGCGGCATCATCCTAGCCGTCGTGCTCGCTTGGTTTTCCCCGTGGTGGATAGGCGGCAGGAATCTCGCCCCACTGGACTTGCTCAATGGAATGATGTCGCCGTGGCGCGGCACATCCACGGCCGCAGCGGTAAAAAACCACATCGTGTCGGATGCGGTGGACCAATACCTGGTTTACCGATCGGTCGCCGCTGCCAGTTATGCCCGCGAAGGTGGCTTGGGCTGGAGCTCGCTCACCTACGGCGGCACTGCCGAGTATGCGAATACCATGGCGCTTTATTTTGATTGGACGATGCAGCTTCACCGCTGGTGCGGATTCTGGACCGCATGGCATCTCGGACTCCTCGGCCAGGTTCTCATCGCAGCATTCGGCATGCACGCATTCCTCCGCGGGCGAGGCATCGTCCAGCTCTGGGCAGTGTGCGGCGCCCTCGCCTACGCCGCGAACTCGCAGTTTGTCACCTGGATCTATCACCGCTGGGCGCTCGGCGCGTTCTGCTGGGTGCCTTGGATCTTGTGGGCCATCGACCTGCACCGCCACGGCCGCCGCCGGGCGTGGGCGCTGGTACCGGGGTTCACCGCAATGGCCTATTTTGGAGGAACACTACAACATGCGGCGCTGGTGGCCTGTGTTCTCGCTGCGGCATGGGCCGATGAGGCATGGACCGCCGGCCGCACCGCGCCTCTCGCCATCCAGACACGCATTCTCGCCCGCCACGGTGTCTGGGGGATCCTGGCGGTGGGACTCGCCGCACCCATGTTCTTACCCTGCATCGGTGCATTTCTGGAAAGCTCCCGCCTCGGCCTCCACATGGGAATGCACGGGACCGCCGCGATGGGCTTATACCCAAAGGGCATCCTCCAACCGATCCTCAACCTAGCCGCGTATCCCCTCCAGATTTTCCCATCCGCTCTCGGGCGCGCGGGCTCGGTGGACTTGTTGAAACTTTTCCGTAGCGAGTTGTTCTACATCGCCTACTTCGGCGCACTACCGGTAGCGGTGGCGCTGCTCTCATTGTTCCGCCGCAATGCCCCACCGCTTGCCCGCATCTTGATCACGATGGGCCTGCTGCTACCACTTACACCGCTGGTGCGGCATCTCTACCAGCGCACCTGTCTGTTATTCATTCTCGGCGGAATTCTCGCCTTCGTCCATTTCATGCAGCACGCGCCCGCCCCGGCACGCCGGAAACTGGCACGCGTGAGCGGATGGGTGGCCGCAGCCGGAGCCACAGTCTGGCTATTGGCCAGCGTATTACTAAAAATGAACGAGCCCGGAGTGGCCGCTATCCTGGAACAAAAGATCGTGGAACCTTCCGGCGGCAGCTCGTTCGGCTACTTCCGCGAGTGGATGGCACTTCGCGCGGAACGTTTTCTAGCAGATCTTTACATCTGGAGCCCACAGCAATTCCTGCCACTCGCGCTTCTCGCCGCAGGCATTGCCGGATTGTGGATGACCAGCCTCACCGGCGCGGCCCGCCAGCGCCGTGGCGCACTCCTGCTGGCCACCGTGGTGGTGCTGGAGGTAACGCTTTTCGGCTCCCGATGGATCGTTTTTTCGGATCCCGGGAACCAGCCGCTTTTCGCCGCAACCGCAGAATCGGAAGTCCTCGTCCGGGAAGTCGGCCATGACGGCCGCACCGCTACCATACAGCATCCGACGGCCCACATGGCCCGCACGCCGTTCCTTCCTAACACGCTGTCCGCCTACGGTATCGCCACACTCCACGGCTACGACAGCATCATGCCGGATGGGATGTTCCGGGTGAACGACCCGCGGCGCGATGCGGAAAGCCTCGGCCGACTTGGCGTTACCCACCTCATCGCCTGGCCTGGGGCGCAAGTCGATGCCGGGTGGGAAAAAATCTGGAACAGCCCGTCGATGGATCTCTATCAGAACGAGCGGGCGTTTCCCCGATACGCCGGATTCCGGGACGGCCCGGAAATGGAACACTTCTTCACGACGGGCACCACCGCCCCGCGGGTGGCGTTACAGGAGACCTCGGGATTGGAAAATTCGCGGGTGATTTCCCTCCCATCCGACATCCGCTGGGTGCGAATCGCGGAGAACTACGGATCCGGCTGGGAATACCGCATGGCTGGCGGTGCCTGGCGGCCTGTGCTGCGCGCACCGGATTACAGCATGCTTTTGGACCTGAAGAGCGACTCTGCGGGCGAAGTACGGATGCGCTACCACCCGCCGCTGTGGCGCGCGGGCCTCGGGATTTTTGCGCTGGCCGCCGCCGGCTGCCTAGCAGGGATGATGATCTCATGCCGCCGCCTTTCTGGAATCGACTCGCCGCCGTCCACCACCCACCCTCTCACAGGTTGAACATGCCGCTCCACTTGCACCACCCGGACATTTCACAAGACCCGCGTGCAGTCGCGATGTTGCCTGCGGTCGGCGGGTTTCCCCGCTCGGACCGACCGCTGTTTCTAGCAGGATACGGCGAGTTGTGCCGGATCGACCTGAGCGGCGGACACGCACTGGAAATCTGTGGAGGCTTCGGAAAACTCGCCGCCGGGCTGGCATCCACTTTTCCGGAGGCTGCGGTGACCGGGCTGGACCTCTACGCGGCGGACGGACCGGAGATCGAGGAGCACCTGAAACGCCTGCCGGGGCTTTCCTACGTCGCGGGTGACGCCTTCGACCTGTCCCGTTTCCCGGATGAATCCCTGGACCTCGTCTGGGGGCAGGCGGCGTTACACCACCTCTCGCACGATCTCGACGGTATCTGCAGGGAGGTGTCGCGAGTGCTGAAACCAGGCGGGCGCTTCATCTTCATCTTCGAGCCGATGGGGCACAACCTACTGGTCGCCGCGATCCGCGCGGTGCGGATGGCGAAACACGAACTCGGCGACGAGTGCAACTTGTATCTCTCGCAGTTTGATAGAATGAGCAAGGGTTTCTCCCGCTGTGAGGTCCAGATGTTCAACTTGCTCGGCTACCCGATGAAAGCAGCGTCCGACCAGTTCCTATTTCTCGCCCGCGCCATCCAGTGTCTTGATGCTTGGTTATTCCGCCGATTTCCGAAGCTGCTCCGCTACGGGGCGAACTGTAACGTGATTTTCACCAAGTGACCATGGGTGAAGTGGAACAATATCTCCCAGTCTGATGCGTTGGTTCACCTGCACGCCGGTGGCCTTCGGAGGAGGTCCCGATTTTTTCGCTCGGGACAGCGGATTGTTATGCCGCGGGTTCCAGGCTGCCGGTTGCGATGCGCGTGCGGTAATGCCGGGTGAACGGATGGCGGAGGACGAGGCGGATCTGATCCGGACGGAATACGCCAATCTGGAATCCGCGGAATGGTGGAAAAGCCTGCAGCTCGACGGCGTGGTGCTCTACGCATGGGGAAGCCCGAAATACGGCAAGGTCGCGAAGGCGATCCGCGACGCGGGCGTTTTCCTTGTTCTCAATCAGGACAACGGCGGCCTCATCAGCCCCCTGGCCGGATTTGCGGGCTGGCTGGAGGAACAGCGGATCCTATCAGGAAATGTCTTTTCCTATCTGAAGAACGTCACCCGCGGGCTTACCACCGGTCTGCTGGTGACCGACCCTCTCCGCGCACGGCATCTGCGGCAGGGCGATGTGATCGCCTGCGTATCTCCGGCGGCCGCAGCGCACTATCGGAAACTCTGCGGAATATACGGCGGGAGCGAGCTTGCCGGACGGGTGAGGGTGATCCCCCACCCTGTGGAAACCCTGTTTCATGCATCCTCGTTAGAAATGCGGAAGCTGCGGAAGATCGCCTGTGTGGGCCGCTGGCAGGACCAGATCCAGAAGCGCCCCGGGCTGATGGGTGAGGTTCTTGGGAAGCTGTTGGAAAGTGACACCGTTGTGGTGATCGACATCGCAGGAGAACCGGATGAAGCACTGCCGGAGTGGCATCGCTCACTGCGTCCGGATTTCCAATCCCGGGTGAATCTTCACGGGCGAATCGACCGCGGGCAACTGGCAGCGATCCTTGGCGACGCGCGGATATTCTATAGCCCTTCGGCTTATGAAAGTTTCGGAATTGCGGCGGGAGAGGCGCTTTGTTCGGGTTGTTCGGTGGTGGCCGGGCGGTCTGTTTCCATGGCGAGCTTCGAGTGGTTTGTCTCCGAAAACTCGGGGACTCTTGCTGGCACGGATGATGCGGAGGGGCATTTCGCCGCATTGACGGAGGAACTGGAAAACTGGGATCGCGGACGGAGGAACTCGCTTTCCATTTCAAACACATGGTGTTCCCGGCTGCATGCGGATAGGATCGCCGCACGGGTGCTGGAGATGCGTTCATAATCCCGGATCCATGGACTTCACGATCATCACGCCGAATCTGAATTACGGGCGGTTTCTCAACGACTGCCTGGCAAGTGTCGCGGGGCAATCCGGCGTGAGCCTCGAACATCTGTTATTCGATGCGGGATCGACAGATGGAAGCGCCGAGGTGGCAGCCCGGTTCCCCCATCTGACATGGATTCAGGAGCCGGATCGCGGGATGTCCGACGCGATCAACAAGGGCTTCGACAAGGCCCGCGGCGATTGGGTGATGTGGCTGAACGCGGACGACCGATTCAAGCCGGGCGCGCTAGCGGAAATGCTGGATGCTCTCAAACGCTCCGATGCGGATGTCGTCTATGGCGACTACGATTTCATCAACGAGTCCGGAAATCTGATCCGCCGCATGAAGGTGCCGGGGTGGTCGGCGTTCGTACATATCTATCATCATTGTTATGTACCCACTACGGCAGCGTTCTACCGGAGAGACTCCGTCATTTCGGAAGGCCACCGGCTGCGGAGGGACTTCCACTATGTGATGGACGGCGAGTTCTATGCGCGGCTGAATTCGATAGGAAAAAAGTTTCAACACGTCCCGGTGTCCGTGGCGGATTTCAGGATGCACGGGAAAAACGCCTCGCAGCGGCATTTGGGAAAGACGACGGACATGGACATCATCCTCGCTGCCGAGCGCCAGCATGTGGAATCCCGGGCGATCCGCCGGGCCTATGGCGTTACGCATTTCAAGGACCCCTATCTGGTAGGCCTCGTGGACGGAGTGCTCTCGGTGACGGCGAGGGTGGTGAAGGCAATCCTGAAGCGGATCTAGCAAAAGCCCATGGATTCACCCAACGACAGGATCAAAGTCGCCGCGGTATTCGCCACGATGGACCGCGCGCGGACTGCTGCGGCGTGCGTGATGGCTCTCGCGAAGCAATCCCGTCCGCCGGAGCGGGTGATGGTGGCGGACAATGTTTCGAGCGACGACACGGTGGAGGTTTTGGAAAGTCTCGCAGAACTTCCCTTCAAGCTGGTGGTCCACCGGATGCCGGAAAACCAAGGGAACGCGGGGGGCGTCAAAGCGGTGATGGACCTCGCGTTCGCGGAAGGCGCGGATGCGGTTTGGATTCTCGATGACGATTCATGGCCTCGTGAAAATGCGCTGGAGGCACTGCTGGAAGGCGAATGGAATCCCCATGTGGTGAGACATGCGCTGCAGGTGGATCCGAAGACCGGGCGCTTCACCTGGCCGTTACTGATAGAAGATGGTGCCGTTGGCTGGCAGCTTGTGTGGGATGAAGGCGCCTTCCCGGAAGGCCCGCGCGTGAAAAGCCGGATCACCTGGACCGGAGCCCTGCTCCCCCGGGAAGTGCGCGAGGCGGTGGGGCCGGTGAACGGCGAGCTGTTCATCCGCGGAGAGGATGAGGAATATCCGTGGCGCATCGAACAGGCGGGTTTCTCCCAGGAGGCAATCCGTGGCGCGGTGATGGATCATCCGGGGCCGGAAAATCTGATCCAGTGGCGTTTTCTTGGGAAAAACTTTTTCTTCGAGCGCGGTCTGGCTGACTGGAAGCTCTACTACAAGGTCCGCAACATGGTGTGGCTGAAACGGCAGCAGTCGGGGGATTTCCGGGCGGTTGCCATGGCGCTGGCCTATACGGCCGCTTGCACGTTTTTGGACGGTCCGTCGCGCATCCCGCTTTTGTGCAAGGCGATCCGCCACGGCTGGACCGGCAGGCTTGGCAAGCTCTAGCATTTTCCCATCAATGACGTCCTACCTCAAGTCCCTCGTCCGCCGTTTGTTCTATCGGTCCGCGTTTTTTCGGAGTGGGGTCGGATTTTTCTCGGTGCTGACCGGGCGCACGGGCGGCATCGGCATGTCGCACCTCCTGTCGTATCGGGAAAACGACGCGATCGGTCCGTTACAGCGGGATGAGGCGGTCGCCCTGTTCGGCATCATCCGGACGCTCAGACCGCAGGTGGTGGTGGAGTTCGGTTTTTTCCATGGGCACAGCGCGTTCAATTTCCTGCGCGCCATGCCCGATGACGCCGAGCTTTTCAGCTACGACATTGATGCGGACTCTATCAATCGGGCAGCCACGGAGTTCACGTTCGACAGGCGGTTCAACTTCATCGGCAGGTCGCAAACCGATTTCGATCCGGCGGACGTTGGGAATCGGAAAATCGATTTTGTGTTCTTCGATGCGGCCCACGAACTGGAACTCAACACGGCGACGTTCGGAAAAATGGTGGATCATCTTTCGCCCGGGGCAATGGTCGCGGTTCATGACACCGGACTGTGGCATCGCAAGGATTTCGCGGCGATCCACGAGACCTTCGCCAGAGAAATGCCGGGGGTTTGGGAGACGGAGGACCTGTACGCGCATCAGCCCGGCGAGCGGGATTTCATCGATTGGATCGTCAGCAGGCATCCGGAGTTCACCGCGATTCATTTTCACACGACCGGGACGCTGCGCCACGGATTCACTTTGCTTCAGCGGAAACGCTCGCTCGGCTCAAGGTTCCAGCAGTGAGACGAGTGCGCCGGACTTCGTTTTTCTGATTTGGTGATAGACCCACACCGCCAGCGCGATGCCGACGGAGTCATTGAAGAGATCGAACGCGTCGAGCCAATCAAATCCGTATCCAAAGCGGACCTGCGCGGCCTCGATCGCCAACGCCAGCAGCACCATCAGCGGAACCATCCGCCTCCATCCGATCAGACAGGAAACCACCAGCGCCGGGGCGAAGAGCAGCAGCGAGTGGAGGAATGGCCGGAAGTGTTCCGCCAGGTGTTTGATGCGCAGGATGATGTCTCCCTGATCGGGAAGCTTGCCGACCGATTCGAGTTTCGGCGCGGGATGATTCCAGGAATGTGGCGAGAATGCCGGTATTTGGAGATTCTGAATTTCAGGGCCTATCTGGAATTTCCCGCCGAGGGGATGGAGGATTTTCCACGGGCCGGGCACGACGAAATAAATCACCATCAGAAGTGAGACCAAGCCAGCCAGCACCGGACGCAGCCATCCCCACTTCCCCAGCGGCCCGATGCAAGCGGCCACCCACGCGATCCAGGCGGCCATGAGGATCCAGCGCCCGATTTTCCAGATCATCCGCTCCCGCAGGACGGTGGCTTCCAACATCGAGAACGTCATTTCCCCGGAAATGCCGAGGTTTTCCAGCCGCAGGACCGGCACGGCGGGCGGAGTTTCCGGCCTCAGCACACATGCCGTCACTTCGCTGGAGGCATCCTTCCGGATGGAGGTGAACCCGTTGTTTTCCCACGATGCCGCGTCGCTCCCGGAGTGCCATTCGATGATGCCCCGGCCGTCCTCCCATTTTTTCCTGCCCGGTTCCAGTTTTCTTGAGGATATGTGATAGCGGAGGTGCAGGACGGAAACCGCGCGGATGCCGGGAAATTCGAACACTGCCACGGCGGGTGGTTTCTGCTGATCCGCGCGCAAGGTGACTGCCGGATTGCTTTCATCACCGGACCATCCGGCGGCCGGATTCATTGATGATTGCGACCTGAGATCCGCGAGCCGGTAGGTGGGAAATTCCGGCGAGCGCTCGAAACGGTGCTGCCAAAGTTGAATCAGCGCCACCGCAAGGGTGCAAAATATTCCCGTGAGGATGAGCCGGCGCATTCCGGCCGGAAAACAGCATGCGGGCTGCCGGTTTCCAATCTAATTCCAGCCCGCACAGGGATTTGTGACAATTGCGGCGTGAAAGCAGCAAATCAAAGCATCTGCGGAAATCCGCGATTGCAGGGGCGGAAATTCTGGCAATCCTAAGCCCGCCCCGGGGAATCCGCGTTCCCGATCATTTCCATAAAATCGATGGCCATCAGCCGCAAAGACTCGTTCACCATTCAGGTCCTCCAGCTCTCGGACGCGCTGCTGGTCTGGGCGGCGTTTTTGATCGGGGGCACCTTGCGAAACGCTTTTCTCGGCATAGCCGAAGAGGAGACGCTGGCTGCAATGAACTGGGTGCTCTACATTGCCGTGCCATTCACGCCGCTGATTCTGGAGCGTTTCGGGTTTTACGAACATCTCAGACACAAGACTGCGAGTGCGGCGGTGTGGCAGTTGCTGCGGGGGCTGATGGGCATCGTCCTGTTCATCGGGGTGTTCGCGGTTTTCGCAAAACAAGTGGATGCAAGGCGTCTATCGCTGGGAATAGGGCTCGTATTTGTCTTCATCCTCCTGCTGATCCGGGACCGAGCGACGCAGAGCTGGCTCAAGCGGCGGACGGAAAGCGATGCCACCAAGGAACGGGTGATCATCGCCGGCTCCGATGGAGAAATGGAGGAATTGCTCGCAGAGCTCGACCCGGAAATCACATCCGGTTGGAAAATCGTGGACCACTTCGATCTGGGAAAACGCGAGGTGACCGAGCTTTTCACCGTGTTGAAGGAGCAATCCGTCAGCCGGGTGGTATTTTCGGCAAAAAATACGGAATTCCAAAAAGTGGCACAAGCGGTGGAAGCCTGCGAGCTGCAGGGCGTCGAAGCTTGGATTTCCGCCTCATTCATCCGCTCGCAGATCGCCAGACCGGTGTTCGATGCGATTGGTAACAAGCCGATGCTGGTGCTGCGCTCGACACCGGAACTCTCCTGGGAGCTGCTCTGCAAGGAATTCGTGGACCGCGTGGGAGCGGCGTTGATCATTTTCCTTTCCTCGCCATTGTGGGTATTTGCCGCAGTCGGGATCGCCTTGAAAAGCCCTGGCGCACCGGTATTTTTCTCACAAATGCGGGCCGGCCGCTACGGGCAGCCGTTCCGCATGTGGAAATTCCGGACCATGGTGGCCAATGCCGAGGAGCTGCTGGACAAGATCAAGGAACAACACGGAAACCAGATGGAAGGGCCCGTGTTCAAACTGGACAATGATCCCCGCGTCTTTCGGTTCGGCTCGATGCTGAGGAAATACAGCATCGACGAGCTCCCGCAGCTGCTCAACGTGGTCATGGGTGAGATGAGCCTCGTCGGACCACGGCCGCTGCCCATTTACGAAGTGGAGGCGTTTTACGAATTCTCACACCGCCGCCGCCTGAGCGTGAAACCCGGCATCACCTGTGAGTGGCAAGCCGGCGGACGCAATCACATCACCAGCTTCGAGGAATGGGTGGCGATGGACCTCCGCTACATCGACAACTGGTCGCTTTGGCTCGATCTCCAAATCCTGCTCAAGACCATTCCCGCTGTCTTGTTCGGAAAAGGCGCGAAGTAACTGACTGACCTGGGTTTCCCGACCATGCCCGCCGTTTCATCCATCTTTCTGATAGCCGCCTTGATTCTAGGTGTGGTCATCGGCCCGCAAACCCGTTCCTGGACATGGGGGCCGGCGATGCTTTCGCTCGGCATTGCGGTTCTGGCAGGATTGCCGTCATTCTGGAAGCGTGGGAAATCCCCCACGGATTTCGGACTGATCGCGTTTGGCACGCTCGTCGCCGGATGGTTCGCCTGGCGAGCGTGGATTTCCCCCGTCACTGAACTGGGCCAGGCCGATCTGCTGCTCGTCTGCGGAGCCGTCGGCGCATTCATCAGCATCCGTGCGATCGCCGGAAATGTGCTGGCGGAGCGGATTTTGATTTGGGGAATCGCCCTGTTGCTACTGGCCAATGTCCTGGCAGCTGGCAAGCAGATGATGGATCCGAATTTCACGCCGGTATTCCGCGAGCGCTCGACTCCCGGGATGGTCACCGGTTTTTTCGCCCACTACAATGAGGCGGCCAATTATTTCATCGCCTCGTCCCTGCTGGTCGGTGCCGCAGTGTGGTTCGGCCGCCACGCGCCAGCCACGCGGGTTCTCTGGTTCCTGATCGCCATTGCGGGGCTCGCTTGCGTGTGGTTCACCCGCTCGCGCGGAGGCATCTTCGGCGCGGCGCTGGGATGCGGGGCATTCGCCGCAGTGGGTCTGATGATCGGGAAAAGGCGGAATGCCGGCTGGTTCGGGCCCGCGCTGGTCGCCATTCCGGTGATCGGTATCCTGATCGGCGGGTTTCTGCTTTATGGCTGGCAGCACGCCCAAGCGGTGCGTAACGGCGGCAATGCTGACATCCAGGGAGTGCTGGACAATACCAGCCGGCTCTACTTTCTCGGAGTTGCCCTATCGTGCATCAGCCTGCATCCGCTCACCGGCGGCGGCAGCCGGAGCTTCAGTTGGGAGTGCTTCCGGTTCGTCGATGCGAAGGCCCAGGGAGACATCATCACCCACAAGCCGGAACAGGTGCACAATGAGCTGGTGCAAGCGGCGACCGATTACGGACTCATCGGCGCGGGATTGATGATCGGACTGCTCGGAACCCTCGTGGTGCTTGCCGTTTACCGCGTTTTGTTCGAGGAATCCTCGCAGGAGTCAGTCGGCTCCAAGGACGTCTGGCGGCTGGGGGCGCTGGCCGCCCTCGCAGGAATGTTCGTGCAGTCCTGTTTCAGCTTTGTGTTCCACCTGATGCCGGGAGCGATTCTGTTGGGAATTTGTTTCGGACAAATGTCGTCCCCGTCGCAGGTCCGGGAGGCATTGCCGCGGATGATCGGATCCCGCATCCTTCTCACCCTGGCGGCGTTGGCCTGCTGCCTTTTCCTGCTCCCGTTCGGTTGGAAGGGAACCAATGCAACCCTCGCGTTATGGCCCGTGTATTTCAGCAAACAACCGCTCACGTCCACCGAGGGAAAGATCGACGCGCTCACCGCAGCGATCAAAGCCTGGCCGCAATCCACTTTCCATCAGGAAAGGGCGACGAACTATCAACAGCTCGCTCGGGAAAGCGAGGAGAAGATCTATCAAGAGTCACTCTCTGCGGCACTCGCCGACTACCGCCAGGCCGCCCTGCGTCACCCATACGAGCCTGGCCTAGCCGTCAACCGCGCGAACCTGCTCAGCGAACTCCGCCGCGATTCCGAAGCGGAAGATGCCTATGGCACGGCGGTCAGGCTCCAAGGCGGCATGGAACCCGGCTTCAGGGCGCACTACTCCGTCGCCATCCATTTCCTCCGCAAGGGGCTTCGGCAGTTCAGCCCCGACGATCCCGCAGAAGCCATGAACTCGCTGCAACTCGCTTCGGAACATATCGAGACCGCGGTAAAACAAATGCACTGGGTGATCCCGGACATGGTCGAGCCGAGGATGTCCATTCACGAAAGCCTCGGTGCCGCGCGCGAGGCGGCCGGCGATAGGGAAGGCGCGCTGGAATGTTATCAATTCGCCGCCACGCTCCAAAACGGCAACCGCGCCCACTACCGTTCCGGCATTCTCTTTGGCAAAATGGCGGCGGAAGCGTGGGCCGCCCGCCGGTCATCCGAGGCGCTTGGGTTTTTCATCAAGGCACGCTATGAAATCTGGATCGCCAACGAGCTACCCCAGGGCGTCTCGCCCAGCCAGCGCATGGAATACTTCGCCTATCTGGAGCAGACAATCGCCTTCCTGAGAGGTGCGAAAATCGTCCCTTCGCCAGCGGAGTGAAAAATCACTCCGGAGGCACCTGCCGCCAGTCGATCTGACGCTCGGAGAAATTCGCTAGAAACTTCCTCAGTTTCGAATCCGCTTCCGCTTCGGTCACTTCCTTTTCGATCCACGGTAGCTTGCCATACCACATTGAGGCGGAAACATACGCCCACCGCTGGTCCATGCCGCGCACCAGCCGGTCTTTCATGTCGATGAACGTGCGGGAAAGGTGATCATTGGTGACGTGGTCATGCCCGACGAAAAAGTAATAGGTCACGCAGTTGAATTTCAGATAATCCTTGCGCTCCTCGGAGGTCGGGATGTTCTGGATCGAGAGCAAGCGCTTCGCCGTAAACTGGCGGCCGTTGTCCAGCTTCATGATCTGGCTGGAGGACGAGACAATGTTATGGCCTTGGGCCGGCATGCAGCGCTCGGGACGGTGGATCGAGTTATTGATGTCCGCTCCTGATAGAACAATCGACAGATCGACCTGATCGGGAACCAGATATCCGTCCAGGGTGACCTCACCCGGGCGGGCGGTCACACAACGGGCCTTCGAGAATTTCGTATCCTTCGAGAGCGTGCCGATTTCCGCCTCCGTGGGTGGTTTTTTGTCCAAGGACCACATTCCCATGGAGTCCGGCAGCTCCATTTTCACCGCTGACTCGGCCACCTTGCCGACGCTTGGCAGGAAATAGATCCCACTCAGCGATCCGGTGAGGAAAATCGGAAGTATCAGCGCTTGGAGATTCATAATCCGGTCACGAAGGATTTAGGTTCATCCGCCTGATTCACCACCACGCGCCGCAGCGTCCGTT
>JBBRCO010000008.1:0-52452 GCA_038204755.1 Verrucomicrobiales bacterium
GCACCGCTCCTGGCTGGTTGTCGGCGCGGCGTCCGGTTACTTTCATGGCTGGGCGCACGAAGTCTCTCGGGACAGAGCTTCTCGCGCTTTTTGAAACGATGTGCCGCACTGCTCCTGGCTGGTTGTCAGTGCGGCCATCGCGGATTTTCTATCAAAAGCAACTCCATGCGCTCGGGACAGCACATGGTTTTGCCGATCAAACGGATTCCCGCACCGCTCCTGGCTGGTTGTCGGTGCGGGGTCCGGTTACTTTCATGGCTGGGCGACGGGAGCTTTTCGGGACTGTGCTCCTCTCGCTATTTGAAACGATGGTGCGCGCCGCTTTTTGTGTGTTAGCGGCGCGGCCATCACAGATTTTCCAACAAAAACAGAACCATGCGCTCGGGACAGCACAAGGTTTTGTCGAAAAAACGGATACCTGCGCTGCTCCTGGCTGGTTGTCAGTGCAGGTCCCCGTCGATTTTTCCGAGGCACCCATCGCTCCCGGCGGCTATCATCTCCCGGTTTTTCCGGTCGAGACCGCCGGGTGGATGGGGGCCGCGTCTGACAAGTTCATCATCGACGGCACCCTCGGTGGCGGCGGGCACAGTGAGATTTTTCTCCAAGCCGGTGCACGGGTTCTCGGCGTTGACCGCGATCCGGAGGCACTCGCGCACGCGCGCGCGCGGCTGGCGGCATTCGGCGAACGGTTCTCCACTTGGGAAGGTAACTTCTCACAGATCCAGGAGATCCCCGGGATCCAACAGGGGGAAAAGGCCGACGGTCTTCTGTTGGATCTCGGGGTGTCTTCCCGCCAGCTCGATTCCGCAGTCCGCGGATTTTCTTTCATGCGCGAAGGTCCGCTCGACATGCGGATGGGACCGTCCAGTCCGCGCACCGCAGCGGACATCGTGAACGGTTGGCCGGAAGCGGAAATAGTTAGGATCCTTTTTGAATACGGCGAGGAGTCCAAAGCCCGCCGCATCGCCGGAGCGATCGTCAGGCAGCGCGTCATCAAGCCGTTTGTGACCACGCTCGACCTCGCGGATTTCATCGAAAAGACCGTTGGCCGCCACGGCCGGACGCACCCCGCGACCAAGACGTTCCAGGCCATCCGCATGGCGGTGAACGAGGAACTCGAATCCCTGGCAATCGCTCTAGCATCCGCGCCTTCTGTTTTGAAACCGGGTGGCCGACTGTTGATCATTACTTTCCACAGCCTGGAGGACCGGATGGTGAAACGGTTTTTAAAACACCGCTCCACCGAATTTCTCGATGACCCGGGATGGCCGGAGCCCCGACCCAATCCGGACTTTCAATTCCGGCTGCTGGCGAGAAAAGCCATCATCCCCGCCGCCGAAGAAACATCCCTGAACCCTCGAGCCCGCAGTGCGAAACTGCGGGTTGCACAGCTTTTAGACCCGAAGCCATGAACCGCCGCCGCAACGAATCCCGTCCGTCCATGTCCATCTTTTTCGCGGTGATTCTCGCCGCCGGAATCGTCGCAGGTGGTGGGGTGCTTCATGCCTACTACAAGAACCGCCAGGTTTCCATCACCCGCGAGATCGATGCGATTGATCGCCGCGTCGAACAATACCGGCTCGACATCCGCACCTCGGAAATGCGCATGGACCAGCTCCTGAACCGTTTCGTCATCCGCAAACAAATCGAAGAGAACGGATCCACCCTGCGCCCGATTCCGATAGGAGCAGTGGAAGACATCGAGCCGCCCAGCACTAGTCGCCACAGCGTCGCCTCCACCGAGCCCTAGCCCGTGAAATCCGCCTTTCAATCCCGCTGCATTATCCTGTGCTCGATCCTGGTGGTCGGGCTCAGCGCGCTTTCGGCCCGGTTGATCCAGATCCAGCTAGTGGACCGCAAGCGCTATGCGGAAAGCTCGCGCAAGGCCTTCCACCGCGTGGAGAAACTGCCCGCCCTGCGAGGCATGATCGTTGATCGCCGCGAAGAGCCGCTGGCGAAGAGCATCCCGGTTTCCACGGTATTCATCGACAAGAACCACCTGTATGATCCCAAGCTCGCCGCCTACGGACTTGCCTATGAGCAGGCAAGCGCCGAGCCCGGATGGGACAAGCTGGACGTGACCAAACAGCGCCGCAGGATCAACGCGCTGCGCGGTGAATTGTTAGCTAATGAAAAGGCCGATGTGCTGATTCAGAAACATCTCGCCTACGCCATGGGAATTCTTTCCCGCCCGCTCGGCATGCGCCGCGAGGAATTGCGCGACAAGATCGAGAACAGCAAGGGCAAGTGGGTGCCGATCGCAAAAGACCTTCCGGAAGACGTCGCGGACCGCGTCCGGGACGAGATCGACAACCATTGGATCCAGGGATTCGAATTTGAAAACTCCATCAAGCGCTGGTACACCGCGCCTAACCTCGCAAGCCACCTAACGGGTTTTACCGGCGAGGTTGAGGAAACCGACGAGGAAGGAAAAACCCATACCTCCGTGCAGGGCCGCTTCGGAATCGAAATCGCAATGGAGGAGTTTCTAGCAGGTCGTGACGGTTCCCGCGAGCATTGCCGCGATGCCCGCGGACTTGTCGTTCCAGGCACTTCCGCGAGTCTTCGCCCGCCGCGTGCCGGGCTCAACGTGCAGCTCACCATCGACATGGGCATCCAGTCCATCGTCGAGGAGGAACTGGACGCCGGTCTTGCCGAGTTCGAATCGACCCGCGGCGGCGTGATTCTGATGGATCCGAAAACCGGTGAGATCCTCGCCATGGCCAGCCGCCCCACCTTCGATCTCAATCACAAGCAAAACATCGCGGAGAACGGATACAACTATGTGACGCAGGCGATCTACGAACCCGGTTCCACCATCAAGATCGTCGCCACCTCGGGCGCGCTCAACGAAGGCTTGGTGACGCCTTTCACCATGATCAACTGCCAAGGCGGCTACTATCAGGATGGAGCGGTGGTTCTCAAGGACGATCACCCCGCCGGCCAGCTTTCGTTCGAAGGCGTGCTCCAACATTCTAATAACATCGGCACTTATAAAATCGGCAGGCAGCTCGGATCCGAGCGATTTTACAATTACCTCCACAAGTTTGGATTCGGCCGCAAGACCGGCATCCAGTTGAGCGGTGAAAGCTCGGGAATCGCCCGCAATACCAGCAATCCCGTTGATTTCTCCCGCGCCTGTTTCGGCTACGCCACCAACGTCACCCCGCTGCAGCTCGCATGCGCGTATTCGGCGATCGCCAGCGACGGCCAGCTCCGCAAACCCCACATCGTCAAGGCGCTCGTCGCGAATGACGGGACCGTGGTGGAGAGCTACAAGCCGGAAGTGGTCAACCGCGTGATCTCCGCGAAGGCGGCCAGCCAGATGCGGAACGCTTTGGAAAAGGTCATCGAAAAAGGTGGCACCGCCACCCAGGCCGCAGTCGCCGGATACAAGGGCGCGGGCAAGACCGGCACCGTTCAAAAGCATAATCCCAAGGGTGGCTATCTGGAAGGAACCTACATTGTTTCATTCGTCGGCATGATGCCTTCGCAGAATCCGGCGTTTGTTTGTCTGGTCGTGGTGGATGATCCACACACGCGCAAGGTCACGCGTTATGGCGGAACAATTGCAGCACCGATTTATCGGAAAATCGCCACTCGTGTTGCAGCTTATATGAATTTGCAACCCACCGAAATCGTTCCACCTCCGCTCGCCACTGCTTCCAGATGATTCTCCGCGATCTAGTTTCCTGCATTTCACGTGTTACGGTCGCCGGATCGTTGGATGCGGATATCCATGCTGTCACCGCCTCTTCACGTGAAGTGACGCCCGGTATGATTTTCGCCGCCATCCGCGGCACTTCTATCGATGGCCACCGCTTCATCAATGACGCGCTAGCCGCCGGTGCGACAGCCATCCTAGCGGAAACCGCGCAGCCTGGGGACTACTCTGCGGCCGCGGCGTGGCTTCACGTGCCGGACAGCCGTGCGGCACTTTCCACGCTGGCCTCCACGCTGGCAGGCCATCCTTGGAAGGATCTCAAGGTTGCCGGCGTGACCGGCACGAACGGCAAGACCACCACTGCTTTTCTGCTTCACCATCTGATGAAAACCGCATGGCACCGTGCTGGTTTGTTAGGCACGATTCTCATGGACGACGGCGAAACCGAGGAAACCGCGAAACATACAACTCCCGGTTCCATCGAACTCTCCGCCCTGCTTGGCCGCGTGCGTGACAACGGCTGCCGTGGCGTGGCGATGGAGGTTTCCTCGCATGGCATCCATCAGAAACGCATTTCGGCGATTGGTTTCGACGCTTGCATTTTCACCAATCTCACTCAGGACCACCTCGACTACCACGGCACGCTCGACGCTTATTTCCAGGCAAAGGCAGAATGGTTTCACGCGCTCGCCGCCGATCCACTTGGCAAAAAACCGGTGGCTGTCATCAACATCGACGACGCCTACGGCAAGGAACTCGCGGAGGCTCTCGATGGCAAGATGCCGGTGCTCCGCTTCGGCTTTGGCGTGCGTTGCGATTTCCGTGCTAACAATTTTCGCCAGAACGCGCGCGGCATGGAGTTCGAGCTCACCGCAAAGGGAAAAAGCTTCCTTGTCCGCGCTCCGCTGATCGGGCGTTTCAATGTTTACAATCTGCTAGCCGCCATCGCCGCCGCCAGCGCCTGCGGGATCAAGCCGCGTGACGCCGTCGCCGCTCTAGCCGATGCGCCGCAGGTTCCGGGCCGCATGGAAAACGTCGGGAACGCGGGTGGAGCCACGGTTTTTGTGGACTATGCGCACACCCCGGACGCCCTCGAAAACGCTTGCCGCACGCTCAAGGAGCTCGATCCGCGCCGCCTCATCACCGTCTTCGGTTGCGGTGGGGATCGGGACAAAACCAAGCGCCCGTTGATGGCCGCCGCCGCCGCGCGTCACAGCGATGCCCTCGTGGTGACTTCCGACAATCCACGTTCGGAAGATCCTCTTACGATCATCAGCGAGATCGAAAAAGGCCTTGGTGGAAAAGCATCCCGCAGCATTCCCGACCGTTCCGAAGCGATCAGTTTCGCCATTGCGAACTCTCTATCAGGCGATATCGTCCTGATCGCCGGCAAGGGCCATGAGACGACCCAGCAGTTTGCTACTGAAACCCTTGATTTCGACGACCGCAAACACGCCAGCAAGGCGCTGCGCGAACGCGCGCAGGCCATTTCCGACATGCGATGAAACCGCTCTCCGCCCAACAGATCGCGACCATCCTCGGCGTTTCCATCGCCGCAGGAAGTCCCGAAGCGCTCGCATCCGGCGGTGTCTCCACCGACACCCGGACGCTGCCGCAGGGCTGTGTGTTTTTCGCGCTGCGTGGTGAGAATTTCGATGGTGATCTATTCGCCGCGAAGGCTCTGGCAGATGGCGCTGCGGTGGCGATCGTCCACAAGTGGCAGGGAGAACTTCCTGCCGGGGCAGCGGTCATCGAAGTGGCTAACACACTTTATGCACTGCAAAAGCTCGCCTGCTGGTGGCGCAAGCAACTGGACATTCTGGTGATCGGCATCACCGGTTCCAACGGTAAAACGAGCACCAAGGATTTCACGGCGGCCGTGCTTTCGCAGCGTTTCAATGTTTCCGCGACGCGGGGCAATCTGAACAACCACATCGGCGTGCCGCTGACCGTGCTTGCGACGACTGAGGAGCACACCGCCGCTGTTTGGGAGATGGGGATGAACCACTCGGGTGAAATTGCGCCGTTGTGTGAGATCGCCCGGCCGAAATACGGCATCATCACTAACATTGGCACTGCCCACATCGAGTTCATGGGAACGCGCGACGCCATCGCAGAGGAGAAGGGAATGTTAGCTCGGGCGCTTCCTGCGGACGGTAACTTGTTCCTTCCTGCGACTTGTGACTATTACGATTATCTCCGCAAGCGGTCGAAGGCCGTGATGATTGCCGTCGGTAATGGCCGCGGTCTGGTCCGTGCGGAGGACCTTCGCTTCGGGGCGGACGGCACGCGTTTCACCCTCGTCATCGAAGGTGCGGATAAAGCCGAAGTTTCCCTGCCTGTTCCCGGACGCCACATGGTCACGAACGCCCTGCTCGCCGCAGCGGTGGGTTGGAAACTGGGCATGTCTCCAGCAGAAATCGCGACCGGTCTTTCCAATGCGAAGCTGACTGGCGGCCGACTCCGCCGCTTTGAGCATGAAGGCACCATCGTGATCGATGATACTTACAATGCGAACCCGGAATCGATGGCGGCTGCCATTGAGACATTGGCCGATATGCCTGTTAGCAACGGCGCGCGCCGCTTCATCGTTCTCGGCCGGATGGGCGAGCTCGGTATTCACGCTGCTGCGGCCCACCTCCGCACCGGCGAATTGGCCGCGCAACGCAAGCTGAACGTCGTCGCCGTGGGCGAGGGCGCTGAAGGCATTGCGAAAGGCGCGCATGACGCCCCGTATTTTTCCGACTTCGACCAGGCCGCACAGTGGCTGACGCGCCAGGTGAAACCCGGCGACGTGGTGCTTTTCAAAGGCAGCCGCGCCGCCACCGTCGAACGCGTGATGCATGCCGCATTCCCCCGAAACTAATGCTCCCTGCGATTTATGATTTCTGGTATCAAGCATTCCAAGCCGAGCAGGCCTCGGGGCAAAGGGGCTGGGCGTATGCTTGCTCGTTCCTGAATCTCTTTCAATACGTGACGTTCCGCGCCGCGAGCGCCGGATTGCTGGCATTCATTCTATCCGTCATCTTCGGGCCATGGGTCATCCGCAAGCTCATCTCGCTCAAGGTCGGCCAACCCATCCGCACCGCTGCGGAAGTTCATAAACTGGCGGAACTCCACGGCGGCAAGATCGGAACGCCGACGATGGGTGGTGTGTTGATCATTGGCTCGGTGATCGCCGCGACGCTGGTCTGCGCGCGTCCGCTCAATCCGTTCATCGCCGTCTGCGCTTGCACGATGGCTGCCTGTGGTTTGTTAGGATTCGTCGATGACTACAAGAAGGTGAAGGAGAAGAAGTCCGATGGCATCAGCAGCCGCAAGAAGATGGGGTGGCAGCTTTTCATCGCACTGGTCGCCGCGAGTTTCATGTATTTCAAAACCGAGATTTCCGGTTTCGGCGCGTCCGCCCAGCAGATCGCGGATGGTCTGGCGGGATATCGCCTGGGAGAGAAACCCATCGACATCGGCGCGATCTGTTTTCCACTGTTCAAGTTTCCGCTGGTTAATCTGCATTGGCTGGTCATTCCGTTTTTCGCGATCGTCATCGTCGGCTGCTCGAACGCGGTGAATCTCACGGACGGCCTCGACGGACTGGCGACAGGAACGACGATCAGCGTCGCGCTGTCCTACGCGCTGCTCGCCTATCTGGCAGGACATTTCTACATGGCGACCGAATACCTGGTCATTCCCCACAACCGCTATATCGGCGAACTGGCGGTCTTCCTGATGGCGCTGGCGGGAGCGGGCTTCGGGTTCCTCTGGTTCAATTGCCATCCGGCGAAGGTGTTCATGGGCGACACCGGTTCGCTGGCGATCGGCGGCGCACTTGGCACGGCGGCGATCTGCACGAAGCAGGAACTACTGCTCATCATCATCGGCGGGGTCTTCGTGATGGAGGCGATGTCGGTGATTCTGCAGGTGGGCAGTTTTAAACTGCGCAAGAAGCGGATCTTCAAAATGTCGCCCATTCACCATCATTTCGAACTTCTCGGCTGGCATGAGAACCAGGTGATCATCCGCTTCTGGATCATCTCCATCATGCTCGCGCTTTTCGGACTCGCCCTTCTCAAGATTGCCTAACTGAATGAACCTCTCTGGAAAACATGTCGCCATCCTCGGTGCCGGTCGCAGCGGCCGTGCCGCCGCGGCGCTCGCCTTACGCGAGGGGGCGACCGTGTCCGCATGGGACGCCGCCGGGCCGGAGGCTTTCATGGGGATGCCGGAAGGCGTGATGATTCATCCGAACGCGACGGAAGAACAGGGCGGCAGGGTTTTCTCCGACATTCTGGTGGTCAGTCCGGGCATCGACACCTACGGCCCGTATGTCGCAGCGTTTTCCAACAAGGCCGGAGAGGTCATTGGTGAAGTCGAACTGGCAGCGCGTTTCTATCAGGGGAAGATCGTCGGCATCACCGGGACGAATGGCAAGACCACGACGACCGAGCTCATCGAGCGCATCCTCTCGCACGCGTCGCTCGGCGGCACGGCCTGCGGCAATTATGGAACGCCGTTTGCTGAAGTTGTCCTGCAGACGAGCCCGCCGGCGGTTGTTTCCCTGGAGCTGAGTTCCTTTCAGCTAGAAACGATCCGCACCCTGCATCCGGTGGTGGCGGTCTGGCTGAATTTCGCACCCGACCACATGGACCGCTACCCCACCATCGGAGCCTATCGTGCGGCGAAACTGCGGATTTTCGAAAACCAGACGGCGGAGGACACGGCGGTCGTTAGGACCGGTGAGAACCTTCCCGTGATGGCGGCGGATGTGGTGACATTTTCCACGACGGATGAGTCTGCGGATTGGTTTTCAAACGGCCTAACGATCATTCACGCTGGCGAGACCTTGTTGCACATGGACCGCGATACGAGTTTGCGCGGACTGCACAATGCGGAGAATACCATGGCCGCGCTGGCCGCATGCGCAGCGCTCGGAGTTCCGACGCCGATGATGCGCGAGGCGCTGCACGGCTATGCGCCGCCGCCGCACCGTTGCGAGCTGATCCGGACGCTGGACGGCGTGGAGTATCTGAATGATTCGAAAGCCACCAACCTCCACGCGTTGGAAAGCGCGCTGCGCTCGCAGACACGGCCGGTGGTCCTGATCGCGGGCGGCAAGGAAAAGGGCCTCGACTACTCGACGGTGGTGCCGCTGCTCCGCGAAAAGGCGCTCGCGGCGGTGACCTTCGGCCAAATCGCGCGGCCGCTGGCGGATTTGTTTTCGGGCGCTGTTTCCTGCCAGTCTGTCTCCACGCTCAGCGACGCCGTCGCCACTGCCCGCAGCCTGGCGCCGCGCGGCTCCACCATTCTTCTATCACCCGGGACCTCGTCCTTCGACCAGTTCACCGGCTACGAGCAACGCGGAAATGCCTTCCGTGATCTCGTGCATCAACTCCGCTAACTGCTATGAAACCGCACACCCTCCCAGTCAAACGTCGTCCCGCTCCGAAAGGGATTTTCAAGCGCCTCAGTGCCGTCACCCGCAACCGGAAGCAGCGCGTCGCCGCGACGGCGGATGCTGAGATGGAGGCGGAGGACAGTGGCTCGAAAATCTCGCGCGCGCTGACGATCATTTTCTTTTTCCATATCGTGGCGATCGGACTGATTTTCGTTCACAAGCAGTTTCTCGACGGCCGTCCGAGCGAACTGGCCTCCTTGAAGACCGGGGGGAAATCGCAGTCAGCCGCTTCGGCTCCCGCAGCCGCGCGGATGAATCTGCCGCGTCTGGATCCGGGCGAGAAGTCATACATCGTTAGGGCGGGTGACAACTACACTCGGATCGCTGCGGTGGAGGGCGTGGAGGAGGGGGAACTGCGGTTGATCAACAAGCACGTCGATATCGGACCTGGGCGCCTCCTCAAGCTGCCGCCGAAGCGGATCGTGGCTGTCGAGTCTCCCGAGGTAACGGCGATCCGTAACAATACCCCGGTGGATCGCTATCAGGGTCTGGTGGAAGTGGATGTGAACAACGCGCCGCGCGCCCAACTGATCCGCCCTAACATTCATCCGTCGGCGGCTGCGGCGAAGGCGAGCCTATCTTCCCGCGCGGCGGCTCTTGTGGGCAACGGCACCACTCCGGTGGCAGCTTCCGGCAAAACCTACACCGTCCAACAGGGCGATAGCGTCTGGCGCATCGCCAACCGTTTCAAGGTGAATCAGGAGCAGCTGATGAAGGCAAACGGCATCAGCGACGCCCGCAAGATCCAGCCGGGCATGAGTCTTTCGATTCCCAAGTAGTTTTCAACATGACGCGCCAATGCTCCGCCATCCTCTGTGCCGCTGTTGCGACGCTGGTCGCCATCGGGCTGATCATGCTGGCGAGCACCAGTGCGTGGGTGAAGGGTGTGGAGGCTCCCTATCACTTCCTCAGCCGGCAGGCGATGATGGTGGTGGTGGGGCTTTTCGCCGCAGTCGTGGCGGCACGGTTTCCATTGGAAAAAACGAGAAAGCTCGCTCCCTGGATGTTTTTTGGCACCTGCTTTCTGCTGGTTCTCTGTTATGTGCCGGGCGTCGGTGTTTCGATCTTCGGTTCCCGGCGGTGGATCCAGGTGCCGGGCATCGGCCAGTTCCAACCGTCGGAACTATCGAAAATCGTGATTGTGATTTGTCTATCCGCCTGGTTCGCGCGGTGGCAGACGGAGGTTCATACGTTCTGGCGCGGGTTTGTGCTGCCGTGCATTATTGCCGGGATTCCGATTCTTCTCATCGCCGGTGAGACGGACGTGGGGTCCGCGCTCTCGGTGTCGGTGGCGGTGGGGGCGATCCTGTTTTGTGTGGGAACCCGCCTGATTTACATGGGGCCGGCGGCGTTGTCCGTCATCTGCGCCGCCGCCTACTATATCCGGCATAACCAGAACCGCTGGGGGCGGATCCAGGCTTGGCTCGATCTGGATAACCCGGTGAACCAGTTAGATCGTGGCATGCAGCAGTGGCGCTCACTACTTGCACTGGGCAACGGTGGTCCGTGGGGGGTGGGATTGGGAAATGGTGTGGAGAAATTCGGCACGCTCACGTTTGCCCACATCGACTTCATTTTCCCGGTGATAGGCGAGGAACTCGGTCTGCCGTTCACGCTGGGCGTGGTGATGTGCTTCGTGCTCATCGCCGTCTGCGGGTGCGGTATCGCGCTACAGGCAAACAATGTTTTCAACCGCTGCGTCGCGCTCGGACTGACCTGCGTGATCGTGGTGCCGGCGATCCAGAACATCGCGGTGACGACGGCCGTGCTGCCGAACGACGGCCTGCCGCTGCCCTTCGTCAGCTTCGGCGGCACCAGCCTGGTCTTTAGTCTTGCCGCCGTGGGCATGCTGGTAGGTATCCATCGCCGCTCGCACGCGGTGGTTTCGCAGGAGTTTCCGCTGAACAAGCAAACGCGTCTGGCGGTGCGGTTGTGAGCATTGGCAGGCGGGCAATGTGCTAGATTAACAATATTGTATCCAGATTCCTCTTCGCCGCTGACCGGACGACTCTGACCGGCCTGCTAGTAAGGCGGCCACGATCACGCTGAATTGATAGGCAGCCTCCCGCGGGCGCACCGGAGACGGTGCGCCCGCGGGAAAAGGTTTTGCTCCCAAGGATTCGTGTGGGAGGACAATGGGGCCGGAGAGTGAAAGTCTCGTTCCATCAGGGTCTCAGATCGATCCGCTGCGGCTTGCCCTTGATGGTGGCTTCGAGTGTCGAATAAGTCCAGACGCCAGTGGTTTTCCTCGCCTCCACATGGATATTGGCTTTGCCCTTGGGACCGGAAACAGGAATATCCAGATTGGCTCTGCCGGACGAGTTGCTGGCGCTGATGTTACCACTGACCATCAGTCCTTCCGCAATGGGTGTGCCGATTTCCGACTGGAGCTGTGGATTCGCCATTGCTTTGGCGAGTGCCTCTTGGGCAGGTTCGGAGGATTTCAGAAGGCCGAAAACCGCGAAGAAGATCATTGCGAAAAATCCGGCGATGAGAACGAGAGTCGAGACAACTAACGTCGGCACGCACCATTTCCAATTCCTCGACCACCACCCGGGCGGCGGCTGGTGTGGCATCGGCGGGGGGAAGGATGGCGCGGGGATCATGGATTCTTGGGCTGCTCGATGTGCTTGAAGAGGCGGAAGAGATCGCTGTTGGAGGTGAAGATGGTGGTCGTATCCTTGTTGAGCGTCTTCTTGTAGGTCTCCAAGGTTTTTACAAATTGATAGAAATCCGCCGCGGTGGGGCTGGAGCTGTAGGCGGCGGCGTAGATGCCGGTGGCCTGCGCGTCGGCCTTGCCCTTGATCTCCTGCTCTTTTCGATAGGCTTCGGACTGGATGGATAGCAGGTCGCGCTCCTTGCGGCCAATGATTTTCGCGGCTTCTCCCGCACCTTCCGAGCGGTATCTATCAGCGATCTGCTGGCGCTCGGAGGCCATCCGGGCGTAGATCTTGTCGATCACGCCGGGCTTGTAGTTGATGCGCTTGAAGCGGACGTCGAGCAGTTCGATGCCCCACGAGGCTACCTTCGGCTGGGCAGCCTTGAGGATTTGTTCGTGCAGCATGTTGCGGCCGAACTGAATGACCGGCAGTACGCCGAGATTGGAATTTCCGGTGACGAGCGCGGCATCACGGACGGGGACGCGGTCTTTCTGGCTGCGGATCACTTCGATCAGGTCGTGCGCGGCGATGACGTTGCGGGTTTCACTGCCGATGATGTCGTCCAGCCGGGAAAGCGCGCTGCGTTCATCGCGGAGTTTTTCGAAATACGTTTTCGGGTCGGAAATCCGCCAGCGGGCGAAGTTGTCCACGGAGATGTAGAGCTTGTCGCGCGTCGGCATTTCCGTCGCCGGGCCGTCCCATGCGAGGATGCGTTTCTCGATGCGGTTCACCTCCTGGATGAACGGCTTTTTCCAATGCAGGCCGGCCTGGTTTTCGGCGGGATACGCATTGATCGGCTTGCCCACCGGTTTGCCGAACTCAGTGATGAAGACCTGCTCGGTCTCGCTCACGGTGAACAGGCAGCTGGAGGCCACGACGGCGGTGACGCCGAGGAGAATCAGAATGGAGAGATATTTCATAGTCGGGAAAATTTATTGTTAGTAAAAACGGCGGAATTCAGTTCTGTTTGAGATTCATGAGCGGCAGGAACTGCTTCGCGTCCTCGTCGATGATGATTTTCGAGCCGAGCTGGGGCAGCACCTCGTTCATCGTTTCCAGATAGAGGCGCTGTTTGGTGATGGCCGGAGCCTTGTCATATTGAATGAGAAGTTCCTTGAAGCGGGCGACGTCGCCCTCCGCCTCGTTGATCCGTTGGACGGCGAATCCTTCCGCTCCGGAGATCCGTTGATCGGCGAGGCCCTTGGCTTTCGGAATCACGCGATTGTATTCGCCGTTGGCCTCGTTGATCATCTGCTCGCGCTCCTGTTGGGCGCGGTTCACCTCGTCGAACGAGCGCTGCACCGGGCCGGGCGGATGCACGTTCTTAAGCTGGATCTGCTCGGCAGTGACTCCCATATCGAGCTTTTCCAGGATGGCTTTCAACCGCAGAAGTCCCTCGGTCTCGATCTCTGTGCGGCCGATAGTGAGCACCTCGTCCACCGTCCGGTCGCCGATGACCTCGCGGATGACGCTTTCTGTCAGGGCCCGCAGGGTGGAGCCGGGATTGCGGAAATTAAACAGATAGGACTTCGGCGACGAGATGCTGTATTGCAGGATCCACTCCACTTGGGCCGCGTTCAGATCGCCAGTGACCATGTCGCGCTCCAGCTCAGGCTCGCCTCCATCCTGGTCCAGATTCGTCGCTCCGACCGTGGAGAATCCGAATTCCAGTTTGAGCTGGCGGCGCACCGGCACGATGGTGGCTGTATCGATGCCGTAGGGTAGCTTGAAGTGCAGTCCGGGCTCGGAGACGCTCTTGAATTTTCCGAACCGCTGCACCACAGCCACCGATTCTGGACTGATCGTGTAGAATGACGAGAAAACCCCGATCAGAAGAAGCACGCCAAGTGGCGCAAGAATGAGCCATTTTCCTGAAATGTTGATTTTCGAGCGGTCGAAGGTGACGGTGTTGTTCATGGTGAGTGCGTGGTTGGAATCAGGAAAATATCAGAAGCCATGTTGCGGTTTGCCTCGGACCGTAGGGGAAAGGAGGACGTTGCAACCATTGAAAATTCAACTCAGTTTGTAATCGGATGGGAATGAGCGAAATCCGTGGATTTATTCCGCGCTTCCTGATGATTCGCTTTGACGAACTACGGCGATCTCCGTAGAAGAATGCGTCCTTGCAATCATGAAGTGTCCGCGTTGCGTCCAGCGAATCCACCGAGCGGCCGCATCGTGCCCGCATTGCGGATTCACCCTGGCGGATGCGGACTTGAGATTCGGTGCGGAAGAAGTCCACATCCGCTGCCTCACCGACAGCGCCGGCATCCTGCGGCGCGGCGATCGCGAGCGCGTGCAGGCGGCGATGGATCACCTCACGCGGCGTTTCCCACAGATTTTTGTGGCAATCTACACCGGGTCGTTAGGAGAAATTTCCAACATCCGGCAGTTCGGTTTCTGGCTCCTGAACCGCTCTGCCTTCGAGGACGTGCCAGTCACGAAACCTAACGCCGCTGGCATTCTCATCACCATCGATCCCGAGTCGAAGGCCGCCGGAATGGTCTTCGGCTATCTGCTCGATCCATTTCTCGAAGAGTCCGATACTTTTGACTGCCTCTCCCGCGCCCACGCCTACTGGCTGGACGGCGACTATGCGGACGGCATCCTGCGAACGCTCGCCCACCTCGATTCCGTCCTTCGGAAACGCAGCCGCCAGGCCCGCCGCGATCCCGAGCACTTCGAGCGCAAGGTCCTACCACCTGCACAAATGGGCGATCTCGTCCGCCGTATCCGTGCCGGCCACCGTCCAGCCGCCGAGGAGGAAACACACACGGAGGTGGCGAAGTGAAATCACGCTGCGCCGCAGTTTTCCTGAGTCTCTGGGGGATCATGTCCCTCGCCGCCATGGACGAGCCGCTGCCGAAATGGAACGGCAACGAGAAAAAGGAGCTGGAATCCGCCGGATGGATCGCTGGCGGGGTGCTGCTTACCGACGAACCAGTGCCGGACGACCCGCAACCGCAGGCGGCGGCCGAGCTCAAGGTCGAGCAGCCGACCGCAGAGGAAATCGCCCCGGAACCCGTGCCCTCGCCCGAGATTGCCGAAAAATTCCTCCCGGCCTACTTCGCCGAGCGGCCGAAATCCTTTCTCATCGATCCCCAAGGCCTGCTCAGCCAAGCGGACTACCATGACCGCCTCAGTTTCCTCAACTACCACACCAGCGACTCGTCGATCGACCTCTTCGTTTACGTCATCGGCGGCAATCAGGAAATCCCCAGCGAAGTCCGCGAGGAGGAAATGATCGAGCGCTTTTTCTCGAAGGGCCGTCCGGCGGCCATCGTTTATTATTACCTTGGCGCGCCCCAGCGGTCGGTCGTTTACCTCAGCCCGTCGCTCACCGACGCCGTCTCCGCCGCCGAACAAAAGCGCGCCCTCGCCAGCTCGGTGATGCAGGCGTTTGAAAAAATCCATCCGTCCGAACAGCTCGAAGCCTTTCTCGTCCAGATGTCCATCCGCATCTACTGGATGGAGCGTATGATCGGCGGCGAGGCCCACGCTGGCAACGACCTGGCCGCCTTCAGCAGCAAATCCCCGGCCACCGCCAAGGAAGCCGGAAAAAACGCCAAACTCGAATGGGCACTCGGCCTCGCCCGGAAATTCGCCCTGCCCGCCGGCGTCACCGCCGCCTCGTTGCTCGTCGCAATCATCATGAATTTCTGGCTGAAACGCCGCGCCCGCTATCACTTCCCGGACTTCGACGTCGAGCCGCGGTTAGGAGGAGCGCACGCCGCTGGTGTCGGTGCCGTCATTTCCTTCGCCAGCGCCGCCGTTCCGCCCGCCTCCCAGCGTGACCAAGTCCCGGACTACCTGAGGCGGGCTTGACGGGCTGGTGATGTTCAAATCAAACAGATCGATCTACCAGTGCCCGATGGTGACCCATATTTGGTAAACGATCGCCAAGTTAATGTCAGCCACCACCTCCCCCGGGCACTCGTTTTGTATTCTTTCACGCTCACGCCAGCCCATTCCTGATGGAGGATGTTGGTGAGAATGGCATATTCCCGGCCTTTCTGGATGTCGTGGCCGGCCCAGTAGTCGGTGAGTTTGTTGGGGGTTTCCTGTCCGGTCATGCGCTGCTCGATCCACTTTTTGCTGCGGCCTTGCTTCTGCCAGGTTTTGCGGGCGCGTTCGAGTGCACGGGCGGGATCGGCCATTTCCTGCATGCGTTCATAGCCGACTTTGGCGAGCCATTAGAAATTGGCCGGGAAAGTGTTCATAAGGGCTACTGCTGAGCGACTGCCCCGACATGGGAAAAGTGGGTTTGAAAGTGTGGGATCGGGACATTTGAAGAACAGACAGGAATGTCTGTATCACGACAGGCGGAATAAATTCCGCGGCCCGTTCAGAAGTCCGCGAAGAGGTCCATTTGGGGAGCGTTTGGTTTCGGGAGATCGTTTTGGTCCTGGACCATGTTCTTGGCCTTGGGGCCTTGTTTTTTTGCCTCGGGTTTTACGGAGTGGAGCTCGAGGTGGGAAAGGATGGACTTGGCGCGCTCGACGACGGATTTCGGGAGGCCTGCTAGGCGGGCGACCTGGATGCCGTAACTCTTATCGGCGGCACCGGGGAGGATCTTGTGGAGGAAGATGATTTCCTCGTTCCATTCTCTAACCGCGACGTTGTAGTTGGCGACAGCGGCTTTGGTGTTCGCGAGGTCGGTGAGCTCGTGATAGTGGGTGGCGAAGAGGGTGCGGCAGCCGATGGTATCGTGCAGGTGCTCGGCGACGGACCAGGCGATGGAGAGTCCGTCAAAAGTGGCGGTGCCGCGGCCGATCTCGTCGAGGATGACGAGCGAGCGGTCGGTGGCGTGGTTGAGGATGAGGGCGGTTTCACTCATTTCTACCATGAAGGTGGATTGGCCGCGTGATAGATCGTCTGACGCGCCGACGCGGCAGAAGATGCGGTCAACAAGGCCGAGGGTGGCGGATTCCGCCGGGACGTAGGCGCCGATCTGGGCCATGACGGCGATGAGTGCGATCTGGCGGATGTAGGTGGATTTACCGGCCATGTTGGGGCCGGTGAGGATCTGGAGGCGGGCGACGTCGGGATCGAGTTCGGTGTCGTTAGGGACGAATTTGACGTCAGTTAGCGTTTGTTCAAGGACGGGGTGGCGGCCGTTGGTGATGAAGAAACCGCGCGAATCGTTGAGGGCGGGGCGGCAGTGGCGGTGGAGCTGGGCGACTTCGGATAGAGCGCAGAGCACGTCGATTTCCGCGATGGCGGCGGCGGTTTCCTGAAGGTGCGGGAGGTGGGTGATGACCTGGGTGCGGAGCTGGGCGAAGAGCTCGGCTTCGAGTTGTTTTGAGCGTTCTTCAGCACCGAGCACTTTGTTTTCCATTTCCTTGAGCGCCGGGGTGATGTAGCGCTCGGCGTTGCTCATGGTTTGCTTGCGGGTGTAGTCGTCGGGGACTTTCGCGAGGTGGCTGGTGGTGATTTCGATGAAATAACCGAAGACGTTGTTGAATTTGATTTTCAACGAGTCGATGCCGGTGCGCTTGCGTTCGTCTTCCTGGAGCTGGGCGATCCAGTCTTTTCCGCCACGGGCGGCGGAGCGGAGTTCGTCGAGCTCGGGCGACCAGCCATCGCGGATGATGCCGCCGTCGCGGAGATTGGATGGAGGCTCGTCGGCGAGGGAGGAGGAGAGGAGGGTGGTTAGGTCGGAGAAATCGTGGAGACGATTTCTGATTGATGATTGATGATTGATGATTGTTGATTGGAAAAGGGAAGAAAGATCCTCCTTGAGGGATGGAATGTGGCCGAGGGAAATGCTGAGGGACTGGAGATCGCGGGCGTTTCCGGAATTCTGCGAGAGGCGGGAGGTGGTGCGCTCGATGTCGCGGATGCCTTTTAGGGACTCGCGGCATTTGGAGAGAAGGAAAGGTTCTGCGAGAAACGCGGCGATGATGTCCTGGCGGGCGGTGAGGGTAGCTAAGTCGCGGAGCGGGTGGAGGATCCAGTCGCGGAGCAGGCGGGCACCCATGGGCGTGGCGGTGCGGTCGAGCACGCCTAGCAGCGTGTGTTGTTTGCCGGAGCGGGAATCGACGAGGTCGAGATTGCGCTGTGAGGCAGCATCGATGAGGACGTGGTCGGCGTTTTCCCGAACGTGCGGGGTGTGGACGTGGGAGCAGTTTCGCCGGAGCTGATGGATGAGGTAGTGCAGCACGCCGCCGGCGGCACCGCTGGCGGCGTGGAGGCTGGCGCAGCCGAAGCCATCGAGCGAGTGGACGTTAAAATGGTCCTTGATGAGCTGGTTCGCGTGCTCGGGAAGGAATGCGTAGCCTTCATAAACGAGGCAATTTCGCAACGCACCGAACTCAGCGGTTTGGTGATCCGGGATGAGGAGTTCTGAGGGGGAAATGCGGGCGAGTTCGTCCTCTAGCAGTCCGATGTCGCTATATTCGGCGATGGTGAACTCGCCGGTGGTATGGTCGATGCAGGCGAGGCCGAGCGATTTCCCGTGGCGGAAAACGGCGGCGAGGTAGTTCGGGCGTTCGTCGTCGAGGAGGGTCAGATCGTCGATGGAACCGGGCGTGAGGATGCGTGCGATTTCCCGGGAAACGAGTTTTCCGGCGACGGGTTCGGACGTTTGCTCGGCGATGGCGACGCGTTTTCCCGCCTTGAGCAAGCGCGCGATGTAACCCTGCGCCGCATGATAGGGGACGCCGCACATGGGGGTGCCGCCGCGCTTGGTGAGGGCGACGTTCATGATCGGTGAGGCTGCCTTGGCGTCCTCGAAGAACATTTCGTAAAAGTCGCCGAGCCTGTAGAACAGGATGATGTCGGCGGGCAGGGATTTCCTCATGGCCTGATATTGGGCCATCATGGGGGTCAGCGCGGGCTCGGACATGGGCGGAGATTGGAGGGCGGCCGCGCGGGAATCAAGAAGCCATGGAGGGGGAAGGAAAATCCGCAGTGCATTCGTTGGGGAGGATTTGATAAAAAATCTCGACAGTGGGCGGTTTTTGCCATACCGAGTATGGCATGAAGATGACGATGCACATTGATGAAGACTTGTTGAAGCGAGTCATGGACGAATACGGCTATGAAAGTAAGACCGAAGCCGTTGAAATGGCGTTGCGCGAGTTGGACCGCAACGCGCGTTTCCGCCGCTTCGGCACCGAGGGCTTGGGCCTGACCGCCGAAGAATGGGAAGACGCCATTTTCCCCGGATATGACCCCAAGAACCTGGCCGTGTATGATCCGCTGAGCAGCAAAGTCGCCGAAGATCCCAAGAAATATGGAAAGTGAAGTCCTGATCGACAGCAATATTTTCATCGATCTGATGAAACATCGGGGCGATCCGGCACCGTGGCTTTACCGTTGGGCGGGAACCCGCAATCTAGCGATTTGTGGGATGGTGCGGGTGGAGGTTCTTCGCGGAGTGAAGTCACCGAAGGCCTTCCGGGGCCTCAATGATTTCATGGATGTGATGGTCAATATTCCCACGACCAACCGGTTGTGGGATGAGGCTGCCGGTCTCGCCTGGAAGCTGGACCGCAAAGGCCTGGTGATCCCCGGAACTGACGTGATCATCGCTGCCAGCGCAATTGCAATCGGAGCTGCGGTTCTTACCTCGGACGCACATTTCAGAAGGATCGACGGTTTGCGGGTGATTGCGCCGCCGAGGGAATGGTTTGAAAAATGAAAAGCGGACTCCGGTGAGGGAGTCTGCTTTTCAAAAAACAACAGGCAGGAATTCCTGTATTACCTGACCCGCTCCAATAGCCAGGTGAGAAGGCCGTTGATCGGCAGGCGCTCTTGCTCCATCGAGTCGCGATGGCGGATGGTGACGCTGTCCTTCAGTTCATCGCCGCTTTCGCCGAGTGTGTCGAAGTCCACGGTGACGCAGAACGGCGTGCCCGCCTCGTCCTGGCGGCGGTAGCGTTTGCCGACTGATCCACCGTCGTCGTAGGAAACGGTGAACCATTTTTGTAGTGACTTCTGGATTTCCTTCGCGATGCGGACCTGCTCCTCGTTCTTCTTGAGCAGCGGGAAAATACCGACTTTTACCGGAGCCATCGTTGGTTTGAAGCGAAGCACCTCGCGCACGTCCGCTTTACCTTTTTCATCCGTTAGCGTCTCCTCATCATAGGCCTCGCAGATGAGCGCAAGCAGCGTGCGGTCGCAACCTGCGGATGGCTCGACGACGTGCGGGAGGAATTTTTCCTTGGTCTCCTCGTCGAAATACACCAGCGATTTTCCAGCTCCCTTCTCATGCACGCCAAGGTCGTAGTCCGTCCGATAGGCCACGCCTTCCAGCTCCTGCACGCCGAACGGGAATTCGTATTCGATGTCGTAGGTTTTCTTCGAATAAAACGCGCGCTCGCCGTCCGGAATATCGTTGATGTGGAGCTTCTCGCGCGGGATGCCGATTTCTTCGTAGAAAGAAAGCCGCGTTTCCAGCCATTCATCCGTCAGGCGCATGCCGTCGTCTGGATGGCAGAAATACTCGATTTCCATCTGCTCGAACTCGCGCGAGCGGAAGGTGAAATTGCGAGGGTTGATCTCGTTGCGGAACGACTTGCCGACCTGCGCAATGCCGAATGGCAGCTTGATGCGGTTGGAGTCGAGCACGTTTTTGTATTGGCAGAAAATCGATTGCGCCGTCTCCGGGCGGAGATAGGCGATATCGTCGCCGGTCGCCCCCATATTGGTTTTGAACATCAGCTCGAAATCCCGCGGCTCGCTGAGAAGAGAGCCGTTATCCGGGTTGAACTGGGTGGTGCCGGTGACCTCCTCGCGACGGTCTTCCGCTAGCTCGAGTTCTTTCGGGGACATCTGTTTGTTGGGATTAAACTCGGCGTAATATTTCCGCGCGACTTTGTGCGCCTCGCCTATTTCCTTGCCGGGAGCTACGAGCACCGCGAAATTCCGCTCCACGCTCCAGTTAGTCGCGGGATGTTTCGCGCCGCTGAACCACACAGCGGTGCCGTCCTGCGCCGGGATCTGGTCCGCGCGGAGCCGGGCTTTGGAAAGCAGGCAGTCGCACATTGGATCGCTGAATCCGCCGACGTGGCCGGAGGAAATAAGCACCTGTTCCATGGTCAGGATCGAGCCATCCATGCCGAGCACGTCATCGCGCTCCTGCACGGTTTTCCGCCACCAGTAGTCCTTGAGATTGCGCTTCAGCTCCGCGCCGAGCGGGCCGTAGTCCCAGACACCGTTCAGGCCGCCATACAGCTCTCCTGCTTGAAAAATGAAGCCGCGGCGTTTGCACAGCGATACGATTTTTTCCATTCGGGCGGGATCGGTGACATCTTTGTTGGCCATAATTTGTAAGGTTGGGGTGCGAAGGGAAGCAGGCGCGGGCGCGGGCGGCAAGTCGTGATTCTCAGAGGAATGGCCATTGCCCGATTCATCTATCTGGCATACCGCGATGGCGTGTACGTGATCGCGCGATGGCGGAACGGCCGGAATTGGGATATTTCTTTTCCTGTCGCTGCGACGTCCTACCCCCCGAGGAAAAAGCGGTGACGAAAATGACACCCCCCGCGAGTTCAGGAAACCGTCGTAAATTGAATTTCCCCCCAATTCGATTTTCGACGGTTTCTTCGTTTCAAGGTTCCGCTGGATTTTCGCGCCTTGTCATCTGTTATCGGATCCGCTAAAGACCACTCTCAGCATGAGTCCGTCAGAATCGCCCGTCACAGCTCTGGATACGATCACCATGCCGGATCGCCGCGAGTCCGAGCTGCTCACCGCCACCTCGCTGTTTGCGGTCAGTGCGCTTGAGTTGCTGCTCGGCGGCACCGCCCTGGTTTTCTCCTGCCTGAGGGAAACCCACGAGTTCTGGCTCAATGCGGGTGGCTATCCGATCCTGCTGCGGGACATCGTGCTGGTCTGCTACTATCCGCTCATGATCCTGAATTTCTGCACTCTCATCGGTCTGGCCTTCACGCTCTGTGCGAAACCCGGGATTCCGCGCGGTTTTCTGAAGTTCCAACTTTTCATGATGTGCTTCGGCTGGACCCTTTGGGGCGCCTCCGTCGCCGTCTCGGCGAGAAACAACGTCGCCAATTTCCTGGAAGACCGGCCGCTGCACGACAAGGCGGAGGAGGAAATTCGTTAGATGTTCAGGGATTCGCGTGGGAACCGATTTGGATTCTGAGGTTCAATTTTCACTCTGAAGCTGAGATGGACGGGTGGCCGTGCCCGATGGTGGTGGGGGGTCTCGCCGCAACCAAGTTCTTACGGGCTGACCGTCACAGTGAGTCTGACAGAACACTTTGCTTGCGAGATTTTTTCCAACGGGAACAATTGGCCACGCGGCACATTTCGCCGACCTCACCTCGCTCCGGCGGCCTTGAGCTTGGCAATTGCATCGTCGAGGCGGGTGCGGGTGGCGGTGAGGGATGCGCTGAGGCTGCGGATCTTTTCGTCGCGGTCGGCGATGGCGTTTTCCCAGGCCTTCGTTTGTTTCTGGGCGGCCGTCTGGCTGCTGGCGGCAGTGGCTGCTGCCAGGGCATCGCGGTCGGCGATCAGTTTCGCCATGGCATCTTCGGTTTCCTTGCGGGCCCTGACGGTGGCTTCGATGGATTCCTTGAGCTGGGCGACGTCGGCTTCGAGCGCGGCGGAGTGTTTTATCTGGTTGTCATACTGGTCGCGGGTGGTGGCGAGTAGCTGGGAGAGTCCGTTGATCTTCGAGTCGAGGCCGCGTTCCTTGAGCCACTGGGCGACGATGATGCCGGTGATCAGCAGGCAGCCTATCAGATTGGCGATGGGAAGAATGCGGCTGAGACTCACGGCTGCGGAGTTTTGGATTCGAAGCTGACTTTTTCAATCCCTGCGGCGCGCACGGCGTTGAGGACGTCAAGCACATTGCGGTGGCGGGAGTCGGCGTCGGCAGCGATGAGGACGCGGGATTCCGATGGGGCGGCATCTTTCCGAAGGCGCGCGGTGATTTCCGATAGGGTGACCACCTTGGTATCCCAGGTGATGACGCCGCTAGGATCGATGGCGAGGTGGAAGGGCGGCGTGTTTGAATCGACAGTGCCGGTGGAAGCTTCCGGCAGATTGACGGGCACGCGGTTGAGTTGGGTCATGCTGAGGCTGACCATCATGAAGCTGGCGAGCAGGAAGAACATGATGTCGATGAGCGGGATGATCTCTATCCGCGCCTCGTCGCCGTGGTCGTCGCCGGACGAGTTGCTGTTGAATTGGACGGGCATGGGGAAATTCAAGTGGATAGAATCCAGAATCCAGAGATAAGCAAAGAGTGAGAGTCTTAGTCTTGTATCTTGATTCTGGGAGCGGAGCGGTCTTGTGTCTTGGCGGCGAAGGCTTCCAGATCATGGCCGTGTTCCTTGGCGGATTTCACGAGGAGCTCGCAATGATTGATCCAGCGTTCCAGCGAGGAACGGAGGACGGACACGCGCTTGCGGAAGAAATTGTAGGGCAGCAGGCAGAGCACGGCGATGGCGATGCCGCAGGCGGTGGCGATGAGCGCCTCGCCGATGCCGCCGGTGACCTTGGTGACGGCGAGCTGTTCGGTGCCGATGGCGGCGAAGGAGCCCATCAGGCCGGAGACGGTGCCGAACAGGCCTAACAGAGGGGCGAGTGTGATCATGGTGCTGAGCACCCACATGCGGGCTTCGGATTTCTCGATGAGATGGGTGGCGTGGAGCTGCATGGCGGCCAGCATTGAGGTGTGGGCGTGGCTCATGCCCTCGCGGAGATTGGCGAGGTAGGGTTCCTCGGTGTTGTTTCCGAGTTGCCAAGCGGTTGGGAAATCGCCGGTGCCGATGGCCTCGCGGGCTTGTTCCTGAAGTCTGGAGCGGATTTTCGACCGGAGCACGGACCACCAGATGGCGCGGTCCAGGATGACGCAGAGCGAGAGCAGGAAGGCGAGGAGGATGGGCCACATGACCCAGCCGCCTTCGATGAATTTTTCGACGACGATATTGGCGAGCACGGAGGTGTTAGTTGAGTTTGAAAACGATGGGACGGATGTATTTGGCAACGCTGCCGGGCGGGAATTTCCATCGCCGCACGGCGCTGACTGCGCGTTCGTTCAGGACCGGCCAGGGAGAGGGACTTTTCGCGTAGGCGGAAACGACGCTCCCATTCTCGCCGACGACGAACTCGACCAGAACGGTGCCGGTTTGGCCCTTGGCGCGGGCTTCCGATGGGTAGGACGGCGCTGGCATGCGGCCGCCGGCCAGGCGACTGGCATCGGACATGCCGCTGCCGCCGTTTCGACCGCCGTTGCCGGTTTGGCCTATGGCCCCGGTCTTGCCTTGCGGGGAGCCGCCGGTGGCGCTGGTGGGCATGGCCGAGCGGGTGGGAGTCTTGTTGCTAATCCTTGGCACGGGGCGCGGCTGGGTCGGCGCGGGGGCGATCGGTTCGCTGGACTTGGCGACGGGAGGCGGCAAGTCCGGGATTTCCGGCAGCGGGGTGATTTCCGCGACTTCCGGCATCTCGGGCGGAGTCGGAAGGGTTTCCTGTTCGGAGAAGGGAACTTCCATTTCCTCGGACGCGCCGGTGTAGCCGGTATCCGTCTCCTGCGACGGCGGCGTGTCACCCAGATTGAAATCCTCGGTGAGCACGATGGATTCGAGATCCGCGTAGGGATCTTTGATTTTCTGTGAGTGGAGCAGCCCGACGGATACCGGCATCACGATTCCGACCGTTCCAAAGCCCGCGACGCTAAGCCAGGTGGCCAGCGTGCCGATGTTGATGGCGTAAAGCAGCGGATTCATGGGAGAGGGCGGACACTAGAGGTGGCTCCACCGCTTGACAATCCTTGAGCTGGACCGCGTTAAAGGCCAGGATTTTGAGGCCCCGACCTTTAACTCAAGCAGCAGCTAGGAAAAATGAGCGGCAGATCAGAACTCGAACGAAGCGCCGACGTAGTAGTTGCGACCGTTGGCGGGATCGATTCCGTCGTTGCGAACTCGGGCGAAGTAGCTCTCGTCGAAGAGGTTGTTGATGCCGGCGATCAGGCGGAAGTTTTCGTGGACTTCATATTCCGCAGTTAGATCCCAGACCATGTAAGCGGGAATGTTGAACGGGGCGTCATTGGTGTCATTCGCAAAGTGCTGGCCGAGGAAGGTGCCGCCGAAGCTGACTTTCACCTTGTCTTCGAAGCTATAACTCAGTCCGCTGCGAAGGATGTAGTCCGGCGCATACTGCGGGGTTTTGCCATCGGCCGGTCCATCGGTGAACTCCGCGTCGAGCAGGGTGCCATTCACATACCAATCGAGGCTGCCGTATTCCCTGGTGCCGCCCATCATCGCGAGCAGGTCGGTGGTCACTGAGACGTCGATGCCCTTGTGGATGGCATCTCCGACGTTGGCGGTTGTGGTTCCAACCTTGCCGATCTGGTCGCTGAAGGACAGAAGAAACAGGCTGGCGTCAAATGTCAGGCAATCGTTCAGTCGTGAGCGATAGCCGAGCTCATACTCGATCGCTTTGCCTTCCTCGAGATCCTTCGGGACATCGCCGAGAACGTCGGACGGCACGGCTTCCGTGAAGATTGGCGGGCGGTAGGATTGCGAAATATTGCCGTAAATGGCGGAGTTCTTATCAATGGCATATTCGGCACCCAGCCCACCGAGCAGGATGTGGCTGGTGTCTTTTTTCCTCGCGGCGCTGCCTTGTTTGACAACGTCCTGCCAGATGTTTTCCAGCCGGATGCCCGGAATGATCGAGAAATTACCAAAGGTGAATTTGTTCTCGGCGAAGACCGGGAGATAGAAGACCTCGCGGTCCGTTTTTTGGACAATCGGCGAGTTGGAGATCGCATCGGTGCGCGGCGAGTCCATGTGATAGACTTGCACGCCCGTTGAGAACGTGTGCTCGGCATTGCTGCCCCAGTTGATGCGGTAACGCGAGTCGAGACCGAGCGATTCAAACTGTTGGTCCTCGGTCTTGAACGGGCTGCCCGCTGGCGGTGCGATCCCGAAGCCGCCACCGTCCTCGCGGAAGCTGTTCCTTTGGTAATCCGACCACCAGATGCTGGTGGTGAAAAAGGAATCCGCGTTGGGCTCGATCTCGTAAGTGAGCGACACGGAATCGCGATCCAATGAGAACCTGTCGGACTGGCGGGTCGCCTGAAGGCTGCCGGAATTGAAAACCGCGCTGGTCAGACCGCCGGGTTCGCCGTGGTTTTCTTCGTAAGTGTCGGCGTTGAAGATGATTTTGCCGCCGTTATCCAGTGAATAGAGGAGCTTGATGGCGCCGTTGTTCAGGTCGTAGTCGCTGTTAGCGGAGCGGAACCCGTCGCTCTCGCGGTGGTTGAAATAGAGGTAGTAGCCGAGTTTGTCCACAGTCCCGTCCGCGGATGAGAAGGTGGAGTAGAGGTCATCACTGCCGACGACGTGCTGGGTCCGGATGGAGAACGGCTTGTCCGTGCGCGGGCGGTGGGTGATGTAGTTCAGCGCGCCGCCGGGCTGCGGGCCATAGTGGAGTGCCGCTCCGCCGTGAAGGAATTCGATGCGGTCCACGGTGTCGAGCGGAGGGGTGTAATAGGCTTCCGGATAGCCGAGTTGGTCGGCATGGATCGGGATGCCATCGCGCAGGACTTGGCTGAACTGGGCGCGGTGCGGGTTGAGGCCGCGGTAGCCGAGACTTACCAGCGGCGAGGATTCTTCTGCAAGCAGGAGGCCCGGCGTCTGTGAAAGCGCTTGGCGGTAGTTGTTGCCCACAATCCGGGGCAGGGCGTCCAGATCGATGACGGTGGTCTTTTTTCCAGAGAAAATCGAGGTCCCGACAACGGGGGGAAGCCAGCCGGGTTGTTGGATTTGGTCCGCTTCAGACTCGGCCGTCACGACCATCGCCTCAAGTTTCTTAGGGGCGGCGTCCTGGCCAGTGACTGCAGCATGGCTGCAAAATCCGGCAATTAGGATCAGGGAGGAAGGTAAGGAGGATGGTGATCGTTTCATGATGATGATAATGAGACTTGCTCGCAACAAGGGCGCGAGAAAACAAGGCATCTGGATTTTAGTCAACTCAATTTCAGCAGGCTTTTAAAAATTTCTCAGGACTGAACTGAGTTCGGATATCGAAGGTGGACCTTTAGTCGTGGATAAGGCACATCGGCGCCGCTTCATGTCCGCTCTCCTCTCCGCCAACGAAATCCGCCTGACTTACGGTTACCAAACGCTGCTCGACGGCGTCACCCTCGCCGTTTCCCCCGGGGAGAAAACCGGCATGGTCGGCCGCAACGGCTGCGGGAAAACCTCGCTGCTGAAAATCCTCACCGGTCAGCAGATGGCGGACTCCGGGGAAATCTCCCTGCGCCGTGCACTGCGGGTGGGCTATCTGCCGCAGGAATTCGAACTGGATTCTGAGCTGAGCGTGCAGGAAAACATCGCCTCCGGAGCTGCGGACATCGTCGAAGCGATCCGCCGATATGAAAATGGCGAGGGCAGTGAGGCGGAGCTTTCCGACCTGCTGCATCTGATCGATCACGCCGATGGCTGGAACCTCGACGCGCGGATCAAAGCAACGTCCACCGCGCTCGGCACGCCGCCGTTGGATGCGACGGTCGGGCCTCTATCCGGCGGTGAGAAACGCCGGGTCGCGCTGTGCCGCGCGCTCGCTTGCCAGCCGGATCTGTTACTGCTCGATGAGCCGACGAACCACCTCGACGCCGAGTCGATCCGCTGGCTGGAGGAATATCTGAAAGGTTTCCCAGGAGCTGTTATCTTTGTGACGCATGATCGCTACTTCCTCGATGTGATCGCCACGCGGATCATCGAAATCGACCAAGGCCGCGCGTTTTCGCATCCAGGAAATTATACGGCGTTCCTCGAATCGAAGGCGATCCGCCAGCAGATCGCCAGCCAGACCGAGCGCCGCCGCCAGCGGTTTCTGCGGGAGGAACTGGAATGGGTTAGATCCGGCGTCAAGGCGCGCGGAACCAAGCAGCGCACCCGGCTGGACAAGTATTACGAAATCGAAGGTCTGGAAGCACCGCCCGAAGAGCGTGAAATGGACCTGCTCATCCCACCGGCCCCGGATTTGGGAAATATCGTCGTGGAACTGGAAGGCGCGGGCGTGAACGTCGGCTCCGAAGCATCACCGCGGTGGTTGTTCCGCAATCTAACATACAAGCTGCGGCCCGGCCAGTGTACCGGCATCGTGGGTAGGAACGGCGTGGGTAAAACGACCTTGCTCAAACTCTGTCTTGGCCAGATCGAGCCGACCGAAGGAGCCGCCGTCACCGGCAAGCGGGTGAAGGTGAACTACATCGACCAGACGCGGATGGTGCTCGATGGCACGGGCTCGTTGTTGGATGAAATTTCCGATGGCAACGAGAAGCTGATGTTCGGCAACCAGCCGCTCGGCGCACGAAACTATCTCCGGCGTTTCCTCTTCGATGACAAGCGCATCAACGAGCGGGTCGATCTTCTATCAGGCGGCGAGCGCGCGCGGCTGATGCTGGCGAAGGTTTTGAAAAACGGCGGCAATCTCATCGTGCTCGACGAGCCGACGAACGACCTGGATCTGCCCTCACTGCGGATGTTGGAAGAGGCGCTCGCGGCATTCGATGGCTCGGTGATCGTGGTCTCCCATGATCGCTATTTCCTCGACCGCATCTGCGATCAGATCATCGCTTTCGAAGACGGCGGAGTGAACGTGCAGGAGGGAAATTACTCCTACTATCTGGAAAAGCGCCAGGCCCGCGAAGCCGCCGAACGCATCCAGGCGCAGGCCGCTGCCAGGGAGGCTGCGGCCCGTCAGAAAGCCGCGGGGACTGCTCCGAAAACAAAGCAGGGTCGCAAGCTGAGCTTCAAGGAGAAGAGCGAACTCGAAGGCATGGAAACCGCGATTCTGGAATTGGAGCAGGAGGGCGAAGGGATCGAGGCGCTGCTGCACGATCCGGAATTCCAGGCGAAACGCTTCGAGGAAATTCCGGAAATGGTGGCAAAGCTGGATGCGGTGAAGGCGAGAGCAGCCGCGCTTTACACGCGCTGGGAGGAGCTGGAGGGGCTCCGGGAGGCGGCGGAATAAGTGCCGTCTTACGCGCCGGACGGGTGGACCGGAGATCCACCCTCCTTGAAATGCTCCCATCCACCGGTTAGGGATTGGCCGGTGTTGGTGGAAACGAGCTTGCCGATGACAGTGATGGGGACGTCCGGGAAGGGCCATGCTCTGAGTAGCGGCGTTATGCGGGATTCCTCGATGGCAATTAGCAGTTCGAAATCCTCGCCATCGCCGAGCGCCTGCGCGGGCGTGCAACCGGGAGTGAGAGGCAGGGAGTCCTGATCAATGGTGAACCCACAGCCGGAGGCGGCGGCGAGGCGGGTCAGGTCCTTCGCCAAGCCGTCTGATAGGTCCATCATCGCTGTCGGCTTGGAATGCGAAACCAGCCACTCCGATTCGCGGAGGCGCGGGGTGAAATGGAGGTGTTTTCCAGCAATCGAACCGCCAAGCCTGCCGGTGACTAACAAGATATCGCCTGGCTTGCCAGTCGAGCGCAATACGAGATTTTCCCGAAGCACGCTGCCGGTGGCGGCGATGGAAATGACGGCCGCCGAGCCGCTAGGAACGCTGGAGGTTTCTCCGCCGGCCAGCACTCCACCGGATTTTTCCAAACACGCGCCGATGCCTCGATAGAGATCCTCCACCCATGCGACTTCGGTTTCCGGTGGCAGGGCGAGGGTGATGAGGAAACGCTCGGGCCGTCCTCCCATCGCGGCGAAATCCGAGATGACGCGGGCGACGGACTTCCAGCCGACTGCCCGGGCTGGGACGTCGGGAAGGTAGTGTATGTGCTCGACGAGAGCGTCGGTTTTCAGGAGTAGGAGGGCGGGGGAGCCTTGGTCGATGACGGCGCAGTCGTCGCCCGGGCCGGCAGCGGGATCCGGATCGCGCGGGACGAGGCCGGTGAGGCGTTCGATCAGGGCATCCTCGCCGATGTCGTGGAGGGTTTTCACTGCACGGAATTGAGAGGAAGATGATAGGCGCGGGCGATGAGCTGGATCAGCACGGTCGCACCGTTGAAGCAGAAATGCACGGCGATGGGAGCCCACAGCGAGCCGGTTTTCTCGTAAATGAAAACGAGCGCACAGCCGAAGATGAACAACGGCAGCAGGGCGCTCAGGCTGCCATGGGCCGAAGCGAAGATGAGGGCGGAGCAGATTCCCGCCACCCATGGGCCGGCGAATTTCCTCGCAGCCGGATAGAAATAACCGCGGAAGACGATTTCCTCACAGACGGGCGCGGCGAGCACGGCGGCGATGGTCATGAGCCCGAGGATGAGCGGGTCTTGGGAGGTTTGCAGGAGCTTCACGGTATCCTGCACGGACTCGACGCCGAGCGACTCCATCCATTTCATGTAGCCGGTGGCCTGAAGGATGCCGAAAAACAGCCACATCAGGGCGACCGTGCCGGGTGCGATGAGAAGTACCCATGGCCACGAACGCCAGCGGAGGCCGAGCCACTCGACCAGGCTCGTCCGCCGGGTGACGATGAAAGCGACGGCTCCGGCGATGGCGAACTGGAAGCCGATGGAGAAAACCAAAGCTTTCGGATCGAGCACCAGATTCTCCGTCCGGGCGGTGCGGACCGAGGCGATGGCGAGGCTGAAGAAAACGAGAAAGATCGCGCCGAGGCCTAGCAGGTCGAACGGGTTGTAGAGCCAGGTGGGCACTTTTCCCGCCGGCAGAGGTGGCGGTAGATCGTTGGAAACCGGGGTTTGATAGGGTGAGCCTGCGTTGTCCAAAGCCACTTCGAACGGGGGCGCGACCGCGGTTTTTCGGACGAGCAGCTTTCGGGTGATCGCGGTGGTGGTGAAGAGGCCGAGCGCAATGATGAAACAGGAGGTCAGGACGATTTCAGTGGGATCGGGCATGTGGCTTGGGGGTGAAACTGCGACGGGTGCGTGTGCCCGCCAATGGAAAAATCGAGGGTTCGGTGGATAAGTGATTAAAGAACCTAGATGATCAAGAGAAGCTTGCGTTTTTTGAAAATTTACGGAATGCTCGTGAATTATTAAAAAAACATCAGCAGACCAGATTCCGCTTGGGAATCCTTACCGCGGCATCCTGCGGCGGGAGTATCCCGAGCCGTTCATCGCCCTGCTGGCGTTTGTGCTCGGGATCTGGATGTGGGATCATTATTTCGGAAAAACTGAGGGTTATGCTCCGGGGACAGAGGAGATCGCACTGGTGAAGATCGACCGCGACCTGCGGCTGGCAGACGCGATGGCCGGTGATCCGGTTTGGTTGAAGTGGTTGGCGGCGGTGGACGAACCGGTGGTGGCGAGGCGCGACGCTTTGGAGGTTTTTCAAAAACTTGCTGCGGAGAAAGCGATCAGTGCGCGTGGCTTGGAGGCATTCGCTATTGTGAAATCGGAGCAGGACGGGCTGCCGATATCGCAGACTCTGGGTGAGACGCTGGGCGGGACGATGATTTCGGATTTCGAGGAAACTTCCGCTAATTTGGCGACGCATCGCGGCACATGGTGGCATGCGAAACTGATCGAGGCGTGGGAGAAAACCGCGCAGCCGGGCAGGCACTGGCGGCAGATTTACGGTGAGGACTGCTTGCAACTGAGGGCGCGCACGGTTTTCGTAAGATCGACAGTCTGGTTGCTGGGGCTGTTGGGTTTGTTTTTCCTGCCGACGGCGCTGTGCCGCCTGAATGTGGTGCGGTATGTAAAGCCGAAGGGCTATGGCGGGGCATGGCCGCTGTCGCTCGGGCTGGTGGTTTTCCTACTGACGACGCTGGCATGGATCGGTTTCAGCATGACGCTGGAACTAGGAATCGACACGCTGCCGGGCCTTCCGCCGGTTCTCGCGATCTTTCTCGATTCCGCAGCACGGCTGCTGCCGACGCTGATCGCGCTGGGGCTGCTTTTCAGGCGGCCATCGCATGCGGCGCGGGTGATGGGGATGAACCGGCCGATCGAATTTTGTCCGATTTTGGGGCTTTTCGCGCTGCTGATGATCGCCGATCAGGCGCTGCGGGCGATATTCGGCAGCGCTGTCTCGAACGATCCCGGCGGCGGTCTCAGTGCCGGAGACGCGGGGCTGTGGGGGCTGGCGTTTGCGATCATTTCCGCCTGCCTGTTGGCTCCACTGGCTGAGGAAACGCTCTACCGTGGCGTGCTTTTCCGCTCGTTCTGGAACCGACTGGGCGTGGTGCCGGCAGCCGTTCTGTCATCGGTGATCTTCGCAGCGCTGCATTTCTACGACGGCTACGGCCTCGCGAGCGTGGGGATATTCGGATTCACCTGCGCGCTGCTCTACGCCTCTACTGGCTCGCTCGGCACAGTGATCGCGCTCCATGTGCTTTATAACACCTCAATCAAGATCCCGGAATGGATCGTGTATCACGCGCCGTTGGGGTGATTTCTGTGGAAATCATCACATCCGCTTCGTTCATCTGGCGGAGTGATTCCCGGTTTCCGGGCTCGTCGGCAAGCATCGATTCAATGGTAAACGACGATTTGTCACGGGCGGAGTTTCTTGGTTGGTTATGTTTCCTTGGAATCACTGAAAATCATTGGTCTTGAAATTTTTAGTTTATTAAGCTTAACCTCTCGCGCGACTTGTTGCGCACTACGTTTCTATTTTCCCATGAGCGATTCCCAAGAACACGTCGGTTTTTCGGCACCGGATCCCGCCGAGCTGAACCAGCTCTTCCCGGGCTACGAAATCGAAGGGCTGATCGCGACCGGCGGGATGGGCGCGGTGTATCGCGCCGTCCAGAAATCGCTCGACCGCACTGTCGCCCTGAAAATCCTGCCGCACGAATTCAGCAAGGACGCGGCGTTTTGTGCGGGATTCGAGGCCGAGGCGAAGGCCATGGCGCGCTTGAATCATCCGAATCTCATCGGTGTTTACGATTTTGGCGAAGTGGGCGGTATGCTCTTCATCATCATGGAGTATGTCCCGGGGAAATCGATCTATCACTCCGCTCACGGCCAGGCGATTAAATCTAGCGAGGTCATCCGCCTCGTGACCAGCGTCTGTAACGGCCTCGCCCACGCGCACGAAAACGGCATCATCCACCGCGACATCAAGCCGTCCAACATTTTGCTGGACCTGAACGCACAGCCGAAAATCGGCGATTTCGGCCTCGCCCGTCCCATCGGGGGGAAAGTCGAGGAAGGCGAGGAAATTTTCGGAACGCCGGGCTACACCGCGCCGGAAGTCGTCAACACGCCGAATGCGGTGGACTATCGCGCGGACATTTTTTCCGTCGGTGTTCTCCTTCATGAGTTGCTAACCGGTAAACTCCCCTCGGCCGACCGGCGTCCACCGTCGGCCATTTCGAAATGTGATTCCCGCTTTGACGTGATCGTGCGCCGTGCCACCCATGTGGCTCCGGCTGGACGTTATTCGAGTGCTGCGGAAATGGCGAAGGATTTGGCAATCATTGCAAATACCCCGAGTTCGAAGGTGATAAGGCCAATAATCCCGGGGGCTCCCGGCCAGCCCGGGCCCCGAGTCGCCGCGCCGCTCACGCCCCGCCGCCCGGTGAAAGTGAAAAAGTCATCCAACTCGTCGTTTTTCCTCCTCATCCTGCTACTCGCTGCCGCGGGTTACGGAGTTTACGTTTATCTGAGCAAGCCGCCCTCAAGCCCCACTGATCCGCCGAAAGCGCTCTCGGTCGATTCAAATCCTGGGATCAAACAGCCGATGCCATCCGCTGATCCCGAGCCTGATCAGGAACCACAGCCCGCGCTGGAAACCCAAACTCCATCTAGTCCGACCACTTCCCCGGATGCGAACGCCGAGGCCACCGCCGATTCAGGGCCGGAAGTCACTCCAGAACACACCGCTCCCGCTGTGCCGAAATACGATGTGGCAGCGTTATTCGCCCGTGCCCGTAAGATGATGCAGGAACGGGCGAAACCCGTCTTCGCCGAGCATGACGCGAAATTGAAGGCTAATTTCGCCGACTTTGAAAGAGTCCTTAAACGCCAGGCCCGCAAGGTGGAATACGGCAGAGACTCGGTGGAGAGAGTGCTGGAACGGCGGATTGATAAGTGGAAGGAATCGGGTGTCTTTTTAATTCCGAGACATACGGACGAACGCCTCGCGGAAATCCCGGAGGTGGAAGATACCTTTGCTGCCTTTCTCAAAAAGGAGACCGCTATAGACGAGGCGTTCCAGAAGGCCCTTTCTTCGCTCTCAACCATGTACGTTCAGGGTATGGAGCTACAAGTCGGGCGGCTCAAGGCCGAGAACGACGTGGCTGCCATCAAGTTGATCGAAAACGAAATCGCAGAGATCAAAGCCTCGGATGGATACTTCTCCGACCTGATGACGGGTAAGTCCTCCGGCCATGCAGAGTAGAAGCGATTTTTTTCATCCGCCGGGGTCCACACTTCCACTGGCGCGGGTGGCATTTCCACCTATCATTCAGCGTGCCCCGCGCTAAAAAGAAACCTGCCTCACATCCCACGCCCCCTGCCATCGTTTTACGCGGATGCAGGCAACACAACCTCCAGGGCCTCGATCTCGATATCCCCCTCGGGAAACTCACCGTGGTCACCGGCCCGTCCGGTTCCGGGAAATCCTCGCTCGCCTTCCACACGCTCTACGCCGAGGGGCAGCGCCGTTACGTCGAGACCTTCTCGCCCTACGTCCGGCAGTTTTTCGACCGGATGGACAAACCTGCCGTCGATCATATCGAAGGCATCCCGCCCGCCATCGCCATCGAGCAGAAAAACCACGTCCGCACCACCCGCTCGACCGTCGGCACCCTAACGGAAATTAATGATTACCTGAAACTGCTCTTCGCCCGCCTCGCCATCGGCTACGATCCGAAAACTGGCGAGACCATCCAACCGGACTCCCCCGAATCCGCCGCCGCATGGGCCGGGGGAAATTTGGCGGGAAAGCCCGTCCTCATCACCTTTCCGATTCCCATCCCCGCCGACGCGAAATCCGAAGAGCTCTTTCCTTTTCTCAACGCCCAAGGCTATCTCCGCATCCTGCTCCACGGGGAAATCGTCCGCACCGACGAACCACGGACCGTGAATCCAGAGTCTTCGCTAGCAGACAAGAATAAAAATGGCGAAGCCCTGACCGGCTGGCCCTCAGGCAAATTCATTTCGCCCGTTATCCAGGTCATCCAGGACCGCCTCACTCTAACTTCAGGATACCAGCCCCGCCTCCTCGAAGCCCTCGAAGCTGCATTCACCCTCGGTAAAGGAACATCCACCATCCACGATCCCGAATCCACGATCACGAAGTCGTTCACGACGAGTTGGACCAACCCGAAAACCGGCTTCACCCTCCGCGCCCCCACTCCCGCGCTCTTCTCCTTCAATAGCCCGTTAGGTGCATGTCCCAAGTGCCGCGGCTTCGGCCGGGTCATCGGCATCGACCTCGAAAAAACCGTTCCTGATCCATCGCTCTCCATCGCCAGGGGGGCTATCAAACCCTTCCAAGGCGAGCGCGGCGACGAATGCCAGCGCGACCTCGTCCGCAACTGCAAGGAGCGCGGCATCGATATCAAAACTCCGTGGGAAGATCTATCCGACGGTGAGCGTGACTGGATCTACTACGGCGACCGTAAATCCGGAGATCTATCACCTGAAGCTCTGGAGGAACTCTGGCAGTCCGGCGATTGGTATGGCGTCAAAGGTTTCTTCGACTGGATGGAAACCAAGGCCTACAAGATGCACGTCCGCGTCTTCCTCAGCCGCTACCGTTCCTACACCACCTGCGGCGCATGTCGCGGAAAACGCCTGCAACCGGAATCCCTTTGTTTCAAGGTCAACGCCCGCACCCTCCCTGATCTCTGGTCCCTCCCCATCGTCGAACTTCTGCCATTCGTTTCGGAGCTGAAATCCGAAATCGCCAGCCGCCCCGCGGATGCGACGCTCGACCTCGTCGTCAACGAAATCGAATCCCGCCTCAGCTACCTCGACCCAGTGGGTCTCGGCTATCTCACGCTGGACCGCGCCACCCGCACGCTCTCCGGCGGCGAGGTCGAACGCGTCAACCTAACGACCTGTCTCGGCGCCGCGCTCACCGGCACGCTCTTCGTGCTCGACGAGCCGACCGTCGGGCTCCACCCGCGCGACATTGATCGCCTCGTCGGCGTCATGCACGGACTGCGCGACAAGGGCAACACGCTGGTTGTCGTCGAGCACGAGCAAACCGTCATGCAGGCCGCCGATCACCTCGTGGACCTCGGCCCCGGCGCAGGCTCTTTCGGAGGCACCCTCATCTATCAAGGTCCTCCGGCCCCCTCCAAAAAATCTCAAATCTCAAATCGAAAATCATCAATCGGCACACTCCCGTGGCTCGACGGCACCAGATCCATCGCCACCCCCGCCAAGCGCCGCAAACCCTCCAAAAAACTCCTATCCATTCGTGGTGCCACCCGCCACAACCTCAAAAAACTCGATGTCGATCTCCCGCTCGGACTTTTCGTTTGTCTGACCGGTGTTTCCGGCTCCGGGAAATCCACCTTCGCCCACGACGTTCTCTATCTAAATCTCGCCCGCAAGCTCGGCCAGGAAGCCGGTGGCGACGCCGCGCCGATCAAGGAGTTGGCTGGCTCGCAGCATCTCCACGGCGTGGAACTCGTCGATCAGACCGCAGTCGCCCGCACCCCGCGTTCGACTCCGGCGGTTTTCCTCGGTGCCTTCGATCCCATCCGCCAGCTCTTCGCCCTCACGCCGGAGGCAAAGGCCCGCGAACTAACTACCGGCTTCTTTTCCTTCAATTCCGGCGACGGCCGCTGCGACCGCTGCGCCGGAAACGGCTTCGAAAAAGTAGAGATGCAGTTTCTATCCGACATCTATGTCACCTGCCCGGACTGCAGCGGCAGGCGTTACAAGTCCTCCACGCTCGATTTCCTCTATCTCGGAAAATCCGTCGCCGATATCCTCGATCTGACGGTGGTGGATGCCATCGCCTTTTACTCCCTTGAAGGGGGAACAGGCGTCTCGCCTGTTTCTGAAAATGCCAAGCCCGCCCCCGGACACGCAAAACGCCACCAGCAGATCATCCGTCTTCTCGCGCCACTCGTTGAAGTCGGCCTCGGCTATCTGAAACTCGGCCAGCCGCTCAACACCCTTTCCGGTGGCGAATCCCAGCGGCTCAAACTTTGCCAGCTCCTGTCTTCCTCTGACGGACCGCGAGATTCATCTCGCCCGAAACTCTTGATCTTGGACGAGCCCACCACCGGCCTGCATTTCTCCGACATCGAAAACCTTCTCGGAGTTTTTCAGAAACTCGTCGATTCCGGCCACTCGCTGCTCGTCATCGAGCACAACCTCGACGTCATCAAATCCGCCGACTGGATCCTCGACCTCGGCCCCGAAGCCGGTAAACACGGAGGCCAGCTCGTCGCCCAAGGCCCGCCCGAAAAAGTCGCCAAAACCAACACCCCCACCGCCCATTTCATCAAAAAAGCCCTGGGCCACTCTCCTTCTTCCCCCTCCTATCAACCATCCACCAAAAACCATCAACCCTCTCCCAACTGCATCTCTCTCAAAGGCGCGCGCCACCACAACCTGAAGAACATCTCCGTTGATATCCCTCGCGACAAACTCGTCGTCATCTCCGGTCTATCAGGCTCCGGCAAGTCCACACTCGCTTTCGACATCCTCTTCGCCGAGGGCCAACGCCGCTTCCTCGACTCGATGTCCGCCTACGCCCGCCAGTTTGCGGAGCAGTTGGAGAAACCCGAGATCGACCAGCTCGCCGGCCTCCCGCCCACCGTCGCCATCGAGCAGCGAGTCTCGCAAGGCGGCGGCAAATCCACCGTCGCGACGGTCACCGAGCTGTGGAACTTCATCCGGCTGTTATATTCAAAACTTGGCACGCTCTACTGCCCGGACTGCCACGTTCCGGTTGAAAAGCAGTCGCTCTCCGCCATCGAAAACACCCTCCGCGCCCATTTGAAAAAAGGTCCGGTCACCATTCTCGCCCCGCTCATCAAAGGCCGCAAAGGTTTCCACACCGAAGTCGCGGAGTGGGCGGTGAAACAGGGATTCTCCCGCCTTCTTGTCGATAAACAATTCAAGGATGCCGAGGGCTTCACCCGCCTCGAGCGCTTCAAGGAGCACGACATCGACGTCGTTGTGGCCGAGATCTCCAAATCCTCCATCGACGATCTGCCATCCACCGTTGAGAGAGCTCTAACTATCGGTAAGGGCCTGATCAAGCTCTTCACCACGGACAAGAAATTCAGCCTGCTTTCTACCAAATCGAGTTGCCCGAGCTGCAACAAATCCTTCGAAGAACTCGATCCGCGGCTCTTCTCGTTCAACTCACCGCACGGCTGGTGCTCAGGATGCCGCGGCCATGGCAAGGTGCCGAAACGCCGCCAGCACCTCGACACCGCGCGCTTTGATTCCGTGCTGGAAGCAGAAATGGATGCGGACCGGGCCATCGAGCGGATGGACGATGTTGAACTCATCGAATGCCCCGAATGCCACGGTTCCCGCCTCAACGACATCGCCTCGGCGGTGCAGTTGAAAGGCACACCTGTCGCATCACTCGGTCATCTATCCATTGACTCCGCAGCGTCGCATTTTCATGGGATCACTTTCCCGGAAGACCGCGAGACCCTCATCGCCCGCGATATCCTTCCCGAGATCCGCCAGCGGCTTTTGTTTCTCCAGGAAGTCGGCCTCGGTTATCTCCAGCTAGACCGCTCCGGCAATACTCTATCTGGCGGTGAATCCCAGCGCATCCGCCTCGCTGCGCAGCTCGGCTCCAACCTCCGTGGCGTGCTCTACGTGCTCGACGAACCCACCATCGGCCTCCACCCGCGAGACAACGCCGCCCTCCTGAAAACCCTCATCGCCCTTCGCGACCAAGGGAACTCCCTCATCATTGTCGAGCACGACGAGGACACCATCGCCGCCGCAGACCACCTCATCGACCTCGGTCCCGGCGCTGGTCGCCTCGGCGGCGAAATCGTCTATCAAGGAAAGCCACCGGTCCTTTCCTCTTCAAAATCTCAAATCTCAAATTTCAAATCTAATATCCAGTCCCCCACCTACCGCGCACTGTCCGCTGTCATCCATCACCCCATCCGCGGCGCGCGGCGTCCGGTGAAAAAGGATCATCCGTTCCTCACGCTGGAGGATTGCACGGCGAACAACCTTAAAAAGATCACCGCCGCTTTCCCGCTTGGACGCCTTACCGTGCTAACCGGAATTTCCGGGTCCGGGAAATCCTCGCTCATGCATTCCTGCGTCGCCGCGCTTTTTAAGAACGAGGCGAAAACCACGAAGGTGAAAAAATCCAATCTCCCGTTCGGCAAAACCAGCGGTGAGAAAGCGATCAAGGCCTGTTATGAAGTGGACCAGAGCCCTATCGGCAAGACTTCGCGCTCGTGTCCGGCCACTTACGTGAAAGTTTTCGACCACATCCGCGCGCTTTTTGCCCAGCTTCCTGAAGCCCGCATGCGCGGCTTCGACGTCTCGCGATTTTCCTTCAACACCGAGGGTGGCCGCTGCCCGGAGTGCAAGGGCAACGGCCGGGTGAAACTCGAAATGGATTTCCTGCCCTCCACCTGGGTGCATTGCGAATCCTGCAACGGCCAGCGCTACAATCCCGCCACTCTGGAAGTCACCTTCCGCCAGAAAAACATCGGCCAGGTGCTCGCCATGACCATCGACGAGGCCTCTGCGTTTTTCGAGTCCCAGCCGCGCATCTCCCACCCGCTCAAGCTGATGGCAGACACCGGACTCGGCTATCTCCAGCTCGGCCAGCCCAGTCCCACCCTATCAGGCGGCGAGGCGCAACGCATCAAACTTGTTTCCGAACTCGTAAAAGGCCGCGGCACCAAGGCCACGCTGAACAACGCCCATTTCACCCAGCGCAACCTCTATCTGATCGAGGAGCCCACCGTCGGCCTCCACCTGGAAGACGTCCAACGTCTCATCGACGTCCTCCACCGCCTCGTCGATGAAGGACACACCGTCATCGTCATCGAGCACCACATGGCCGTCGCCGCCGAGGCCGACTGGATTCTCGACATCGGCCCCGAAGCCGGCGAGGCCGGCGGCCGGATCGTGGCCCAAGGCACGCCGGAACAAATTGCAAAGTCCGCGAAATCCCGGACCGCGCCGTTTTTGACGGTCGCGCTGAGGTGAGGGCTCGCGCGTTTCATGGCATAGCGTGATCGCGTAGTGTTTTCTGCTTGGCGGGCCGGAAAACGATTGATATTCAATCGATGTTGATCTCCTCCTTCCAACTGTTCCGGATCTTGGTTCTTTTGCTCGCCTCGTGCTTCATCTGGATCGGTGCGATCGCACTCGCGATTGTTTGGTTCATGGGCACTTCGGTGACTACCGGCTGGATCATCGCGGGCGGTCTTTTCGCTGCACTGGCGGTCTGGGTGATCGTGATGGCGGGTGAAATCCGCAATGCGGTCAACCATTCCGATCACTTTGAGCCGGAAAGAACCGTGCCGGAACCGACCCCGGCTGAGAAAATCGGGCTTTTTATGGTATCCGGCTCCAACACCCAAAATGCCCGGGCCGAAATGCCGATGGTGCATGGCAGACGGGTGGCCCTGAGGTCCCGCAGCCGCGCCCGGGGTAGTTTTTCCCTGCCACGGGGGCCCAAAGCCGGACGGTGATTCCTTGCTGAAAAGCCACCCGAGGTTTGACATCTTCGCCCGGACGGAAACATTGGTGTCCATGTACGAGGCAGCAGGAAAAATCAAACTGATCAATGACACCCAGAGTTTCCCCAGTGGTTTCACCAAGCGTGAATTCGTGGTGACCACTTCGAACGACAAATTTCCACAGGATCTCAAGTTCGAGGTGGTGAAGGACAAGTGTTCACTTCTCGATTCTTACCAATCAGGCCAGGAAGTGCAGGTCACCTTCGACATCCGCGGAAACGAATACAACGGGAAGTATTACGTCAGTCTCTCCTGCTGGAAAATCCAATCATCGGACGGCTCCGCAGAACCTTCCCGCTCTTCCGGGGGATCTTCCCGCAGCCAGTCGTCCGCCAGCGGCGAGCCTGTCTTGAGCGATCTTCGCAACGACGACGACTTCGACGACGACCCTCCGTTCTAACATATATTCGGTGGAAGGCAGAAACACGTTGTGCCCGGTGTGGTTTCAAGTAATTTGCAGGGTGGAACAAACCTCTGCAATTGTCATGAACCCGCCCATCGAAAATCTATCGCCGCTCGCGCGGAAAATCGCCGAAGCAGAAACCAAACTGGAGAATCTCGCTATCGCCGTCGCAGAAATCGGGATGCCCGCAGCGACGGAGCTGCGACGGCGTCTTGAGGTGTTGAGGATCGAGGAAAAGGCGCTGAAGCGGAATTTCAAGGAGTCGGTTAGCCGCGGCGAACCGGATGCAGTGCGGATGGCGAAGATAGAGTCATTGCTGGAACATATTGAACGTGAAGAAGCTTCGATGGGTCACGATTTGGATTTCCTGCATCAGTCCGCGCCGTCCTCAATGGCGGTCGTCGCCGAGGCTGGCGCGCAAATGGTTGATCTGCTGGCTCGCGGCGTGAAGCGCGTCGTCGGTGACCATCACCCGCTCGGTAGTTCTGTTTTTGTGAATCACACCCACGATAACCTGGTGGACTACCATGGCCTCGTTGACAGGAAGCCGGAAGATTCCGGGAAAAACGTGGTCGGGGAATGAGCGGAGGTGTACCTGAAAGCGGTCTGGAAAGGGGGGGGGACACCGGGGCGCGCTCCTTGAATGCCCACCACGTTCAGTTACACCCATAAGCGGTTCTTTTGCTTGCCGGACATTGCCGGGTTTGTCATCGTCTGCGGTCGTGAACTTCTCGAATTACCTCCACATGGATCCCCACCTCCTGCTGGGCCTGATCAATACCGAACTGAGGAATCACTGCGAAACTCTGGATGATCTGGTGAAAACCCATAACCTCAGCGAGCCGGATCTTCTCGATAGGCTGGCGAGCGCGGATTACATCTATCAGTCTGAGAACAATCAGTTCCGCTAGTGGTCCGTAAAGCTCGGAATGGCGGATGGCTGTGTCCGAACGTGGTTGAGGCGTCTCGGCGCAACGCTTCTCTTTCTGCGACGTTGCGGCGAGACGCCGCGACCTCGTTCAGAGTGATGCAGGCCAAATAAAAATTGCGCGACACCAGTTCGGGTTCAAAAGAAACGCCCGGTCTCCTGTGAGGGAAACCGGGCGCTTTTGAAAAACGTTAAGTAGGGAACGCTGGATTACCAACGACCGCCGCCGCCGCCGCCGCCGCCGCCACCGCGACGATCACCACCGCCGCCGCCGCCACCTTTGTAGCCACCGCCGCCGCCGCCTTTATAGCCGCCGCCGCCGCCACCACCGTAGCCGCCACCACCGCCGCCGCCGCCGCCGCCGTAGCCACCACCACCACCGCCGCTAGGACGTGATTCTTTTGGCTCGGATGCGTTCACGCGAAGAGGACGACCGTTGTAGTCTTTGTCGTTGAGGGCCTCGATGGCCGCGTTCAACTGGCTTTGGTCACCGAGTGTTACGAAAGCAAATCCCTTGGATTGCCCGGTTTCACGGTCGGTGATGATTTTGACCCGTTCAACGGGTCCGAAAGCGGCGAAAAGTTCGGAAACGTCGCCTTCAGTTGCAGTGTAGGGCAGGTTGCCCACGTAGATGTCCATTTGATTCAATTCTGATGACGCCATATTGATAGAGCACTTCGGCGGATCATGGCGTCACAGATCGAACAAAGAGCGAGAAAACAAACTTTCGCCGTCCAATCGACCCGTCAATAGGCTGGAAAAAACGGGAATGGCAACAATTCATTTTATTTATATTTCAGCGAGTTCCGAAAATTTTGCTAGAAATGCCGTTGTTTGATTGCCGTGTGGCATACCGCAGAAGGAAATGCGGGGATAGGAGTGCCTTGTGCCGGTACCCGCCTCTTGCTTGGGACAACGGTTGATGGCATCCTTCTGTCGCCACCGGGCGGGATGATCCGCCGATGGGAAGCCAAAGCCGAAACGATGCCCTCACGCGGACGCCACCAAAGTTCCTCCAAGGAATGCCACCGGATCATGCGCCGGATCGAAGCGATGCATGGCGTCGTCGGTGTGATCATCGGAAGGTCCTACGGCGGGAAATCGCTGGGGCAGGGGAGCGGCACCGGTTCCATCAGAATCCAGCGCAAGGTTTCCGGCGGTCTCAAGGCAGTGACCCAGTCGGAAAAGGGGCTACAGGAAATTTTCATCCGCATCGAGGCTGGGATGGAGGAGGTGATCGCCGCTGAGATCCTGAAACTTTAGGTGGCTGGTTCCGCGCCCCGTGTAATAGAAAATCCCTGCCGCGGGATTTCCGCAGGCAGGGATGGGATTGATGGGCTTTGTCGGCTCTGGAAACCGGAGCGCAATGTGCGATCCGCAACGGCGCGTTCAGTAGTTGGTCGTCGTGGTTTTTTTATAAGTGGTCGATCCGGTGTAAGGGTCCTGTTGGGTGCTCGTGGTGGTGGCCTGTTGGGTGGTGGTCACGGGAGCCGGACTTGGATCGATGACGGTGGTGCAACTGGTGAACAGTGCGGCGGAGGCTAGGGCGAGGGCGATCAGGGCGATGGTGGTTTTGGTTTTCATAATGTGTTTGTTTCTGTGAAGGCGGTGCCTTCGGGTTGATTCCTAGCAATCGGGGTGCAAATTGCTCCCGAATGGACAAGTCGTTGATGGTCAGTGTTAAGTTGGGCGCTCGGCGAGCGTGTTGAATTTCTGACGTTGCATAAAGCCGGGGATTCCGGCGGTGGCATGCATCCCGCCCGAAGTTTCTGCGGTCATTTGACGCGGACTACGAGCACGCGGCGATCAAGTGTCATCTCCGTTTCGCTGCCGTTGGGATACATCGGATAGGATTCGCCATAGCCGTGTGCGCTGAGAACTGATGCGGGAATTTTATAGCGCATGGTCAGCTCGTCATAGACGCGTTTCGCGCGAGCTGCTGATAGAGTTTTGTTCAAGTCGTCGGCACCATCGGTGCTGGTGTGTCCTTCGATGTCGAACACGGCGGACGGTTCTGTTTTGGTGATTTCCGCGATGGCGGCGGCAGTTTGGTCGAGCGATGCGCGTGACTCGGAGTCGAGGAGCTCGGCGGTTTCCTTCACAAAAAGCACGGGCACGGTCACGTAGGGTAGCTCGCGGCCCTCGACCACGACGACACTGCGGGTGGTGTTATAAACGCGGGGGCCGACGCGGGTCGTGGTGGTTTCTGTGGTTTCGGTTTTCGCTCCGGCGGCTGGATCCAGAGGAATGGCGTGGGGCGCGATGGAAAGCTGGCGGCGGGGGTCATAGCCGCCGGGAATAGCGGGGATCGGCGTCACGACCACGGTTTCCTCCACCACGGTTGAGCCGGGAGCGATGGTTTCGACCACGGACTTTTCGACTACCACCGGCGGCGAGGCCGTTTGGGCGAAGGCGGGACAAATGAGGGCGGCTGCTAATAAGATAGGGCGGTTGGTTTTCATCATCTGGACAATCGCACGGGCTGTGCCGAAAGGGGATTGCTCTCAGGAGTGAGCCGGGGCGGACACCAGGTTTTCCGCTTGAGTCATTGAAAGTATGAAGAAATCCGCTTCACCCGTCGCCACGATTCCCGGCGTCACTCGGCACGGTTACCGGTTTCAAATGGGAGCGGGAGTTCCGTGGCGTCAGGCGTTTTGCAGTTCTACCGGGCCTTTCGCGGCGACCAGCCGGTCGGGGGATATTTACAGGCCCGCTGCGAAACTTGCCGCCGCACCGGAGTTCGATTTTAAATCCGTGCCATCAGCCGCGGCGACGGACTAGGATCCGCGCATGCCGTTCAGCAAATTCGGACTCGATGCCGGGATCCTTCTCGCGATTCAGAAATCAGGATACACCCGCCCCACGCCGGTGCAGGCCGCTGCCATTCCGAAGGTGATGCAGGGCGGCGACCTCATCGCCATCGCCCAGACAGGCACCGGCAAGACCGCCGCTTTCGTCCTGCCGATGTTGCACCGCCTTGCGAATTCGAACCGCGAAGGCCGGCCGCGCGGCCTCAAGTCGCTCATCCTCGCGCCGACCCGCGAGCTGGCTGTCCAAATCATGGAGAACATCCGGAACTACGGCCAGAGCCTGCCGATTCGCGTGGCCGCCATTTTCGGCGGTGTCGAGGAGGAGGCGCAGATCAAGGCGCTGCGCAAGGGCGTCGATATCGTCGTCGCCACGCCCGGCCGGCTGATCAATCTGATAGGACGGCAGAAGCTCGATTTCAGTCTGTTGGAAATCCTCGTGCTCGACGAGGCGGACCGCATGCTGCACATGGGTTTCCTGCCGGACATCGAGAATATCGTGACCTTCCTGCCCAAGCGCCGGCAGACGCTGATGTTCTCCGCCACGCTTTCCAAACAGATCGAGTCGCTGGCGCAGCGCTTTCTCTACCAGCCGAAGATGGTGCAGCTCGGCAAGCGTTCGAACCCGGCGGACACCGTGGAGCAATGCGTTTACGAAGTGCCCGCGCATTTGAAAAACGTCATGCTGTTGGAGCTTCTCCGACAGCCGAAATTCACGCGTGTGCTCGTCTTCGTCCGCATGAAGGATGGGGCGAATCTGCTGACGAATTTCCTCAAACTCGCGGGCATCAAGGTCGCCAAGCTGCATTCCAGCCGCTCGCAGGAACAACGGCTGCAGGCGTTGCAGGAGTTCAAGGATGGCAACGTGCAGGTCCTCGTCGCCACCGACATCGTCGCGCGCGGCATCGACATTGATGGTGTTTCGCAAGTGGTGAACTACGATTTTCCGGTCAATCCCGAGGACTACATCCACCGCATCGGCCGCACCGGCCGGGCGGAGGCGCAGGGCGAGGCGATCAGCTTCGTGCCGAAGGGCGATCTCAATCTGTTGGATATTCTTGAAATGTCCATCGGCCAGCGCCTCGACCGCAAGCGCCTGCGCGGCTTCGACTATCACGCAGTGGCCGCCGCCCCGCTGCCTGGCGAAAAACCGGCCAAGCGCGACTGGCGGAAACGCACGCGCGAGATGGATGAGAAAAAGGCAGTGAATCCCGCCGCACGGACAGCGAAGAAGCCCATGGGTGGGTCCGGGAAAGACCGGAAAAAGCGCTAATCCAAAAGCCGTCCAAGAACCGGGGAGCGCGCGCGCCCTCGCGTGCTGTTTCCGGCACTCTCGCCGCAAATCGGCGGGAGCGGCCACGGGACTTTGGTTTGGGGTGAAGCAATGCCTGTTTCCACACCGTCCCCGCCAAGGGCACGAGGAATGGGATTAAACGGATTTTTGGACCATTTGTTGTTTAGTTAGAAGATAGGATTTGTGCCTCGAACTGGGCCGGGGTCTTGTGGCCCAGCGAGGAGTGTTTGCGGTGGGCGAGGTAGCATGACAGAAGGCCTGTTCCGTTGTCGTCGGCGTGGGGAGAGATGGGAATTCACTGGATCACCTTCGCCACGCGCTCGATTTGGTAGGGCGTATCGCTTTGGGGAAGGAGCTGGACATTTTCGAGAGTGAGGATTTTACCATCCACCGCGCGGATGACGGGTCCGCCATCGGGGTGGCGCAGGGTGAGGTTTTTCAGTTTGAGCGAGCCGAAGCGTGAGACATCGATGGCGAGAGGCGCGGTGGCTTGGGGACTGTAGCTGAGATCGGCGGAATCGAGCAGGAACTCAAGTTGTTGGCCCTTATCGCCGAGGATGCGGAGGGGTTTCATCAGGCCGGTAGCCTTGATATTGCTGAAGGTGATCTGCTTGGCGGGTTGCCCCTGCTGCCAGAGTCCACGCTCGTTGTCATAGAGGTAGAGGGCATCCACGTCCCTGAGGGTGATGCGGTCGATGAGCCACCGGTCGCTGGGAAACTGCGGTTTGCGGTCGGGCGGGGCGAAATGAGTGAAGGCGGCAAGCATGTTGTGCCTGCCGCTGCTCTGGTGAGCCGCCTCGCCGGGGCCCCAGAACTCGCAATCGCGCACTAACAAATTATCACAACCGAGGCGGAAACCATTGCAGGAGGAATTGATCTTGGTCCTCGTGACCTCGATTTCGTGATTGTCACAACCGGCGAAGGTATCGTCGCCGGTGCGGAAGTCGCAATCGGTGACTTTGATATCGCGGCAGGCTTGGGCATGCAGGCCATCATGGCCACCGCGGATGCTGATACGGGTGAGTGTGGCTCCTTGCATATTGCGGCACATGAAGGCGTAGTTGCCGGAGTTTTTCAGGGCGAAATCCTTGAAGGTGATCGATTTTGAATTCCGGACATGGATGGTATGATAGCCGCGAAATCCTTCTTCACCGCCGGGTTTCCGCAAATTCATGCCATCAATGGTGCCCGGGCCCTCAATGGAGACGTGCTCCTGGCCATCGATCTGGATGAGAGCGGGGACGCTGCCGCTGCCGCTGTAATCGGCCAGATTGAGACTGCCCTGAAGGACGGCTTCTTTTTCAAGGAGCAGTCTGACATGGCTTTTGAGGTAGAATGTGCCGGTTCGGTAAATTCCCTGTGGCACGCGGACGCTGCCGCCGCCTGCCGCCGCCGCCGCATCAATGGAAGCTTGGATGGCGTTCGTGGCGAGTGACTCCGCTCCGGCTTTCGCGCCGTTTTCGGTGATGCTGATGGTAAGCCCGGCCTTGCTGGCCTCTGCCGCAGGGGCAGAGGGTGCGAGGGCGAGGGCGAGGGCGAGTAAGGTGCCAAGCGGGATGGATTTCAGGGAATTTACAGGAATCTTCATTAGTTTGAGGCGATCTGGGGACGTGCGAAGTCTTTAGTAGTGGCGGTGAGGCTGTCGAGGTAGAAAACTTAGATGATCTGATTTTGGAGCCCGCCGAGATTCAGGTCACCGGGAGTATAGTTCAGGGTATAGTCCAGGGTGTTGTCGCAGTTGACCGCAGCCCCTGTCATGGCAGATGGCCAAATCTGGTGATGCCGCCGCCTCTCGGCGCGCTCCGGGGTTGTCTTCGCGGAAGCACCACCCGCCAAAACAAGCACGCATGGGCCACCGAGATCGGCCTTTTCCCCAAGTGGGCGGATGGGTTTTTGCGCCTCGTCATCCGGGACAATGGCTGCGGCTTGCCGGTCGATTCCCCAGTGCCCGCTGCGCTGCATCACCAGACCATGACCGCACCGAGGCCGTCGTCGTGGCCATCTCCCAACGCATCGTCCGCCTCGCCGGAAAAAAGTGACGCTTCTCCGACTAATGGGGGATGGACAGCATCGCCGCGTTTTGTAGATTGGCTCCGTAGCGGTTTACGTAAGGCGCACCGCATCAAAACCCACTCCAACCCATGAAACCCAGCCTGCCGTCCGGTCTGGCCCATCGGCTGTTCTCTGGATCCACCCGCCCACAGTAAAATCCTAGCAGAAAGATGAACACCAACCCTCTTAGACCCTCCTCGCGTGGCAACTTGCTTGACCGCACCATTCAATCATTCGCATTCGCCGCACTCATCGCGGGGAACGCTGCCAGTTCTGCTCAAGTGGCGCAGTTTTTTGATTATGATGCCACGAGCGGGTTGACAGCTACGGGCGCGAATACGGCCACTTGGGATGCCGGGGCTACAGGAGCGTGGCAGGCGAGCACCAATCCACTCACCGCAGCTCCTGTGGTTTGGGTGAATGAAAACAAGGCGGTCTTTCAGAATGCAGGCGGTGCGGCGGCAAACAATATTTCAGTCAGTGGCACGGTGGATGTTCGCGGCATCGGGGTTTATTATAATTCAACGAATGGCATTACCCTATCGAATGGCACCATCAATCTGTGGAATTCTCCCACAGGTCTGGCGATCGAGCGGACATTGAATGCTCCGCTGACCTTCAATACCACCAACTCGATTGCCCTTCAGGAGAATGTGACATTTCTCAATGGTGTCGCGTCCAACCTCCTGACGATTAATTCCACGATTAGCGGCAATTATGCGATCGAGTTCAAAGGAGGTGGAGCTGAGGTCAATTTGGGAGGGGCCAATACTTTCTCGGGTGGCGTATTTCTGAATGGGGTGAGTGTGAAGGCAAATACCGCATCGGCCTTGGGCACGGGGATAATCACATTCGGGACCGTGGGTGGTGTGAATAATTCAACTCTGACATTAGCTGGCTACAGCTTGATACCCCTGTCGAACCCCTTCAGCACAGCAGCAAACCAAGATTATCGCTTTAATCCTCCAGGGGGTGGTGCCCAATTCATTTCCAGCTCCATGAACAGTGTGGGCGGACAATTTACCAAAGGTGGGGGAGGCGCGATCAAGCTAACGGGTAGTAACGCCTACACCGGTGGGACTTTTGTCTCCAATCATGGAATCGAACTGGCCGGACCCAATGGGGCGCTCACTGGAACGACAGTAGTGAATATCGGCAGCGGAAACATCCAAATTCTGACCCTTAACAGTGGATCGATTGATCCTGCTCTCAATAATAACAACCGTTTGAATGATGCGGCGGTCATCAATCTGACGGGAGTCAGCACCAAAGGGACTAATTCGGGTGGAGCTCTATATCTGACTGGGAATAACAGTATTTATACGTCTGAGACTGTGGGTATCATCAATTTTTCCGCAGACAAGGGAACGATTACAGTCGAAGGACAAGACAACAAGCTGGCGACGCTCAATGCGGCCTCCTTGCAACGGGTTGCCAGTGGAACGGGCTTTGTGCGGGGAACCAGTCTGGGACAGGCCCCGGTTACCGTTGGCCGGATCACGTTAAACGATATCTCCAGTCTCACGATGCAGGGTGCTGGGATCAGCGCGACCGGAGCAACGGGGAGCACCAAGAATTTGCAGATAGCTTCCTGGCTGCTGGGTGCCAATACAACAACCGGCGCGCCCACTTCATTTGTCACTTATGATACGACATCGGGTCTGCGAACTTTGGACACGACCAACGAATACGCGTCATTTGCCTCGGCAACGACGGGCGATAATGTCAGAGCAACGGCCACCACAGCCATCGCAGGCTCCCCGGTGATCAACTCGCTGCTGATCGCTGCGGGTGCTACTGCGGACTTCACCGGAGCCGCCGGGCAGACGCTGACCATGACGAGTGGGGCGCTGGCGCAGGTGGATGCCGCGGCGGCCTCGCGGCCAGTGACCATCGGCGGCTTTGATAGCATTCAGTTTGGAAATGGCGAGGCGGTCATCACGAACTATGGAGCAAATACCAGCCCGAATTTCAGTCCGCTGATCTTCACCAGCCCTATCGGTGTGACCAGCGGGGGTGGATTAACCAAGGCGGGATCCGGCGTTCTGGAGCTGCGAGTTGCGAACAGCTACACCGGCACTACCGCAGTGAATGGCGGAACTCTGTTTCTAAACACCCCGGTCGGCGTTAATGCCATCGCAGGAAACGTGCTCATCGGTGCCGCCTTCCTAACCAATGGGGCGGACAACCAAATCGCAGACACCGCCACGATCACGCTCAATGCCGCCGCTGCGCAGTGGGCGCTCAACACCAAAAGTGAAACAGTCGCCAACGTGGATATGCAGAGCGCCGGGACTGCGGTAAACACCGGACTTTCTACCGGCAACGCCGGAAAACTCACGGTGACCGGCACTTTGACCCACTCGGCTGGCGAAATCACGCTGAACAGCGCGGGTGCAGGCCTTCAAAGCACCATCACCGCTGGAACCGTGATCAATACCGGCGGCTCCTGGACCTTTGGAACGACAGACGGCACCCAAAGCCTCGTCGTCGGTTCCGGCGGGCTGACCATCGGCGGTGGTTCGAACATGGCCGTGAACGCAAACGCCGCTGCCGTAAACTTCATCAGCCTCGGCGGCAGCGTGACCAGCCAGGCAAATGCCGCCACCAACACGATCAGCGGCGCGGGCATGCTCAGGCTCAATGCCACCGCCCGCAGCTTCGACGTCGCCGATGGCACCGCCACCAGCGACATGACGGTTTCAGCGATCATCGCCAACGGCACCGGTACCGGTGGAATTACCAAGACCGGCGCGGGCACATTGACCCTTTCCGGCACGAACACCTATACCGGCACCACCATCATCAATGCAGGCACTTTCCTTATTGATGGCAGCACCGGCGCAGGTGCCACCACGGTCAATTCCACCGGCTTCATCGGCGGCAATGGCAGCTCCACCAGTGCCGTCACCCTCGCTTCAGGCGGCGGTCTCGCTGCGAAGATCAGCAACTGGAATGGCACGGCTGGAACCGGTTTCGATGATCTCGCAGTTGCCAGCCTCAATGCGGCCAGCGTCCCGATGAATTTGAAAATCAACACCGCTGGCTTGGTCAATTTCTCGGAAGTCACGAAATCCTTCACCATCCTGAACACCGCCAGCGGCATCATGGGTTTCAGTCCGGCCAATGTCACCTTCACCGCTCCCGGCTTCACCGGCACTGGCACATGGTCGCTCGCGCAATCCTCAAACTCGCTCGTCCTCACCTACACCGTAGCTGCCTCTAACTCCTATACTTCCTGGATCAATGGCACTTTTGCCAATACCGGCATTCTCACGGGAAAAAAGGGCCCGACTGACGATCCGGATGGCGATGGTCTCAGCAACGTCGTTGAAAATGTGCTGGGTGCGGATCCTACGATTTTCAGCGCAGGCCTGACTCAGATTTCCTCCACTGGCAGCGTGCTCAAGTTCCGTCACGATCAATCCAACACCATCGCCAGCGACGTGACCAAGACTTATCAATGGTCCACCAATCTCGCCGAATGGAAAGCCACCAACGAGACCAACACCGGCGGCACCACCGCCACCATCGCGGAGTCCATCTTCATCAATAACCCGGCACCCATCAACGACGTGATCGAGGTCACCGTAACCGTCACCGGCGGCCCCGCCACCAAGGTCTTCGCACGTCTCAGGATCGTCCAAAACTAACGCAGCTTTACCAAAGCCACACGCCCTTCCAGATCGTGCGTGTGGCTGAGGTGATCCAGTGAATGCCCATGCTCTGAGCACGCCTAACCCACCAAGATACAAGACCAGGATTCCGCCTGCCGATGAGACAACGGCATTTCACGTTGCATCCTGGGTCTTCCAATCATGGTTCTTGTGATCGGGCGCATCCGGCCCCCTACGGTCGGCCCGATACTCGCGCGGGGTGCATTTCAACTCGCGGCGGAAGAGGCGGTTGAAAAACGAGATCTGGGAGAATCCGGAGGCGAACGCGATAGCGGTTACGCTGCGGTCACTTGCCGCGAGTTCGCGGCAGGCGGCATCGAGCCGGAGGCGGTTGAGGAATTCGCTGAAGCTGCGCCCGGAATGTTGTTTGAACTGCCGAGCGAAGGTCGGCCTGCTCAGATCGGTGAGTGCGAGCAAGTCACCAAGACTGACCTCATCGCGGAAATTCGCCACCAGGTGGCGCACGGCCTTTGAGATGGCTTGTTGGTAATGGGACTCCGCGCTCAGGGTAAATGGCCGGGTTGATAGAAAGCAGCGGTCTTCGGCAGGTGCCCCGGCGGTTTTCGCCAGCACGATCATCAGTCGCGCCAGTTGCGCCAGCGGGGTGTCGTCCGGCAGTTCGAGCAACAGCTTGGTGACGGCAGCGGCCGTGGCACCGCTCAAACGCATTCCGCGTCCCGCATCCTTGAATAGATCGGCCAGCCCCAACGTCTCCGGAAACGCCCAGAACGGATGGGACTCCGGAAAATGCCACTGCACCGAAACCCCGCTCGCCCCGCCACGGGTGTGCCAATAGTGCGGCAGTTTTTCCCCTAACAAAACCACATCACCGGCGGCGAACTGCCCGACATGGTCGCCCACGCAGCGCGTGCCCTCGCCACTGGTGAATACCGTGAGTTCCATCTCGGTGTGAAAATGCCAGTGTTCCCCCTCGCCCTTGATCCGCGTGGTC
>JBBRCO010000009.1:0-50659 GCA_038204755.1 Verrucomicrobiales bacterium
AGGTAAGAGGGAACTGAAGTGGCGTGTAAGTGAAGGAATTTGCCGTGATCTGGACATTTGCCGTCGTGAATGAGGCGTTTGATTTCAGGAGGCCATGTTCGAAGGTTTCACGGAATTTGGTCCCATCGGCCTTTTGGATGGTAGTCGTCGCGATGCCGGTTGCATCCGGGCGGGTTGTTACCGTCAGGATTTCCTGCCCCAAGGACCGGCTGCCTCTGGTCAGACCGTCTGTACTTTGAAATGTTTCGCTGACGGTGACCGCTGCGATGCCCGAGGAGGAAACCTTCTCGGTTTGTCGAAGTGCCACTCCAAAATTTGTGCCGCGCAAAGTGGCATTTGAAATCACATCGTTTCCAGTGCTGGTCACTTGGGTGGCGGTCTCCCCGCCTTCCAGCGGAATCACGCGGGACGTGGTGGTTCGCTCGCCCTCGGTATTGTATCCGTAATTCAAGGACACCAAATCGCCGTCCGTAGTGGATGCCGGTTTCCCACGGGAACCTGCCGCAGCATCAGTTGAATAGTAGGAATAGTTCGTGATGCCAGTGGCGGTGGATACTATCTTGCGGGTCCGGTCCATCATATCCGTGAAATTACTGGTGACTACCCCGGACGCTGTTTTGGTGGATGTAAGCCCTCCTCCGTATTCTCCCAAGAACAGGTTGTGGGTGGCATAATCAAATGAGCGGTCCGCAACGCCTGTTCCGCTGATGGATTTCACCTGGCCATCGAGGAAATGAGAAACAATGGAAGTGGAGTTATCTCCAAACGTCGTAGTGACGGTGTCTCCAGTTAAACTGTGGGCTCTCACAGATGTGGTGACAGGACGGTCTGCGACCAGATGTGATTTGTTAGCCGGCTCGGTCCTGGTGGTGACGAGGCCATCCAGAGAGGTGGTGGTCGAGCCGATGAAAATTACATCCGAGCTGCCAAAGCGGCGGGTTCTTGTCGTTGTATGTCCGGAGACGGAGGTGAAGGTGGCTACCACCGGTGAAGCATTTGAGAACCTGCTTTCCTCTCTGAAAATCCGCTTGAGTCCGTCGCGGAAATAGCTGGTTGAGCTTCCATCTCGTTCACGGGAAAACTCAAGGCCGCAGCAGGCGTATTGGCGGATTTTGTAGTCGTTCACGTCGCCATTGTAGATAAGCTTGATGGGGCGTCCCAGATTGTCGAAACCGGAATTATAGGTGAGATCGGTATCCCATTGTTCGACCATGAGACCCGTGGCAATATCCTTGGTCTTCTGGTGGCTGGGGTAGGCTCCGTTTCCATAAATTGTGACCCCGTCCGCTACGGCGGCCTTGGTGACTGGATAGGTAGTGGCTACTTCGGTACCTGCGGTCACTCCGGTGCGGCTACCTGCGCCGGTCCTGGTAGTCACCACAAGCTCAGTGTTTCCATTGATCACCGCGTAGGAGTAGGTGGAGGCCGTACCATCACTGCGTTCGATCCACTTGACCCGTCCTGCGAGGGTTGGTGCCACGTTGTCCTTGAAATAGCCGGTGATGGTCAGAATCGGTCCCATGTCGCTGTAAACTTGTTCCGTAGTGATGATTTCATCAGAGTTCTCGGTATGGACCCTCAATACTTGGGATGTCAATTGCCCGGCTACGAAAGTTTGCACATTGCTGTTTGCACCGCTCACCGTCGTGACGGTTTTTCTTGCGGAGTTAGGTAGATTAGCTGCCGAATCCTTCCATCCAGAGTATTCGGTGAGAATCGTTACTGGAGCAAATACCGAGTTTTGGTGCGTGCGGAAAGTCCAAGATCCATTCGGTTCGATCGATGATTGCAAGCGGGCATGGATCGTTGACGCCGCGAGGTCGGGAATTCCCCCGTCCGGGTTAAACGTCCCGTTGGCATTCAGCAAGGTGGAAAACACGGCGACAGTCGGCTCGGGCGTGATGTCGATGAAGTACTGGTATGTTGAAACCTGCGGAGCCTGCCCCACAAGGTTGTAAGCTTCAGTCATTGACATGAGGCGCTTCATTCCGGCTTTTCCGCCGCCGTTGGCACTCAATAGGACTCTCTTGTAGGGAAGTCCATAGCCCACACCAGCCCTGAACTCGATTTTCGGGGATGTCTGCAAAAGCGCGTAATTTGGAAGACCTGGAGTGAGAAGAAAGAAGGCATCTTCCACCACTGTGGAATAGTCGTCGTAATCCTCGAGCGTCTTACGTGTCAATGTGAGCGCTCCGATTGTTCCACCTTCATCAACCGATGATGTGAAGACCTCGCGCGAAATCGTATAGTCCCAATTGTTTGCATGACGATCCGAGAACGCCAAGCGCTCCTCCTGAAGTAAAGGTCCGGCCGTGCCCTCGCCGGAAAGAGTCTTCGAGACGAGACTGGTGGGACGCCCGGTCAAATCTACCTGCTGGACAGTTTCGGTCGTGATGATCCTGGAACCGGAGACACCCGTGACTTGATTCTGGATGAAAATCAGAGTGTTGTTTCCGGTTGAACCGGTGGGACGCTTGAAAGTGACGTCGGTAAGTGGGGTCTTTGTTTCAAAAATGGTCGTCACGTAGTATTTGCCCGCCCTGACCAAAGGGGCGGCACTGCGGTTCCAGACCCGAAGGCGCCAGCCACTTTGAGGACTTGGGAGGAGATCGATGAGAGTAAAAGCATCATCCGTGAGCACCTGATGGATATACTCGGGAAAACCATTGATTGCAGGGTACTTCATAATGCCGAACAAAGCCTCCGAGTCCGTGAATAGCACGGAGGGATGAAACGTGTTTTGGTTAATGTAAGGTTGTGATATTTCAAGACTCACCTGGCTTTGCTGTAAGGGTCGTTTTGAAAACACCGTATCGTACAAATCCTTGAAGTCAAGAAGGCTGCCATTTTTCAGATTTGCAATCTTGCTCATATTCACGAGCACAGGCGGCTTCTCATACCGGGCTAAACCAAGATTGATCGACCATTCGAGGCTAGAATGGTCCGGAGGATTGGAGGCCCCGGTTTCGTTTGATTTGTCGCAGGGCCCTGGGCACGGAGTCTTCGTGGGTGGAGGATTGGTTTGACCAAAGACACACGGCACAGCCACCAATAGGGTTGCAAGGAGAAGGAGTTTACGGAGCGCAATCATGGGATAAGGATTCTAGAAGACGGTTTACAGAAGACGGTTTGGAAAATTCATGGAATCAGTTTTTTGCCTGAAGGCTCGCGGTCAGTTTCGCGCTTGCCTCACGCGCTGCGTAGGCAAGTTCAGGGTTGTCATTAACGATTTCCTTGAGCCGTGGTAAATCCCCGGCTTCTCCGCAGCGCCCGAGTGCTGCGATGGATGGCAATCTCAACGAAGACTGCCCGTTATCAGAAAATGCGATCTTGCGCAGGACCGGCCGGAATTCATCGGGTGCCAGAAACGCGGCGGCCTGGACGGCGGAGACGCGGACGGACATGCTGAGAGTGGAGCCGTCCTGAAGGGCATGCGACAGCCATGGCTTCAGGGTCATGATGGCGGAGGAGCAATCGACCTCGCCGGGCGAGCGGGCGAAGTCCACAAGCATCATCAAAGTGGTGCCGGGGATGGTGGATTGCTCTGACGCGGGATCGATGGCGGCGGCGACGAGCGCCTGGAGGACCTGCCCGGCGATTTCCGGCGGAGGGGCTGGGCGGTCCACGGCAGTGGCCTGCCGCGAGCGCGGGTTCAGCCAAGAGACGAGGTATTGCACGGCGTAGTCTCGGATGACGAGGGGCTGGCGGGTATCCTGCAACAGGCCCAGGAAATTCGTGGAAAAGCGGTGCGGGTCGGTGTCGTGCTCCATCAACTGGGTCATGATGTCATTGGCAATGACATACCAATGCTCGGGAAGCTCGCTCGCTAGCGGTGCTTTTTCGAGAAGCTGATAGAGATAGCGGATCTCGGGTTCGCCACATTCACTGCTGAGGATGCTGCGAAGCTGGTCAATGCGGAGCTGCCAAGGTAAACCGGGATCTGTGATGAAACCGAGAACTGAGGCCGCCGGGTCAACCATCATGGGCCGGGGATGCTTGGGAGGAATTGTTGCGGCAGCGGAAGCGCGTGCTGCCGGTACCGCTGCCGATTTCCAAGTATAAACGCCCGCCCCTGCGACGGCAGCGATTAACAGATAAGGCAGGGCTTTACGCAAGGCTGGGATCACGGAGGTCGGGTTTTCTAACTTATTGTGGAATGGATGACTTGAAATTTCGCGGCTCCGCTATCTGCCCCCCAGATAGTGGCCATTGCGGTCATAGACGCGCAGGTTGTGGCAATAGCCACCGCTCAGGCCGATAGGGAATAGGAACTCCAGATTGACCGAGCCATTGATCAGATCAGCGGGAAAGATGGACTTCAGGGTGGAACCATTGGGGAACATAACACCAGCGCGGAAGATGCTTACGTCAATGCGCCCGCCGTCGGGTAAGTTGAGAATGGTGAGCGGGGAGTTGAAGATCTTGTAGCCGGAAATCCCGCTGGGTGCCACAGAGGTGAGATCATTTTGCAACGCATCGGACACACCGATTACGTTCACCCGCTGGATCCCAAGAATCGGCCCTCTGCCGCCAAGGCGTGCCGCCACACCGAGGTCCTGTGGTGCAGAAGGCAGGATGGAAAGCGTGACCGAGCTAGGCGTGGTGCGGGTTGTGATCAGTCGGCAGAGGTCCTCCGGAGTATCAAACTGCACTTCCGGCGCGGCGTTGAAGGTAAGCTTGCGCACCCTGTCCTCCAGCGTATCCACAGTGCCGCCGGGGAAATTCGGCGCGGCCACGACTTTAACTGTGAGGATGGCAGCGGCTCCATTTTGCAAGCTGCCGTTAACGGTGAAGGTGCCAGCCACAGGAAATATTAGTATAACTGCCTGGTCGCCGGTCAGATTCCATCTGCCGCCCGATGAAAGAGAAACCGTGGAGGCTAAAGCCGTATCCGCACACCAGGCTCCGATGCGCAGGTTATCGCCCTGTCGGATGGTGAGGGTTTCGGCATCCATCACGTTGGTGGCGCGCCATATCAGAGTGTCGGTTGTTTCCCAGCCTTGCTCGTAATGCAAGGTGAAGTTCTGGGGCGCGGCTTGATTGGCCAGCGCCAGGTTAGCGAACCAGTGGCCATTGCCTGTGCCATGGTTGACGGGACTGCCCCCGATGTTCACGGCAGCCACCTCACGGGCATATCCTTCCACAAACGCGGGGGACGTGCGGGAGGTTGCGGCATGGGGAATAAGCCGGTTCCCTTGGCTGAGCATGGCGGTGGCAGTGGCCTCCGCCGGGGCGTAAACTTTGAGCGCGACGAGGCGCACCGTACGGCGGGCAATCGCATTGTCCACGAGGATACTTACCTGATGGGTGCCAGCCGTAAGCCACTGGGTGAGGGCCTGGAGTGTGGCGAGCTTGGCCGAGCCAAAACGCAGATTACTGCGCTGAATCAAGTGGCCATCAACCTTGATCACCATCGGCACCTCTTCGTTACCATAGGTGGCCCCCATCAGTTCAGTATCGAGACGAAGCAACCAGTTCCCGGCGCTGGGCACGGCGAAGTTCCAGCAAGCTTCGCCGCGGAAGCTGTCTGCCAACAGTCCGCCCGTGGTCATCGTCCAAGTAGTGGAGCCATTGAAAAAGTCGGCCAACGCCACCTCGTTGACGAAGTTGTCCTTGATGGCATTGGTGACCAGCGGATTACTGCGAAGTGTGTTGACTTCCTGGCCATCGCTGAAACCGTCGCCATCCGTATCCGAATTCTTGGGATCCGAAGCTAACAAATATTCCTCGCGATTGCACAGGCCATCGCCATCGAAGTCGCCGCGCTCACCCTGCCGGGCGAGATTGAGTCGGCCGTTGTCCTGCGGGTTGAGGCCATGGAGAGATTCCCAACTATCGGGAAGGTAGTCATCGTCGGCATCTTCCGCTTCTTGGAGATAAGATTGCAAGCAGGCGGCGGGAATGGGCTCGCGGAGACCGCCAGGCTGCGCCCAAGCCAAGCTGACGTGTGCGCCGCCGACGTGGCCATTGGCAAGTAGAGCCTCGAAGAAGTATTTTTGATCCTTATCAAGATGGATGGCTTGCGACATTTGCGCGGGATAACAATCCCACAGGTTGGAACTACCGATGTCGATACCGTGGCCGCCGCCGATGTCAGGATTAATCTCGGCGATGGGGCGCTTCCGATATTTCGTGGCATCCGTCGAAAGATTCAACTCGGCACCATTCCGCGCAGAAATCCAGAATCGATAATCACCCGACTGAGGGGCAACCAGATACCCGCGCATGCGACCCGCGATGTAGGTTCTGGAGCTGAGCCTCTGCGCCGTACTAGCCCCGGAGATCAGTGCCAGCGACGCGGCCGGCGCATAGAACGCACTATCCGCGACCATCGAACGCGTGGAGTAATGTTTCATGCCGGTCCACAATTCCATAGCCAGTCCGCCAGAAATTCCGCCTTTGACCTGAGGATTAGAGCCAGTCAGATACTCGATTTCATTGCTGAAGCCGTCGCCATCCGGATCAGCAGCACTGTCATTACCGTTAGGATCAAGGCCATTGGCGATTTCCCAGGACGCAGGCATATTGTCGCCATCAGGGTCTTCCGCATCAAGGGCGTAGCTTTCCAAGGCGGACCCGGGAATGATGGTGATCGCGGCGGTGGTCGGAGTCTGCCAACCGATTTCGAGGTGATCACCGCCGCCGCCTTCTTTCTCTAGGGCTTCGATGTAATATTTTTGTCCGGCAACTAGGGAAATGGCCGTCGATTTCTGGGAAGGGTATTTCGTCCACTGCTGGACGGAGGACCATCCGCTGAAACCGGCGATTTTCTGCTTCGCAAACTGGCTTTCCGAGGTGGAGAGGAAGAGCTGGCAGGAGTCGTCCCCGGCCACGTAGAAAGTGTAGGTCCCGGTGGCAGGTGCGATTATGTATCCCCGCATCCTAGCCCCGAAGTTATCAGCACGGTTCGCGGGAGTGGTGGCAGAGAAAATAAACTCCGACTTGTTCGGTGCACCGGTGAAGCGCGGCGAAAAAGTGAGATCCTCGACGCTGGCACCGGCGATGCCGTTCCACGTTTCCAAAAGCAGAGAGCCGGGAACGCCGCCACGGACATTTGGATCCGTGCCATATTCACCTTCTTCAAAATTCGAGTAGCCGTCGTGGTCGGGATCTGCGAGCGGAAGCTGGGCTGGAATAGCTGTGCCATTGTCCGACAGGCTGAAACCGTGGGCGGCCTCCCAGCTATCAGGAAGTTCGTCGTTGTCCGCGTCGTTGAAATCTGCGGTGAAGGACTCCAGCGCAGATGCCGGAATGAGTTCGCGAATGCCACCGGGAACCTGCCAGGCGATTTCAAGGTGATCAAGACCACCGCCTTCCTTGTGAAGCGCCTCAATGAAATAGCGCTGCCCTGCCACTAGCGGGATGAGCGCGGATTTCTGAGAGGTTTTTACGTCCCATGCCTGAGGATTTGTCCAGCCGGAAACAGATGCGATCTTCACCCTGCCGAATTTGGAATCATTCGGGGAGATGCGCAGTTCCCCATCATCGTCGGAAGCCAGCCAGAAGGTGTAATTCCCGGTGACCGGCGCGGTGATGTAGCCCCGGATGCGGGAGGCAAAGTTATTGGCAATGTTTCGCGGCGACGCGGCTCCCGAGAAGGTGGAAACCGTATTAGGGAATTGCCAAGAACGCGAATTGGCGCTGAAGTCGGTGAGTTTGCTACCCGGCAGATTTGTCCAGACCTCGCGGGTCAGTTTGCCAGGTTCGCCGGCTGAAACGATTCCTGGCAGCAGCAGCGCGGCGCAAACGAAGGCGACGCGGCGTATTCTGAGTGGATGGAAAATGTCCATGCCGATAGATAGTGCTAATCGCGAACTTTCCATATGATTGCTTGGTTTTTGTGGAGTGGTTGATTTTTCTTGCCGATGGTGCCGGTCGATCCGGGCCGGTGGCATCGACTAACACATGGCTTTCAATCGATTCACTAGCAACGAATAGAAATTAAATCGATGGCGCAATAAAAATGACTAGGGAAAAAGTGACAAAATGAGATCGGCCTCGAAAATTGCTGGAAGGGGGCGGTTTTTTTCTGTCTGGTGAAATTGAAATGCCGGCCAGACCGCTGAATGGGGTGGTGGTGTGCCGCTGCGGCGTCTCTGCTAGGGCGGCGTGAAACGTTAGGGACTCGGCCAAAAATACACGCGGATGAGGATCGTCCGAGGGACGCAGTCCGTGGACTGCGTGCAGCCTGCTGCCGCTTTGGCCGGGATAGCCTGCTGTCAGGCCGGTCTGCCGGGGGCTTTGTCCCTGTGAGTCTGCGGGAAAGGGAAAATCCAGTCTGCGGGTTTCAGTCGCGCACCGAGGCAGCAGCAGGCTGCGTGGCCTCAAAGCGGCAGCAGGCTGCCTGCAGTCCAAGGAGGGCTGCGCTCCTCAGATGGCGCTTTTATTTTTTGGCCGAGTCCCCTAGGGAAATCAAACCACAGATAAACGGGGATAAACTCAGATTAAGAGGGGTAATTTTGGATTTTCATCTGCGTCCATTTGCGTTCATCTGCGCTACCATTGTGGTTCCCATCTTCCCTCTTAGGGTAAGTCGGGTAAGTCGTTGCGGCGAGGTGCCGCAACCACGTTCGGACAGGCTGTCTGTCCTATTGGAGCGTGCGGGACGTTACGCCTGAACGACGGATCGGTATCCCGTTGATCTGGCATATTCCGCTTTCATATAGCGGGAGGGTGACACGCCGACCATTTTTTTGAATTCACGGGTGAAATCGGAAATATAGTGGAAACCCAGTGCTTGGGCCACCGCCTCGATTTTGCAATCCTCCCGCAGCAGGTGGCAGGCGGTGGTGATTCTGATTTCCCGCAGCCAGCGCTTGCTGCTGATGCCCAAGCCCTCCTCCACCATGCGGGAAAACGTGCGTTTCCCGATGCCGAGGATTTCGCACAATCTTCCGACATTCCAGCCGCATTGGGCGATTTCCGGATCCAGCCGGAGATTCCGGTTCTGTTCGGGATCGGATAGCCACCAGCAGCCTGCGGAAAAGTAAATTTGCCGGTGTTTTCGGGGTGGCTTAAGGGCGTTCATCCAAGGGTTCGTGAGGGTTTAAAAGTGGCAGCCCCTGAAACCCGGCCACCCGATGAAGGGTGGCCGGGATGGAGGCGGTGGTGCCGGTGCGGGTGGATAGGACGGTGCCTTGCTCGCCCTCGCTGCCTTCAAATTCACCCGCCATTTCTTCGAGATCGGTGGCGGTATCGGCGGGGTGGCCGTGGGCTTCGAACTCGCCGTTGAGGCTGAGTTCGCGGATGGCGGCGGCCATGGCGCGGGCGCTGGCGGCGAGCTTGGGATCACTGACGCCGTGGGGAATGCGGAAGCGCTCCATCATGGCGGGGTTTTCGGTTTCCTCGGCGATGGAGCTGGCGGTGGCATTGATGTCGCTGATTTCCTCTTCCAGATCGGAGCGGAGCATGCCTTGCTTTTCAGTTTCCTCGCCGAAGGCTCCGCCCGCCTGGGTGGCCGCCTTGCCACCGAGATCGGTGACGCAGTTGGCGAGTTTCTCGCGGGCGGAGGTGAATTTCAAATCGACCTTGTTGGGAGGCTGGTGGGTGAAATCCGCCAGCAGAGTGGTGGTGAATTCGCTGGCGTGGAGGAATGACAGGGCTTCTTGTTGTTGTTTTTTAGTCATGATTTTCGGGGTAGGGTTAGTGGGTAGTTTTTTCTATCAAGACGAACGGGTAGCTATCACAACGGGAACAGGTCGGCTAGAAAAAACCTGTGACAGAATCGCCCAAAACCGACCCATCAGCCCAAGTGGCTGATTTCTCACGAGTTGTGCGCGGGATTTCCAGGCTTTGATCAAATCGGGGAGTCGTCTGGCAGTTTCGGGAATGCATCTGGCATGCGCGAGAATCAATCTGGCAGGTCCGAGAACGCTTCTTACCAACCCGGGAAGCCGTCTGTCATGCCCGAGGAACGCGCTCAACGGGATCTCCATCAGCCTCAGACATCCTGACCCACCCTCGTGAATGGAGGACTTGGGAGAAGGCACGAGGAAACACGCTGAACCTTACTTGAAGTCGGTAGAGGATTGGAGGTTGTGGCGAGTAAGTGTTATCCCCGTTGGGGAATCAGAAATTTGCTGCGGACCATACCGATCCCGGATCATGTCATTTCCTTCGAAGTCAGGATGTCTGAGCCTTTCACCCGGAGTTCATGTTTCACGAAGTGGCCGAAGCATGGTGGACCACCCGATCCCGGAACGGCGCGGCGGCCTCTCTTCGTAAAAGCAGACTTGGGGGTGGAGATTTTCGAAGGTCTTGGCCATCCAGCCTTTCAACACCGTGATGAACTCGTCTGCGCTCACGCCCGCCTGCCGCAGGATGCCTGCGAGGGTGCCAGTCTTGATCTCGGAATGCATCGACACCACGTAGCCGCCTTCCTCGGCTTCGGTAATGACTGCACTGAAGATCACGGGAAAAATCTGCCTGAAGGCGCGTGCTTTTTCGAGGCCGGGCTTGGTCCGGCGTGTGGCGGCGGGCTATCACCAGCGCTGGCTTCGGCTCGCGGCTGCGCAATCAGCCGCCGGCCATGCGCCCGCATTCGCTAAGCTGGAGGGCGCTGAACTCGAATTGCTCCGGTGCCAGCAGCTTGCGGGCGTGGGCACTGCGAATGATCCAGCGGGTCATCCCAATGCCTTCGTTCGCCTTCACTAGCAGCGCGGTCTAATCCTTGGCGTAGGCCGCCCTTCACCAAGGTCTCCAGCACATCCATCACCTGGTTTGCCAGCCGTTGGCCGAGGATAATAGCGCTGGTCCTTCGGGAAGCCGTCCACCCGCTCCGGAACCCACTTTGCATAGGCATACCAATTCGAGAGGACCCGCGAAGCATCATTGGCGGGGGCTTTCATGATTTAGTTATGGGGAAATGTTGTAAAAGGGTCCGGCGCTCTAACTTTATAGTGCGTCGTCGGCCAAGGGAATGGTTTTCTTAACGCCCGTTACAACCCTGTCTTGAGTGACCGACTGCCATGAACGGGAATCACCAACCGTTCGAGCCGACCTTCCAGCGTGAAGATGTGGCGGCTACCGTTGATTCTTGCCAGTTGCGAGCCCTTCGCCTCCGCCAGCCGCGCAAGGTGTTAGCCCGATACGGCCTTCATACAGCCACTTCCAGGACTCTTGTGTCCGTGGATCCGTCTTCCGGTTCTGCGGCAAGCAGCCAACCGTGGATCGCCTCACGCAGGTTGCTTTCCAGCTCCGGAAGCGTCTCTCCCTGCGTGAAGCAGCCTGGAAGAGCCGGTATTTCCGCCCGAAATCCGCCTTCCCCGGCTTCGTGAATGATGGCCTTGAGTGTCATGCCGGGAGAATAACCCCAGCACGTCTTACCTCAACACTGGAAACCCCAACAGCCGGATTCCAGATGAAAAAATCATCCGCCTGCGGCTGATAGCGAGCCACGGCCTTACGGTCGCGGTGCCAATAACAGACGCAAGAGAAGAGCTTCGCGCCCGCCCTTGCTCTTCTCATAGACTCACCGCCAAGAGTGTAGGTGCTCCTTGGGGCAGAGAGATAAAGGATCAAACAGGAGAACTAACGTTTCCGACGGGCGAACATCACACCGCCTGCCAGGGTCGTCAGGACAAGGGACGATGGTTCAGGCACACTGGCGACGCGGAATAGCTGCCACTCTGCGTCACCGCGAGATCCACTCCATCATAAAAATTCGCTGCGCCCGCCGTGCCGACCGTGTTGCTGGTCATCGTATCGCTCTGGTTCGCATGCAGCCAGTAGCCTCCCGCACCGGCGTTTTTCGGCGGATCGTAATACGCTGCCTTTTAACACTCGCTCTCACTGGGAATCCGCACCGTGGCCCCCACGTTCTTGGGGATGATGCCCGAATCCACCTCTTGGATTTTTCTGCGGCCATGCCAGGTAGTTGCTTTGCCGGTTTTAAGTCCGCTACCGTTCATTCCGCCTTCTCGAATCTGGAATCTCGTTTCTCCCCGCTTCCCTTCTGGACAAACCAAGGAGGCATCTTAGTTTCGCAACCACTTACCAAGCACCCATGGAATCCGCCCCAGACTACGCCAATCAGCTCCCCCCCGATGATGTCGCCGCGATCAACGAACTCGGGAAAACCTTCCAGGCCTTCCGCGCCGAACTGGCCAAGGCGATCATCGGCCAGGACGAGGTGATCGAGCAACTCGCGATCTGCCTCTTCGCCCGCGGCCATGCACTGCTGATGGGGGTGCCGGGATTGGCGAAAACGCTGCTGGTTTCCTCGGTGGCGCAGACTTTCGATCTCTCGTTCAACCGGATCCAGTTCACGCCCGACCTGATGCCTGCGGATATCACAGGCACAGACATTATCCAGGAATCCGGCGTGGGAGGCCGTCGCGAGTTTGAATTCATCAAGGGGCCGGTTTTCGCAAACATCGTGCTGGCAGACGAAATCAACCGCGCTCCGGCGAAAACTCAGTCGGCAATGTTGGAGGCGATGCAGGAAAACAAGGTGACCGTGCTCGGCCACACCTACACGCTGCAGCCACCGTTTTTCGTGCTCGCGACACAGAACCCGATCGAACAGGAAGGCACCTACCCGCTGCCGGAAGCCCAGCTCGACCGCTTCATGTTCCTGATCGAGGTGGATTATCCATCGGCTGCCGAGGAGAAGGAGATCGCCCGCGCCACCACCGGCACGGCGCGTCAGGTGTTGAGTCATTTGCTCGACGGGGAAAAGGTCATCGCTTTCCAGCAGCTTGTGCGCCGGGTGCCGGTTCCAGAGCATATTTATGACTACGCGGTGAAAATCGTCCGCAAAACCCGCCCCGGTGAGCCGGAGTCACCGCAGTGGATCAAGGACACCGTAGGCTGGGGAGCCGGACCGCGTGCCGTGCAGTATCTCATTCTCGGCGCAAAAGCCCGCGCCGCGCTGCGTGGATCTTATATGGCCTCGCTCGAAGACCTCGAAGCCGTGGCATCTTCGGTGCTCACCCACCGCGTGATTACGAATTTCTCCGCCGAGTCGCAGGGCATGACTTCCAAGAAAATCGTCGAGCGTCTCATCAGGGAAATGAGAGAGGACTGAGATTCAAGAGACCAGATTCAAGAATCAAGAAAGAGCACTCTCATGAATCACAATTTCGAAAACTTGGAAGTTTGGAAACGCGGTTGTAGATTGGCGGTCAATGTCTGTGTCGCTTCACACAAATCGCGGGACTTTGCGCTGAAAGATCAGATTCATCGGTCCGCCATTTCCATTCCTTCAAATATTGCCGAGGGTGCGGAGCGGGCATCCGAAGCCGATTTTTCAAGATTTCTCAGCTATAGCAAAGGCTCCTGTGGCGAGCTTCGAACCCAACTGATGATCCATCGCGAAGCGTGTCGTGAGTTAGAAACCGAACCTTCTGCAAATACCGATGCCATGATTGAAGAAACGCGGGAAATTTCCCGAATGCCCAGCGGTTTCATCGGCCAACTGAAGCCTCCTTCTTCCCTCACTCTTGATTCTTGATTCTAGCATCCTAACTCTAAATCATGCATGATTTTCTAGATAACACCCTGCTTTCCCGCCTCGGTTCGCTTCCGATCGAGTCGCGCGTGCCGATGATGGGCAACGTGGCCGGCAAACACCGCTCGCCGCATCGTGGATCGTCCGTCGAATTCGCCGAGTATCGGAAATACGTGCCGGGCGATGACACGCGGCGGCTGGACTGGAAGGCCTTCGCTCGCTCGGACCGTTTCTACATCAAGGAATTCGAAGCGGACACGAACCTGCGCGCCTACTTCGTCGTCGATGCATCCGGCTCCATGAATTTCGCGGGAAAGGGCGAGGCAAAAATCCAGGTCGCCCGCCGCATCGCCGCATCGCTCGCCTATCTGCTCGTCAACCAAGGCGATGCCGCAGGCCTCTCGATCTGCACCGACAAGCTTCACCTCGAAGTCCCGCCCAGCCGCCGCGCCGCGCACCTGGAGCGCTTCTTTTCCACCCTCGGGAAAATCCAGCCCTCCGGCGAAACAGGGCTCATCGCAGCGCTCCACACCATCGCGGAGAAAATCAGCCAGCGCGCGTTTGTCGTCGTTCTATCCGATCTCTTCACCGATACCGCTGCCCTCGGCGATGCGCTGCAACACCTCCGTTACCGCAAGCACGACATCTCTGTCTTCCACCTGATGGACCCGATGGAAATCGGATTCGAATTCGACCGCCCGCACCGCTTTGTCGATCTGGAGGACAACACCTCCATCGTCGCCGAGCCCAATCTCATCGCCGACGAATACAAAGCCGCACTCCGCGATTTTCTCACCGCCGTCCGCGCCAAGTGCCACGACGCCTCTGCCGACTATCAGCTCATTCCCACCGACACCCCGCTGGAACCGCTTCTGCGCCAGTTCCTAACCGCCCGCCTTCCCAAGTCCAAGCATTGAATCTTCCACATTGCCATTTCATCCGTTTCGTCCATTTTAGATGAAATGAAAACCTTCACCGCCAATGAAGCCAAGCAGCAGCCCGGCCAAGTCCTCGACAGCGCCCGCACCGGCCCTGTCATGATTACGAAGCACGGTCGCCCCGAGTTTGTCCTGACCTCGAAGAAAGACTACGATTCGATGGCTCATCTGAAATACAAGCACCTCAAAGAAGAAGTCCAAAAGGGCTTCGACGCCCTGGATCGTAGTGAGTATTCTACCAGAACACTCGAGGAAATCGCAGCCGAGGCCATCGCAATCCACAGGAAAGGACAGAGCGCCGCATTGAACCCGTGAAGCAGTATCGTCTATCCGACCTTGCCGACGAAGACCTTCTCTCGATTTTCAGCTACACCATTGCGAGATGGGGCGAAGAGCAGGTTCCAATTTACCTAGGCAGGCTCGATCAAGCTTTCGACCTACTAGCCGATAACCTCTTCGCTGCCCCTAGCAAATCGCGTGAAGATCTCGCTACCCGCTCTGTCGCCTCTTTAAAGTCGCCCACCACGTCATCGCCTACCGCCCCGAAGAGGGTCATATCTCAATTGCCCGCATCCTCCACGAGGCCATGGATTTCGAAAAGCATGACAGTGAAGAATATTTTCACTAACAATCACCCCTTTACCCACCCTTCCTCCCCGGCCTCCGCCATCCGCGTTTCAGTTGAAATCCACCATCCGACATTCCTTCGCGTCCCCTTTGCGACCTCTGCGCCTTTGCGGTAAATCTTCCACCCTAAACCATGCTTTTTCTCAATCCGCTATTGCTCTGGGGGCTGCTCGCCACAGCCGTCCCCATCGCGATCCACCTTCTCAACCGCCGCCGCCACAAGACCATCCAGTGGGCGGCCATGCAGTTCCTGCTCAAGGCCACCCGCGAGTCCCGTGGCAAGAAAAAGCTCCGCCACATCCTCATTCTCACCTGCCGCGCCCTCGGCATCGCCGCGCTCGTTTTTGCTGCGGCGAAACCCATCGTCTCCGGCCTCATCGGCTGGGGCGGCGGCTCGATCAACACCGTCGTCCTCCTGCTTGACCGCTCCGCCTCGATGGAATCCAAACCCGGCGATGGTATGAACCCGCGCCGCCAGATTGTCATCGAAAAAGTCCGCGACGCCATGGCTAACCTCGGTTCACCGCGCCTCGTCCTGATCGATAGCGCCAGCAAAAAACCGCAGGAAGTCCCCTCTCCCGACACCCTCACCGAACTCTCCGCCACCGCCGCCACCGACACGGCAGCAGATTTCCCCACCCTCCTCAACCGCGCCGCCGAATTCCTGATGGAAACTTCCGGCCGTTCGGAAATCTGGCTCGCCTCCGATCTCCAATCGTCCAACTGGCACCCCGATGACGAGCGCTGGGCCACCGCCCGCGCCAGCCTTGCCGCGCTCCCGCAAAAGCCCGCCATCCGCGTTCTCTCGCTCACCGGGACATCCGCATCTAACACAAACATCCGACTCCTCAGCGCCCGCCGCGCCGGTGATGAAATCCTGCTTGATCTGGAAATCCTCCGCGCCGAGGAATCCCGCGGCACTGCTAACATCCCGCTCACCACCCACCTCAACGGCACCCGCACCACGGAAAGCCTCTCGCTTCCCACCCAGTCCCTCCGCTTCCAAAAACGCATCGCCATCCCGCCTGATAGCGCCACCGGCTACGGCTGGCTCACCATCCCTGCTGATGGAAATCCCGGCGACAACGCCACCTTCTTCGCCTACGGTCCATCGCGACCTATCAAGACCGTCGTCGTCGCCCCCACCGGAGAAGCCGCCGACTATCTGGCACTCGCCGCCGCGCCTCCAGGATTCGAAAATCAAAGTGTTAGCCGCATCGATCCCGGCCAGGCCGGCGCTCTCGCCACCGGTGGCATCGCCGCCATCATCTGGGCGGCGCCGCTCCCCACCGGACCCGCCTATGAAGCTGTCAGCCGTTTCCTAACGTCCGGCGGCCACGTGCTTTTCCTCCCACCCGGCATTCCATCAGAAAACTCCTTCGCCGATCTCAAATGGTCCGATCCCACTGAAGCCCCTGCCGGGAAATTTTTCATCCTCAAGGACTGGAACCACAGCGATGGCCCGCTCCGCGACGGCATCGACGGCACACCGATCCCCGCCGAACGCCTCCGCGCCATCCGCCGCCAAATCCCGCAGGGCGACGCTTCACCCCTCGCCCGCTGGGAGGATGAGGAACCGTTCATCACCCGCCGCATCGTCGATCATGGCACCGCGTGGTTCCTCGGCAGCACGCCCGATTACACCTGGTCTAACTTGGGCGATGCAGACGTCCTCCTCCCTACCATCCAGCGCATCATTTCCGCAGGTGCCGACCGTTTCGATGCCTCCTATCTCACCACCGTGGGGAGCGATGCCACCCAGCTCCTCGCCGGAGAAACCCGCACCCGCCTCGACGACTACGGCACGCCCGATCCCGCCAACGCCGCCTATCAATCCGGCATCTTCCGCCTCGGCGAGCGATTGTTAGCCATCAACCGTCCCGCCCAGGAAGACGCCCCGGAAATTCTTTCCCGCGAGTCGCTCGATACCGCCCTCACCGGCACCAACTACACCCTGCTCGACCAAGCCGGGCAAGCCAACGATCCCTCGCTCTCCCGCGATGTCTGGCGTGCCTTCCTCATCGCCGTGCTCTTCTTCTTCATTTCCGAAGCCATCCTCTGCCTACCGAAAAAATCGCACCCGCAGGTATTGCCGACCAAAGTGACGGCCTGAGCGCCAGCATTCAAAATACCCAGGTCATCAAGGCAGCGGCTCAGGAAAATCCTGAGCCATCCAGATCTCCCCTCGGAGGCCACCGAAACCCTGCAAATCCTTCCGCGATACCGTGCTCGCCGAGTGGCTCCAGCCAAACTCCCTCTCCCGCGCGTAATAAAGAGGAAAATAGAACCGGAACGGGAGCCCAGCGGAGATGGCGGTTCATTTCTCTTTCTAATCCTACCACCGCACCTCCGCCCCGAAGATTCCGTTCAGACCAGGTTCGTTCTGTCCGGAGCCGTGGTTCCGGTAATTCTGGTCGGTGATGTTTTCGATGCCGCAGTTGAGGGCGAGGTAGTCATTGACCTGCCATCCGGCACGCAGCGTGGCGACGCCATAGCCGGGAGTGCCACCGGTGGGGATGCGCTGGTTGTCGGCGGCCTGATCCGCAGGGTCCACGCGGCTTTCATTCGTAGCGGCGAGGATCCTGCCCTCCACCCAGTATTTTTCAGAGGTGGACGTCCAGCGGAGGGCGAGCGAGCCGGTGAGCGGGAGCAACCTTGAGTTGAATTTATCCACGGTCTCACTGCTGCCGATGAACGTGTCGCTCTCGGTCCGGCCTTCCTGCCAGGCGGCGAATCCGGAAAGCGTCCACTGCGGGTGGAAACGCCACGCGCCTTCGAGCTCGACGCCGTACAGGTAGCCGTCCGCCGCATTTGCCGCGGTGGCGGTGGCGAGGGTGGAATCGGTGAAGGTGGAGACGATCTGATCTTCCGCATCGGTGTAGAAGACCGCGAGGCTGAGCGAGGCGTTTTCCGTGTTGCGGCGGGTTCCGAGTTCGTAGGTGAGGAATTTTTCGGGGTTCAGGCCGGTGGAGCCAAGGGAGGTGGAGCCGGATTTCGCCGTCATGTTTCCGGTGAGATCGTCGAGGTTGGGAGCCCGGAATGCCTGCGAGATGCCGCCGTAGATACTCCAGCAATTGTTGAGCGCGTAAATCCCGCGCAGGGAGCCGACAGTGGCGTCCCAGTGCTGGGAATCGTCCATCCGAGAGACTCCGGCGGCATCCTTGAAGCGCCCGAGAGTGGCTTCCGCATGGGTGTAGCGGGCGCCGCCGGTGATTTCCAATCGTTCGACCGGCTTCCAGACATACTGGGCGTAGGCTCCGAACAGGTCGTATTCCGAGTCATCCGCGATGGGGAGACTCTCGGAGCGTGGGCCGCCGAGGCCGTCGGATTTATAGCCGTAGGAATCGACATCATCGTGGTAGTAATCGAGGCCATAGACGAGCGAGCCGGGGCCGACCGGCGACTCCAGAACAACGTCGATCCCGGTCGTGCGCACATCGATATCGGAGCCGCGCAGGACTCCGGAATCGGCGAGCGGCTTGTCGGGGAAACGGTTTTGAAACTCGGAGTCAGCGGTGGTCTGATAGGAAAGGGTGGCGCTCCAGCTCTTGATGGGCGCATGGGCTGGGGAATTTTCCCCAGCATAGCGGAGGTAGGTCATCGTACGCTCCTGATCGTAGGTGTTTTCCGTCCACAATCCGGGCGCGGCGATGTGGCTGCCCTCGGTCCAGCCCGGATTCTCCCGCGTGCGGTGCCAGCGGGAAATGTCATCCTGGTTCACATGATAGTGCGCGAGGGTGATCGTGGATTCCGGAGAGGTGGCCCAGTCGAAACGCACGTCCACATCCTGCTCGGGGTAGCCGGTATTCCGCATCAGCCCGATGTCGTCGGACTCGATGTCGCCGTAGTCCTTCGCAGAAACTCCGAGGAGCACGCCGAGTTTTCCGCCGATGCCCGTTTCCACTTCGATCCGTCCGATGTGGCTGCCATTGCCGTTCGTCCGATATTCGTAGGACGCCGATCCTCCGGCATAAACCTGATCCGCCACTTCGGTGCGGAAGCTGGAGGATTTCCCGAATGCATTCATCGTCCCACCGGCCGCGTCGGATCCGTAGAGCACTGAGCCTTGGCTTTTGATCAGCTCGATGTGGTCGAGCGAGAGTGGATCGATCGTGTTCCAATACTGGACCGGACCGCTGCGGTAAGTGGAGTTGTTCATCCGGATGCCGTCCATCATCAGGAGGTTCTGGCGTCCGGTGAAGCCCCGGATGAACGGCGAGCCGTGGCCGTAGGCGGTCTTCTGCACCAGCACGCCGGGCGTGTATTGGAGCACATCCGGCAGCGTGCGGCGGGTGTTTTCCCTGATGTAATCCGCGCCCAGATAGGAGCTGGTGTAGGGTACCGTGCTTTCCGCCTGCTCCGTGCGGGTGGCGGTGACCAACATCGGATCGAGGAAATTCTGTGAGAACAACGGGGTGGCTCCGAAAAACAGGACAAGCGAAGTTTTTTTCAGCATATTCCCGGAACCAACGACCCGGCTGCCGGATTCATTAGGAAAATTTACCGTAAATCACAGTTTCACGCGCTTCCGGTCGGCATTCCGTCGGAAGCCGGTCAGCAGCTTGTATTCCCCGGCGGTGATCGGGTAGGGCCCGGCGAACTCGACCGCCTGGTGGTTGTCTGAACGCGTCCGGCAGGCGAAGGCCTGGCGGCTCTCCAGATAGTAGAGGATGAAATAGTGGCGCTCCCAATTGCCCGTTTCCGCGAGGAAGTCCGGGGTCCCGTGTTTGGCCACAAACATCGCGAGATCCGGATAACTGCCGGCCTGCGACTGCAACCGCTGGTAGCCGAACGACGGCGGCTCCTTTCTCACCAGCATGATCTGATCCTTCGCCAGCGCCGCCTGGCTTCCCGGAATGAGCGGGTATTCCACGTCTCCGCACGATACTGAGAGAAGGCACGCCGCCACGCTTCCTAGAAATGTTCTCATCGTCGCCACCGCTTTGTTTGATTAGAAATTCAAGCCGCGATTGCGAACCCGGTCGCTCTGGATGATCGCTTCGATCTTGCGCACGTTCGGCCGGCTACCCTCGGAATCCACGAAAAACGCAGTCTCCATCGGCACCAGGAACTCGACCGCGGAATTGATACCCACCAGCCCGCCATGCGCATCCACCACCGGGCCGCCGCTATCACCCGGCTGCAAGGGCAGATCCATTTTGAACTTCCGCGTCCCGGTGAACGCCCCCTCCGGAGACAGCGCGGTGCTGAGTTTCCCTTCCCCGGATTTGAACCCCGTGGAAATTCCGCCGTGGATGAGACTCGTTCCCACCGGCAACCAGCGCTCCGGCGGCGTCCATTGATAGTAAAACGGCGTCTTCGCCGGAAGATGCAGCAGCGCCAGATCCGACGACTCGGACCGCCAGACGACGCGTGCCCTCGCCGGTGCCAACTGCCCGCCCTGACCGTAGATCAGGAAAACGTTCCGCCCGGCCATGCGGGAGAGCACATGATCCGCCGTTAGGAAATAGCCGTCCGCCGTGATCGGCGCCGCAGACCCGCCGTCGGCATCCTCGGGAGCCTGGGACGTGACGAAATTCCGGCTCACCCAGCGGCTAAGATCCCTGCGACCCGTCACCACCACCGCGCTCACCCGCTGGGCGACGATCCGCCGCGTCGAGTGCGAAGCCTCCAGTTTTTCCGGTGGCGGGGAAACCGCGCAGGATTGGCAAAAGCAGGCGATCACCACAAAACCCGATATCCGAAAATAAAATTCCATTCGAGCCAACAAAAGCACAGCCAACCTCATCCGTCACACTTGATTTCACGTTTCGCCCAACAATCTCCCGATCACCCGTCGGAACGGCGAAGGCATCGCCAGCGCCATCACGGCGTCCGCTTCCTGCCACACTTCGCCCTCACCGGGCCGGAAGCGCATTTTCAACCCCGCTCCATCGTGTACCCGCAGCGTCACCCGGTAGCGCGTGATCGTGTAGCCGCTCTCGTCCAGCACCGGCAGCACGGAAATTTCCGCCGCCTCGCGGGTCGGCAGTTTCCACAAACCCTCGCGGCGTTTTCCGCCCTCGCGATGAAGCAGCAGCCTCCCCTTCCCGTCCCGAATCCACAACGCATGCTCGTCCACCGCCGTGACCGCCGTCTTTTGTTTTTTCGCCGGCAGACCTTCCGGCTCGCGAGTCTTACAAAACCCCGCCACCGGGCAGCCCAGGCAGTCCGGCACACCCGGCCGGCAAACCGCCTGACCCAGCTCCATCAGCGCGGAATTGTAAATCCGCGGCCGCTCCGGATCCGCCAGCGCCTCCGCCCATCCCCACATCTGTTTCTGGCCTGCTCCATCATCGACAGCAGCGGAAAAATCCATCACCCGCGAGAGCACCCGCGCCACGTTTCCATCCACCACCGCCGACGGCAGATCGAATGCAAAAGCCCGCAGAGCCCCCGCCGTGTATCTTCCCACTCCCGGCAATTTCATCAACGCCTCCAGCACATTCGGAAAAACTCCACCGTGCTCCGCGATCACCGCCCGCGCCGTTTCCCTCAACATTCTAACACGCCGATAGTAGCCCAGCCCCTCCCACGCCTTCAGCAACCGGTCGTCCTCCGCCGCCGCCAGCGATTCCACATCCGGGAACGTCTCAAGAAACCGCGTGTAAAACCCCCTGCCCAGCACCGTGGCGATCTGTGTCTGTTGGAGCATCACCTCGGAAATCAGAATCGCATACGGCTCCCGCGTCCGCCGCCATGGATAGTCCCTGCCGTTTTTCGAAAACCAAACCGCCAACGCCTCGCGGAATGCCGCCCGGCTTTTCATCGCGTCGCTCTTCATTTTCGGCTTCATCATCGCGGAGCAGCGTCGATGATTCCGAACGCGAGGCAAATGCGAAATTGCGCCATCAAAGCAGGAATCCTACCGGCGGCGTGACGCTTGCCGTGCTGTAAAAGCGCGGGATATTCGGCAGCACGAGCGGCAGGTTGGTTTTGGAAACGCCAAGCCAGAGCGCCATTTCCGCGAAGAACTCGTCCACACGGGTCATCGGAATCAGGCGGTCGCGGCCGACATCGAGCAGGCTATCCTGATAGAGATCCGGGTAGGTGCCGTAGATTTGTTTTCCCTTCACCTGGCCACCGAGCACGAACTGGTTACCATGTTGAAGGAATCGTTGCCGCCGCTGAGGAAAAGGCAGACCAGCGCCTTGTAGTCACCGGGCGCGCCTTGGGCGGCGGCACTGCCTGGGAGGCGCAGATTCATAAGGGTGTTCATGATCGGCAGGGCACTGATCAGGGCGCAGTTCGCCTGACCTGGAAAGCCGCGGCGGTTGATGAAATTCGTGCTCATGGTTTCTAACGTAGGATGCAGAACTCGGGAGCCACGAGACCCGCCTCACCGACCGGGCCGGGCGGCAGGTAGCTCGGCGAGTAGAAATTAAACACGCTCGGCGAGTTGTAGGGTTGCTGCTGTTGGTCGAAGTTGAACCGGGCACACTGATAGAAATCGGCATTTGAAGCTTTCGCCTTGAAATCCAGCCCGTAGTTCACGCAGCGCAAGAACGGCTCGCGCGGTTTCCCCCAGTGCAGATCCGTCAGTTTTGCGCCGTCGCGCGCATCGGGATCGAGCAGAATCGCCTTGATGAAAGCCTTCATGTCGCCGCGCACACCAGAGCCGTTGTCTGCGAAAACGGCGGCGACCCGGCCGATGTAGGCGGGGCTCGGATTCGATGTGACCAGTCGCTGGATCAACTGCCGGCCGATGAACGGGCCGACGTTCGGGTGATTGAAAAGATTGTCGATAACAGATCGCGATAGTTGCCGAGCGCGTTGCGCACAAGCATGTCGTAGTAGTTCGACATGCCGCGGTATTCCACCGCCAGTGTTTCCGGCCGGTCGCTGGCTACGAAAATCTGGCCCAGCGAGTAAGCAACGCGTTGCCTGACGGGATCATGCTGCGCCGCCGGGCCGCCTGGATAGATCGCCACGGTGCCGAGCGCTCGGTTCCACCACGAGACCATTTTCGGATCGAGATACATTTCCGTGATTTCATCGGCATGTTCCACAAACGGTTCATGGTATTGCGGCGGGATGGCGAACTGCGCGTCCAGCCACGCGCTGAAACCCTGCGCCATCACGGTTTCCACGTTTTGCGGAATTTCGTCGGCATCCAACGGATCGTCCTGATCTGGACCGAACGCCGCCTGCACGAGAAAGCGCGCCGCAGCCTTGGCTGACGGCCCGCCCGCCGCGGCTTCTTTGAGAATCGAGACGCTTGCGGTATCCGCCGCTCCCACGATGTAGCTGGTGTCCGGAACGAGCATCAGGACTATCGTTTCCGTCGCTTCTATATCATCGGCATCCGCGATCGGGGAAATTTTCACAAACACCTCACGCTGCCCGGCAGCGAACGTCACCGAGTTCCCCACCACCGATGCCTGATAGTCCGAATCTCTCGCAGCCGTTCCGCCGAGAGTGAAATTCACCGTCAGTGGTTTCAATCCACCCGCCCGCCGCCACATCTCCAGTCGGCGCGAATGACGTTAGATCGATGGAGGAAAGCAGTGCGTAATGTTTCCCCTTCAGGCCGGGCCAGGAAAAAGCCGGCATTCCCGCCACGAAATACATCACCATTTCCGGATGCGAGCTGGCGTCCTTCGGGTTCGTGCCTGCGCTACTTTCCGCAGCGTTGCTCCAGCCGTCCGCATCAAAGTCGCCGGATGCGCTGAAAAGCATTTCCCAGACATCGCTCTGCTGGTTTGCGTTCTGGTCCAGCGCGAAGCCAAGCGCCAGGCAGCACCAAGATACTGCGCCAATCATGAGGATATTCCCCTTCATCAGGCTATGAAACCTGCCCGAACGGGATATAAAATCAAACTAACATTATTGCCCCTTCCAAAAAGGGATTCTTCTGCAGCCCGCTGGCGCAAGGTTGTTCGATTTTTCAGCGCAAGGTTTTTTCATGGGCATGCGGACAATAAGGTCCGCACTCCATATCGCTTCGCGGCATCCGCTTCGATCCAGCTCCAGAGGCTGGCGAGGCCGGTTTTGACGGCGGCTTTGTTTTCTGTGAGATCGCCGCCCGCAGCGTGTTTGCCGAAGAGATAGAACTTGATCTTCGGCTCGGTGCCGGACGGGCGGACGGCGAAGGAGCGGCCGTCTTCCAGATCGACGAAGAGCATTTTTTCCTTCGGCAGCAGGTCACCTTCCTGATCGAAGAGGTCCTGCTTCGCAAAATCGCGGACGCGGAGAACGGCGGAGCCATCGACTTCGGTGGGCGGATTTTCGGCGTAGGAGTTAGCGAGGGACTGGATCTTCGCGGCACCGTCGGCACCTTCCATGACGAGGGATTTCCCTATTTCCAGATAGTAGCCGTATTCGGTGTAAATATCGTCCATCAGCCCGGTCAGGGTTTTTCCAACAGATTTCGCGTAGGCGGCGACTTCGGCGAACATGAGGGTAGCGCCGTTGGCATCCTTGTCGCGGATGGCGTCGGAGCCGAGGTAGCCGTAGCTTTCCTCGCCGCCGAAGACGAAAAAGCGCGAGTATTCGAGGCGGAGGGCGCGGGTCCGCGCTTCCGTTAGCGAGCGATAGTCGCCCTTTTTATCGGCGGGGATGGCGTCTTCGTATTTGCGGAGCTTGCCGGCGATGTATTTGAATCCGGTGAGCGTATCGACGATGCCGACGCCGAAGCCATCCGCGATGGCGTGCTGGAGTTCCGTGGTCACGTAGGTTTTGACGAGCACGGCGCGGCTGCGGTTCGCGTTGGTGAGCCAGCCGAGTTCGAAGCAGGTTTTCAGGCGGTACCACGCCATCAGCGAGCCGATCTGATTTCCCGTTAGAAGCACCATTTTCCCGGCGCCATCACGAACCGCGACGCCCATGCGGTCCGCGTCGGGATCGGTGCCGATGACAATTTCCGCGCCGGATTTCCCTGCGAGATCGATGCCCATTTGCAAAGCCGGACCGTTTTCCGGATTCGGCGATTCCACGGTGGGGAAACGGCCGTCCTGAATGTCCTGCTCGGGGACGGTTAGCACATCGAAGCCCAGGCTGCGGAGCATCGGGACGTTGATATGGCCGCCGGTGCCGTGGAGATTGGTGAAAACGATTTTGGTGGCAGCGCCTTCGAGGAGGGACGGCTTGAGCAGCAGGGTTTTCAGACGCTCGATATAGATGGCATCCATTTCCGTGCCGAGGATGGTGATGGTGCCGCGCTCGGACTCGGGGACGGATTCGTAGCGCTCGCTGGTGATGGCGTTGACCTCGTTGATGATCGCGGTGGCATGCGGATCGACGATCTGCGCGCCATCGTTGAAGTAGGCTTTGAAGCCGTTATCGTGGGCCGGATTGTGCGAAGCGGTTAGGACGACGCCCGCATCGGCGCGGAGTTCGCGGACGGCGAAGGAAAGCTCGGGAGTGGCGCGGGGGCCATCGAACAGATAGGCGTCGCAGCCGAGATCGGAGCAGGTTTTCGCACAGAATTCCGCGAAGTCGCGTGAGAAATGGCGGGTGTCGTGGGCGAAGACGAGCACCGGCTTGCGGCTGGGTCCGGCGAATTGTTTCGCGTAGGTGATCAGCCCGCGGACGGCACGGCTGAGATTGTAGAAATTCATCGTCGCGGTGCCGACGCATGGAAACTCCGGGCGGTCGTTCGGTCCGCCATTTCCTTGCTCTGCCTTGGTGACCACACGACCGATCGTCCGTCCGCGCAGGCCGCCAGTGCCGAAGGCGAGGGTTTTGAAAAAGCGGTCGTTGAGTTCATCCCACGCGCCGGCGCTCACCAATTCGTCAATTACCTTGGGCGCCACTTCGCTCGTCGTGCCGCTCAGAAGCGCGGTGATGTTGCTTTTAGCAGATTCGAGGAGTTTGCCATCGGCAACTGCGGCGGTGAGGGAATCGTTGGGTGCGCTCATTTCGAGCCTGATGTAACGGGAATTCCGAGTCATGGCAATCACGGCCATCCATGATTTTCCGAAGGAGGATGATCCAATAGGCCGTCTCGCGCCGGATCATCCAGCAAGGTGCCACGCGGGTTCTTCCGCTTGACTTCCCAAATCCAAAATCCATTGAAACTCCCATGAAAGCTCTCCTTTCCGCTCTCGTGATGCTGTTCTGCCTATCGAGAATGGACGCCGCGATCCTCAATCTAAATGGCGACCTGACCTGAAGTATCACCGAATACACCGAAACCATCTGGGGACTCTTCAGCATTCAGTGAGCCCGATCGCAGCGAATAACAGGCTCGCCGGAAGCACCTGCCCGACTTAGTTTTCCGGCCGCTTCATGCATCCTTCATTTCAAACCGCCGTCTCAAAACGCGGCACCCTCCTCACTGCGGAAACTGACGCCATACGCCTCATCGATGGTGCTGGCGACGGTCTCTCAGGACTGATCCTCGAAACCCTCGCCGGCCGCTGGCTCGTCTCCACACCGGGCGATCACATCGATCCGAAACTCCGCGAATGGATTCGCGACCGCGGCGTATCCTGTTATTGGAAACGGCTCGACCAACATCAGAAGGAATCGCCCATCCATCTATCCGGCCCCGAAACCCACGAGCCCTTTCTGATGTTGGAAAACGGCATCCGTCTGGAAATCTCATTCCAGTCCGGCTACTCACAGGGGATTTTCCTCGATCAGCGCGACAACCGCGCCGAAGTCCGCCAGCGCATGGCTCCGGGAAAGCGCCTGCTCAACACCTTTTCCTACACCGGAGCCTTCTCCGTCTCCGCCGCCATGGCCGGTGCGGAAACGACGACGCTCGATCTATCACAACCGTATCTCGACTGGGCGAAGCGGAATTTCTCCCAAAACGGACTCGATCCCGCAGCCCATCATTTCTGCAAGGGCGACACCTTCCACTGGCTCAAACGCTTCGCCAAACAAGGCCGCAGCTTCGACGGCATCGTGCTCGATCCACCGACTTTTTCCCGCGATGAAAAGGGCAAGGTCTTCCGCGTGGAGGAAAACTTCGGCGAGCTCGCCGCCCTCGCTGCTAGAATACTCGCACCCGGCGGCTGGCTTCTCTGCTGTACTAACTTCCGCCGGATGACACCCATCGAGTTCGAGCGCCAGCTCCTCACCGCCATCCCCCGCCGCCTGAATGCCCGCCACGCCGGGATGCCGCAGGATTTCACAGACGTGCCCTATCTGAAATCGCTCTGGTTGGAGTGAATGGACGGGGAGAGCATGTGAGCTGAATAATGAAACGCTGGAAGAATAAGGAGGCACCAAATTCCTGTCGCGGCTCCCTGTTTCACATTCATTCGATAGATCAACCAATACTTCGTCGCGCCGGCAAGAGCGGTGAGGAAGGGGAAGATCATGCCTCCAGAACGGTACCCAGCAGTTCAAAAAACAGTAAGGGCTAAATTTCCCGAATGGGATGACACTGGGTAAAAACTCGGGGTGCCCAAGGAGGATCGGCCACCCGAAATTGAATGGCCTATCGGCCAGTGGGGCGCGCCATGTTCTGGGCCGAAAAATGCCCCCCGGTTCCGGAGGGCGTGAGTATCAGAACGGCTGGGGGCAAAACGTTCTACGCTGGGGATGGCGGTGTGACCGGGGCACCGGGAGCCGCGGGGCCGTTGTTACCCTTTTGCACACGGGCATCGTCCCACGCGGCGATCATGTCCTTGCCGGTGGGGGTGGTGCCGAACTGGATGATGAGCGCGTCCAGCTCCGAAAATTTCCTCTCAACAAGGGAGAAGGCCGGACGGAAACCCTTGGCGAGCGCTTTGCGAACTGCTTGGGCAACGCCGGGGGCATTGACGATGTCATCGTAGTCCTTGCGTTCTTTGGTTAGCAGAGCGGCAGCGGCCGGGGTTATGCCGTATTTTGCCGCGTCGGCAGCCTTGGTGCCGGAGGTGACGGCGGTGGCGTGATCGATGACGAGCTTGGATTTGGTGAGCAACTGCTGGTCTTTAAGGGGTTTCCAAGGCGGACTTGGACAGATCGATCTCCCCGGCTTCGGTTTCCTGCTGGTTCGCGGAAAACCAGAGGACAAGCGCTTGGGCGAGGATGAAGGCGGCATTTTCCAGTTCGGTTTCCTCGCGGTCTATCCAAAGGCTCCCCTCTCGTGGGGTGATCCTTCCGACGCTATTTGGTGCTTCGTTGGTGCTATTCCGCACTCCGTTTTCCATCCGGGCAGCGGGGACTTTGGAGTGCGGTGAAAGCCGGAGGCGCGTCACCGCTTTGAGGGTGGAGGTCGAACTTCCCTGAGCCGCCGATTGCAGAAAGAAGCCCGCATTCGTGAATTTTTCCCACAGGATAGGATCGTGGCGGAAAGTCGGAGCTGCCCCTCAAAGCGGTGATGCCCACCGCCCTCCAAAGGTCATGGGTTAGTAGTCCATGACTCGTTTCCGGCGACGAGGGTTTTCCAGACGGTGAAGTCGGCGTTGAGCAGGACGATATCTGCGTGGAAGCCGGGTGCGAGTTTTCCGAAATGGGGGAGACCGAGGGATTGGGCTTGGTTCCACGAGGTCGCTTTGACGATCTGATGGAGGGGAAGGCCGGTGATTTCAAAAACGTTTTTCAGGCCTTCGTTATATCTCAAGGTGGAGCCGGCGAGCACGCCGCTATCCGCGAGGCGGGCGATGTGGTTCTCCACCATCACGGGGCGGCCGCCGAGGTCGAATATACCATCACCGAGCCACGAGGCGGCGGTGGAATCGGTGATGAGCATGAGGCGATCTATCGGGACGAGCTTGAAGAGGAGCCGCAACATGTCCGGGCAGAGATGGATGGCGTCGGCGATGATTTCCAACAGCAGCGAATCGTCCATCAGACCCACGCCCACGGCTCCGATCTCGCGGTGGTGGAGCGGCGTCATCGCATTGCCGAAGTGTGTGAGGTGGGTGAGTCCGGCGGCCTTGGCGGCGGCGATTTCCGCAGCGGTGGCGGAGGTGTGGGCGGCGGAGGTGATGATGCCTAGCAGGGCGGCGGCGCGGATGAGACAGGGCGCGCCGGGGAGCTCCGGGGCGAGCGAAACAATGGCGGCGGGACAGATTTCGTGGAGGCGTATGAGTTCGGCGAAATCAGGTGGGCGAATGAACCCGGGGTTCTGGGCACCGGCATTTTTCCGGTTGATGAACGGGCCTTCGATGTGGAGCCCGGGCATCCGGCAGAAATCGGGCGTGGCCTTGTATTCCGCGCAGGCGCTGGCGATTTCCAACAATTTTCCTACAGGCTGGGTGAGGGTGGTGGGCAGCCAGGTGGTGACGCCTTCCGCGAGTTTCCGCCGGGCGATGTGGCGGACGGAATCGGCCGTGCCATCGCAGACGTCCCGGCCGTCCGCTCCGTGCGCGTGAATGTCGAAAAAACCGGGCAGCGCCATCCGCCCCCCGGCGTCGATGACCTGATCGGCGGCAGGCAGCGGTTTACCCGGATCATCGACCGCTAGAATCCGCCCGTTCTCCAACAGCAGCGACGCGCCGCCCACGTCGAGATCCGGGGAAACGATGCGGGCATGGTGGATCAAGGTTTTCATCGCTTTTTCAGGAAGTATCTGGCTGACTCTTTGTCACACGATGATCGCTGACAAGCGGCTTCGTTTCCGGTTCCTTCTTCCGAGATGAATTCCCCGCTCCCATCCAACGCCCGATTTGCCCGCGACCAACTGGCTGGCGGCTGTGAGACCATGGAGAATCTGCTCGATGGTCTGGTCGATTCCAAGGGCCGCATCGCTGAGGAAGTGCATGCGATCCGCAAGCTCGGGAAAACGCTGCGCGGTGGGTTCGCGTTATTCCGGCTGAGAGGCGCGGCGAAGGAAATCCAAGCGATCGGCCGCCTGCTTTCCGGCCCGCGCGATGCGGTTTCGCGGCTGAAAACCTGGAACCTCCACGCCCCGGACGAGGACGGGAAAGTGGCTGCTGCGATCGCCGGACTGCTAGACCAGCAGACGCATTCCGCCGCGCGCAGGCCGCCGCCGGAGACGGTTTCCTGGTGTATCGAGCGCGTCGCGGAGGCCCGCAAGGCATTGGCGGAACTGGCCGAGGAAAATCTCGATAAAACAGTGGCGGCCAGTCTGAAAAAACTCGGCAAACAGGTCCGCAAACGCTGCCTGCACTTGGATCTCCGTGCCGGGGAGGATTTCCACGAAGCACGCAAGGCGCTCAAGTCGTATCTCGGAGCGGTCGGATTTCTGCCGGCGGACACCATTCACATCGACCCGCGAATGGCGGAAATCGTCGAGCTGCTAGGCGACGAGAACGACATCGCGACCCTTTCCGTGTGGCTGGAAAACCACGGATTCACGCCAAACTTCGCGCCCTCGCTGTGGAAGCATCTGAAGGACAAGCGCCGCAAGTTGCAAAAGCGGGTGATCGCGGATGTGGCGGGTTTATTTTCTCCAGAGGCGGGTTGAAGTTTGTGACGAACGAGAGTTGCGCGGGGGCCATTTTCCACTATTGGAGAGGGAGTCCGCAGTCCTTCTGGATTGCCGATTTCCCCCTGATCCTCAACTCTTATCAAAATGTCCGCCCGCACCGATTTCCGCAGCCGTCACCTAGGTCCCGTTGGTTCTGAACGCGAGGAAATGCTCCGCGACACGGGATACCCGTCGCTCAGCGCCCTTATCGACGCCGCCGTGCCTGCCGGAATCCGGATGGATGGCGCTCTCAGCCTGCCGGAAGCCCGCTCGGAACACGAGGCACTCGCCTGGCTGAAGTCGATCATGGGAAAAAACAAGGTGCTCAAGTCGTTCATCGGCCAAGGCTACTCCGGCACCCATACGCCCGGCGTCATCCAGCGGAACATTCTGGAAAATCCCGGCTGGTACACCGCCTACACGCCCTATCAGGCAGAAATCGCACAGGGACGTCTGGAAGCGCTGCTCAATTTCCAAACGATGATCACCGACCTAACAGGTCTGGATGTTTCCAACGCCTCGCTGCTCGACGAAGGGACCGCGGCAGCAGAAGCGATGAGCCTCGCGCTCGCCGGCAAGCCAAAGGGCAAAGCAATCTTCGTTTCCGACCGCTGCCATCCGCAGACGATCAACGTGGTGGTCACCCGCGCGGAGCCGCTGGGCATCGAGGTGATCGTCGGTGACTGGCAGAAATTCGAACCCGCAGGCTGCGAGGGCTTGTTCGCGGTGCTGGTGCAATATCCGGACACCCGCGGCCGCATCGACGACTTCACGGAATTTTTCACGAAAGCCAAATCCGCGGGTGCGGTGACCATCGCCGCTGCTGATATTCTGGCGCTAACGGTTCTCAAGGCACCCGGCGAATTCGGAGCGGACATCTGCGTCGGTTCCTCGCAACGTTTCGGCGTGCCGCTCGGCTTCGGCGGTCCTCACGCCGGTTTCATGGCATGTGCGGATGCCTTGAAACGCAAGATGCCCGGACGCCTCATCGGTGTGTCTGTAGATTCGCGCGGCAAGCCCGGCTATCGCCTTTCGCTGCAAACCCGCGAGCAACACATTCGCCGCGATAAGGCGACTTCCAACATCTGCACCGCGCAGGTGCTGCTCGCCGTGATGGCCTCGATGTATGCCGTCTATCATGGTCCGGAAGGACTGGAGCGCATTGCCAACCGCACCCATGCCCTGACCTGCGATCTCAAAGCAATCCTTGTCGCCAGCAAAGTTGAGATCGAGGGCGGGGAGTTCTTCGATACCCTCGTCGCGAAGGTGCCGCTCAAGGCGAAGGAAATTCTATCAACGGCCGCCGACGCCGGTATCAACCTGCGCCTGATCGACGCCGATCACCTCGGTATCTCGCTTGATGAAACTGCCACCGATGCGGACGTCACCAGCATCGCCGGATTCTTCGGTGCGGACCTGGACGCCACCCGCGACGAGGCGGTGGCCTGGCCTGCCGGAGTGTCGCGGACCTCGCCATTTCTTACACAGCAGGCTTTCAACAGCTATCATTCCGAAACGGACATGCTCCGCTATCTGAAGCGTTTGGAGTCGAAGGATCTCGCCCTGAACGAATCGATGATCGCCCTCGGCTCATGCACGATGAAGCTGAACGCCACTTCCGAAATGATGCCGCTGAGCTGGCCGGAAGTTTCCTCGCTGCATCCCTTCGTCCCCGCCGACCAGAGCCAGGGCTACCGCGAAATGCTGGCCACGCTCGAAGGCTGGCTGGCGGAAGTCACCGGCTTCGCAGGAGTTTCCCTCCAACCGAACGCCGGCTCGCAAGGTGAATACGCCGGACTGTTAGCCATCCGTCGCTACCACTTTGCGCGGGGTGATTCTCACCGGAATATCTGCCTGATCCCGGTTTCCGCCCACGGCACCAATCCGGCGTCGGCCGTGATGGCCGGTATGAAAGTGATTGGCGTGAAATGCGATGACGAAGGCAACATCGACGTCGCCGACCTCACCGCCCGCGCCGAGGAGCACCGCGAAAATCTCGCAGCGCTGATGGTCACCTATCCATCGACGCACGGCGTGTTCGAGGAAACCATCCGCGCCATCTGCAACATCATCCACGATGCCGGCGGACAAGTTTACATGGACGGCGCGAACATGAACGCCCAGGTCGGACTAACCTCACCCGGTCTCATCGGTGCGGATGTCTGTCATTTGAATCTCCACAAAACCTTCTGCATCCCGCACGGCGGCGGCGGACCGGGCGTGGGCCCGATCGGTGTAGCGAAGCAACTACTTCCCTATCTCCCCGGCCACAGCGAGCTCGACGCCAAGGAAGGCGCGGTTTGCTCGGCTCCTTGGGGAAGTGCTTCGATCAATACGATTTCCTGGGTGTATATCGCGATGATGGGCCCGGAAGGACTTCAGGAGGCAACCGAGGTCGCCATTCTTAACGCGAACTATATGGCCAGGAAACTCTCGCCGTATTTTCCAGTGCTCTACACCGGTCATGACGGGCTCGTCGCCCACGAATGCATCATTGATGTCCGCCCTCTATCCGATGCCAGCGGCATCACCGTGGAGGATGTGGCGAAGCGTCTGATGGATTACGGTTTCCACGCACCGACCATGAGCTGGCCCGTCGGCGGCACGCTGATGATCGAGCCGACCGAGTCCGAGTCGAAGGCCGAGCTCGACCGTTTCTGCGAGGCGATGATCTCCATCCACGGTGAAATTTCCGCAGTCATCAGCGGCGGGTTGGACGCGAACGACAACCCGCTCAAACACGCGCCGCATCCCTGCGAGACAGTTTGTGGAAACGACTGGCCGCACGCTTACACCCGCGAGCAGGCGGCGTTTCCCCTGCCCTATCTCCGCCAGCACAAGTTCTGGCCATCAGTCGGCCGCATCGACAACGTCCACGGCGACCGCAACCTGATCTGCACCTGCGATAGCGTGGAAGCCTACGCCGCCGCCGGTAACTGAGCCCTCATGCAAGACCGTTCACCCATCGACTGGACCTCCTGGCAGGGAGAAATCCACGCCACCCTCATGTTCATCATCAAGAACGGGCGGATCCTCCTCATCGAGAAAAAGCGCGGGCTGGGAGAAGGAAAAATCAACGGCCCCGGCGGCAAGATCGATCCCGGTGAAACGGCGCTCGAAGCCGTCATCCGCGAAACGCAGGAGGAACTCATCATCACACCCCACGCGCCGCGGAAACTCGGCGAGCTGTGGTTTTCCATGTCGGACTATGCGGACATTCTCTGCCATGTCTATCGCTCAGACGATTTCACCGGCACGCCGACAGAGACCGATGAGGCAGCGCCCGTGTGGACCGACCTCGACAAGATTCCCTATCAGCGGATGTGGGAGGACGACCGCCATTGGCTGCCGCTCCTGATCAACGAGCAATCATTTCTGGGACGCTTCGTTTTCGAGGGTGAGACGATGCTCTGGAAGGACATGCACACCGACATTTCCTGGTAAACAAAAAGGCCGCCCCCCTTGCGGGAGACGGCTTGTTTTTTTAATTCAGGAGTGTGCGATCAGAGGGAAGCCTTCAGCGAGCTGAACTTCGCCTTGAGTAGCGTGACTTCGGATTGAGCCTTGGTGAAAACCGATTGTGCTTTGGAGACAGCGGATTCAGCTTCCTCGATCTGCTGGTTCAGTGCGACGAGCAAGTTGAGCTTGGCACCGAAACCTGTGGCGGAACCTGTGGGGGAAGCCGTGGCGACTTTCGCTGCCTCTGGTGCTTTCACTGGTGCTTTCACTGGTGCTTTCACTGGCGCTTTCACTGGTGCTTTCACTGGCTTTGCCTTCTTGTCTGTTTTCGCTGCCTTCGATACGCCGGCGCCCTTGAGCCATGCCATCACCGTGAGAGGAGAAATTCCAAACTTCGCGGAAGCAGTGCTCTGGCCACCACGGCCATTGGCGGCGTTGTAGGTAACGACAAAATCGACGACTTCCTGCTTCTCATCGGGAGTGTAGCGAGTGCCGACCTTTGACTTATTCGGCTTCGGTGCTTTTGCAGCCTTCGGTGCCTTTGGTTCTTCGGCGGACTTTGGTGCTTTAGCAGCCTTTGGTGCTTTTGCAGCTTTTGCAGCCTTCTTGACGATCTTCTTGCCAGGTGCAGCAACACCCGCGCCCTTCAACCAGGCGGCGACGGTGATCTGTGAAACGCCGAATTTCTCAGCAGCTTTGCTCTGGCCGCCGCGACCGTTGGCCGTGTTGAAAGTAGTGACGAAGTCGATGACTTCCTTCTTCTCTGCGTCGGTATAGCGAACGCCTCTCACGGCTGTTTTCTTTGTAGTATTACTCATGTCAAACGCACCTTATGTTTGCGGGACCCGCTAGCAAGCTAAATCTGCATCCTCTATATGAAGACCGGCTATGCGATCACGTCATCTATCCTTTCCCCGGAGATGACATGCATCAGTCCGCCGCGTCTCCGCAGGTCGGTGAGCCAATAATCACAGCCCTGCTGAACCGGCGGGCGCGCGACCACACCACCGAAGCCGACGAACAAATCGACATCAGGTTTGGTTTCCAGATCGGAAACGCCATCGCCTATCATCACGACGCGTTCGGGCAGAAGCGCGTCCTTCCATTCACGGATCACCTCGTTCTTGCCGAGGTTGCGGGTGGTGGGATAGTCCCTGCCATAGTCCGCGTAGTTGCCATCCTCATCAAAATACAAAGGCACCGCCTCCACATGGTCGATGCCCAGCACCTTCGCCAGGGGCAGGATCAATGGAGCAAATCCACCGGAGAGGATGACCGGCAGCCAGCCATCGTTTTTCAAATCCCGGATGAATTCATCCACGCCCGGAACCATGGTTGCTACATAAAGCGCGGCGACCTGATCACACAGCGCGCTGTCCGGACGGATCATCTCCATCCTTCGTGGAAAGACCTCATTGATCGGAACCTCGCCGTTCATGGCGGCATGAGTGAGGGCCACCACCTGATCGAATACCCCGCCGCCCCTCGCACGTCCGAGTTCGTCGATGCCTTCGATGGTCGAAAGTGTGGAATCACAATCGATGAACAACAATTTGCCGCGTTTCCGAGTCATGGGGAAAATTCCCACCTCCATCCCTTCGTTCGTCATATCAAACAATTCGATCATCTCCGCATTGCCGAGGCGGACGCAGCCGTGGCTCGCTGGACCGCCGAGCTTGTCCTCGCGGTTGGTGCCGTGGATGTAGATATTCCGCTGCCGGGTATTGGCATTCATGGCATCCAGTCCCTCAAGACGCAGAATGCGGGTGAGCACCAGATCGCTATCAATGGAATCTCCCGGCGACCATTTCCCGACCGGGACGCGGCATTTGAAAATGGTGCCGGCGGCCTCGGCAGCACCGATTTTTTCCGAAATCCGGAAGCGGCCCGTGGGCGTGCGGTAGCTACCTTCGATAAATCCCATTCCCTTGGCGGAAGTGGAAATGCTGAACTCGCGGAGACATTCATCTCCCTGAATCACCTTCAGGGTTTGGTCATCCATGGAAACTTCGATACGGGGCGGCGGGTTCATGAGGGAGAAAGAACAAGCAGAGCATTGTGACCTCCCATGCCATGGGAGAGTTTGTAAACTAATCCGCTGGCGGCGAGCACCTCGGTGGGAAGAGAAAATCCAGCGGGCTGATGGCGGTTCGGGAGATTCGGCGGCAGTTGGTGATCCTTGAGGAAACGCGAAAGGATCACGCTCTCCACCATGCCGCTCGCGCCGATGGTGTGGCCGGTGAACGGCTTGAGAAGATGGAGCGTCGGCTCGCGTCCCGCAAAGGCACGCGATAGCGAGGCGGGATCGGCGACTCCCTGCACCGCCGTGCCGGTGGCATGCGGACAGACTGCGGCGGGCGGACCACAAAGCTGCGCTGCTTTTTCCAACAGCTCCGGAGTGCGCCCACCATCGGCGGGGATGCCGACGGGATCGCAGGCGTCCGAGTTGCAGCCATAGTGGATGAGTTTCGGGAAATCACCTGATGTCATTTCAATGGCCATCGCCGCGGCCCCCTCGGCGGGGATGAAGCCGGAGGTTTCCGGATGATAGGGATCCAGGTCCGGCTGCATGGAGAGGATTCCGGATGAGGCGTAGTTATCTAATAGGATCGGGACCAGCGGTAGATCAACCGCCACGGCGAGGGCGCGTGTGGCGAGGCCGGCGCGGAGCATCATCATCGCGATGCCGATGGCGTCGAGCCCCGCCGCGCAGCCGCTGGCGAGCACATGATTCGGCCCGGTGATGCCGAACTCAATGGTGATGGCGGACGCCGGCTCGCTGTGGATCGTGTTGCTCGCAGCCATCAGTTTGAACGGCCGGCGGCCGGGCCACGGACCGAGCCAGCCCGCCGCATTTCCACGGCTGGTGCCGACGACAAGTGCGGCGTCCTTGAGATCTTCAGAAGTCCATCCGGCATCGGTGATCGCCTGCCGGGCGACGTGCAGCGCGGCCATCGTCGCCGGGCTCCACTTGCGGTGAATGAGCAGCTTGCGCGGCTCGATCCAAGCGCCGGGGCGCAGCGCGTGCGGGCTGCCACCGCCTAACAATTTTCCAAGTTCCTGAAATGGAACACGCCGCGCGAGCACCGCCTCGTGGTGCGAGTTGACGTCGCTACCGAGTGCCGACAGGGCACCGAGCCCTGTTATGGATAGTGAGGAATGGATGGCCACGGGTTATCAAGCGGGAGGTTTCCCGCAAACCTAAATTAATGTTCGTCAGAGAATGAGCTGGGCACCGAGTTCGACAACGCGGCCCGGAGGAAGCTGGAAATAGGCCGTCGCCGGGGAGGCGTTGCGCGCCATCATGGCGAAGAGCGACAAGCGAAGGCGACCGAAGAAGGTTGCGTTTTTTCCGACGCAGTAGGATTCCCGACCGAGGAAATACGTCGCCTTTCCCGGTTGGAACCGGTGCTTTTCTGGCATTCCGCGCTTGAACGCCTCCGGAACATCCGGGGTTTCCGCAAAACCGAAGCGCATGGTCACCCGTTGCAGTCCGTCTCCCAGATCCTCGAACTCGAGTATTTCTCCTTCATTCGCCCGTGGCTGGTCGAGGGTCTTCACGTGGAGCAGGATGACCCGATCATGGAGAATCTTGTTATGCTTCAGATTATGGAGCAGCGCGGTGGGGATTTGCAGACCTTTGCCACTCATATAAATGGCGGTGCCGGAAACGCGCTGGATTTTTCCTTTTTGCATGTCCTTGAGCAACACCTCGATCGGGAGGGAATCGCGGATGATCCGGGCGTAGAGCATCTTCCGTCCCCAGATCCAGATCAGCATGACAGCCATCACTGCTGCGGCGATCAGCAGCGGCAACCAGCCGGACGGGAAGATTTTCAGCGCATTAGCCGCTAGAAAGGCCCCGTCCGATAACAGGAAAAGAAAGGTCATGCTTCCGGCCTTCAACCTGGACCATCCCCACACCGTCTGCGCGGCGGAGAAAAACAGCACCGAGGTGATCGTCATGGTGAGTGAGATGGCAATCCCGTAGGCTCCGGCCAGTGCGGCGGATGTCTTGAAGGTCACCACCAGCAGGATGCACGCGGCGGCGAGAATGTGATTCACTGCGGGCACATATACCTGGCCCATTGAATGTTCCGAGGTGTACATCACGCGTATCCGGCACATGCAGCCGAGCTGCACCGCTTGGGTGGTGAGTGAGAAGGCACCGGAGATCAACGCCTGGCTGGCGATGATCGCAGCTCCTGTCGCGAGGATTGTGAGTGGCAATTGGAGGAAGTCCGGAGCCAGCAGGAAAAACGGATTCCGGATCGCGGACGGATCCGCAGTTAGGAGCGCCGCCTGTCCGAGGTAGTTGAGCACCAGGGCCGGCAACACCACGGTGAACCAGCCGACGCGGATCGGCTTCGTGCCGAAATGTCCCAAATCCGCATACAACGCCTCGCCGCCGGTCACTGCGAGGAACACTGCCGCCAGCAAAGGAAATGCGTGTTTCCACTCGCGGATGAGAAACGACAATCCCTCCCAAGGCAGCAGCGACTTGAGCACTTCAGGATGAATCATAAGCTGCCGCCCGCCTAACAACGCGAGCGAGCCAAACCACAGCATGACTACCGGACCAAACAGCTTGCCCACCTGCCCCGTGCCGAATCGCTGGATCGAGAACAGGCCGATGAGAATGACTACCGAAGCGGGCACCGTCCAATGCGCGATGGCAGGGCTGCTGACCGCGAGGCCTTCAACTGCGCTGAGCACGGAAATGGCGGGAGTCAGCATGCCGTCCGCGTAAATCAACGCGGCTCCCGCGAGACCGAGCATCAAGATCTTGCGGGGATCCTCGCTTCCGAGCTTTTTCGCCGTGCTGCGGATCAGGGTGGATAGAGCCAGGATTCCGCCCTCGCCGCGGTTGTCGAGCCTGAGGATGATGAATAGATACTTCGCCGATACCACCAAAAGCAGTGACCAGACGATCAGCGAAGCCGCTCCTATCAGGTTTTGCGGGTTGATCGGCGCGCCATGGCCACTTTCCAAGGAGAAACACTCCCGAAACGCATACAACGGACTGGTGCCGATGTCTCCAAAGACAATACCCAGTGCGGCCAGGGTGGTGACTGCTAACGAACTGGAATGGCCGGTGTGACCAGCAGGTGATTCATTCATCTTAGCGGGCGGATCGCTCGCGCGGGGTTCAAATCATTTCCCCACACGCCTGACCAGCGAAATACAGTGCGTTTTCACGCGCACTCAGAGGGTGATCTGCGCGCCAAGTTCGACCACCCGGCCAGGTGGAAGCTGGAAATAGGCCGTCGCAGGCGAAGCGTTACGGGCGAGCACGCCAAATACCGACAAGCGCAGGCGGTCGATAACCGTGGCGTGCTTGCCCATGCCGTAACTCTCGCGTCCGAGGAAATATGTCGTTTTACCGGCTTGAATCTTCCTGTCATCCTTGAGCCGCTCCTTCAGCGCGGTCGGAACGTCCGGCGTCTCGGTGAAGCCAAACCGGATCGTGACATTCTGCAAGCCATCGCCCAGATCTTCAAATTCCAACCTCTCTTCTTCCGAGGCGGTCGGCTCGTCCGTGGTCATCACATGCAGGAGGATCACCCGCTCGTGCAGCACCTGGTTGTGCTTCAGGTTGTGCAGCAGCGCGTTCGGCACCTGGGTACCCTTGCCACTCATGTAGATGGCCGTGCCGGAAACCCGGTGGATCTTGCCTTTTTTCAACTCCTTGAGAAGGTCGGCGATCGGCAGGGAAGCCGCGATGATCTTCTTATACAGGCGCTGGCGGCCCCAGATCCAAGTGAGCATCATCCCCATCACCACCCCGCCGATTGTTAGAGGCAGCCAGCCGGATGGATAAATCTTCAACGTGTTCGCGCTGAGGAACGCCGCTTCAAATGTCAGGAACAAACTCGAAACCAGGCCCGCCTTTAACTTCGACCATCCCCACACCGCCCGCGCTGCGGAAAAGAACAGCACCGAGGTGATCGTCATCGTCACCGAGATCGCGATGCCATAGGCCCCGGCCAGCGCGGCGGACGTCTTGAAACTGACCACCAGCAGGATGCAGGCGATGGCCAGCACGTGATTCACCGCAGGCACATAGACCTGCCCCTTCGAATGACTGGAAGTATAAAGAATCAGCGTCCGCGGCATGCACCCGAGTTGCACCGCTTGGGCGGTCATCGAGAAAGCACCGGAGATGAGCGCCTGGCTGGCGATGATCGCCGCACACGTCGCCAGCAGGGTCAGCGGGAGCTGCAACATCGGCGGAGCCAGCAGGAAAAACGGACTCCGGATCGCGGAGGGATCCGCCGTTAGCAGCGCGGCTTGTCCGAGATAGTTCAAAACCAGCGCAGGAAAAACCACCGCGAACCACGCGACACGGATCGGTTTTGTCCCGAAATGCCCGATGTCCGCATAGAGCGATTCCCCACCAGTGACCGCCAGAAACACCGCTGCCAGCAAGGGAAACGCATGCTGCCATTCACGGACTACGAATGAGAGCCCTTCCCAAGGACTGATGGCCAAAATCACCTGCGGGTGCGCCCATAATGCCCGGATCCCCAACGCCGCCAATGTGCCGAACCAAAGCAGAATCACCGGTCCGAACAAATTCCCCACCACCCCGGTGCCGAACCGCTGGATATAAAAAAGCACCGCCAATAACACCACGGACAACGGCACCGCCCAATGCGCAAAGACCGGCGCGCTCACCGCCAGTCCCTCGACGGCGCTGAGCACGGAAATCGCCGGCGTCAGCATCCCGTCCGCGTAAATCAAGGACGCACCCGCGAGGCCCAAGAGCAGGATCTTCTTGGGATCCTTGCCTCCGAGGCTTCTCAGCGCTCCGCGGATCAACGTCGAGAGTGCCAGCACGCCGCCTTCGCCCTTGTTGTCCAAATTCAGGATGATCAGCAGGTATTTTACCGTCACCACCATGATCAGCGACCAAACGATCAAAGACGCCGCGCCCACCAGGTTCTCCGGATTGATCGGCGCTCCATGATGCCCCGAGAAACACTCGCGGAACGCATAAAGCGGACTGGTTCCAATGTCGCCGAAAACAATCCCCAACGCGGCCAACGTACTTGCGGCGAGGCGGGGCTTTTGGCCTGCGTGAGAGTTATTCATTATGATAAAAGCAGGTCATCTGCGGGCAGTTTAAAACATCTACCCTCCGGACTGACCAGCCGAAACCCACCCCTCATCCACCCTCAGGAACCGACCGGATATCCACTTCCACCAGCGATCCGCTCAATTGCGCTGACATCCCGCATGCCAATTGCACGAGAATCTGCCTTTTCACCCCCTCCCCGTGCGGCACCTCCCGCTCATCGTCACCGCCGGATAAAAGCCACTGCGCTCACCACCAACCTTACGGCCTATCCGCCACCGGCGTGAGCCACACCCTGAAAAGGGAAGCGGCCCGACTGATCATCCCTTTGGAAAACCCATTAACCTCAGAGCATCTCAGTCGGACCGCCTGTAGTGTCGCGACAACCAAATTAAAGCAATGCTCGTGCCAAGATTTCCACGGATTTCCACGCTCAGAGCCCCGCCCCACCAGCGGCCCAGCGAAGAGAAATCTTGGCAATCGGTGACAAGAGCCGACCGCGTGCGTTTCCGATGGCTTCGTGAAATACCCGCGTCCATCCTCCTTCCCCTCCTGCCCCTGACGTTCTAATCGAAGGCGAGGCGAGGCGACCCATCCGCACCTCGATTTCACCGTGAATCCGGCGCTGGCGGTAACAGCTGCCGGAGGATTCCACGAATCGCGCGACGGTGGCGGCGGTGCCGCTTTCTGGGAGCACCTACCGGGCAAGCCTGCCGTTTTCCAGCAAGCCGAAGGGATTCAGCCGCCTGCAATCGGCAGCTTGAGCCAATCGTCCCATTTCAGCGGCGAAATGGATATCCTCCAGGCGTCGCCCCTTGCCGATGGACGATAATTTCGCGCTCCCGGCCGTTCACAAGATAGCACTCCTGCCAGGCAAAATTGTGGTCACCCGGCTCTGCAAACTCCTCGTTTTTCGATTTTGCCTTGGTCAGATCAAAGTAGATTTCAAAACCCAGCGTGGTGCCCATCCCACACGGGTTATCGTCCGCAAATCCGGATGCCACGATGATTGACGGGATCGATCCCGGCCGCGAAAGTGGCGGCGATGAGCGATGTGATCCTTGGAATTGATTTGGGAACGACAAATTCGGCGGTGGGTGTCGTGGATTCGGGATTCCCGATATTGCTGGCGAACGAGGACGGCAGGCGGATCACCGCGAGTGCCATTTGGATCGGCAGGGACGGTGCGGTGGAGGTCGGCGCAAAGGCGTTGCGCCGCCGGACGCTGGAACCGGAGCGGGTGGTGACGAGCATCAAGCGGCTGATGGGGCGGCGGATGAGCGAGGTGGAAGATCATTTCCCAGTGCCAGTGGATGCGGGGGATGACGGATTTCCGCGGGTGATGGGAAAGACCCCGGAGGAACTCAACGCAGAGATTCTGAAGGAAATGAAGCGCATCGCGGAGTGGCGGATGGGCGTGGAAATCACCAAGGCGGTAATCACGGTGCCCGCCTATTTCCACGACGCCCAACGCGCGGCGACGAAACGCGCGGGCGAGTTGGCCGGGCTGGAGGTGGTTAGAATTCTGAACGAACCAACGGCGGCGGCGCTGGCCTACGGGCTGGACAAACTGGGCGACCGATCACGGGTGGCGGTCTATGACCTGGGCGGCGGGACATTCGATCTATCCATTCTTGAAATGCAGGACGGCGTCTTCCAGGTGCTTGCGACCCACGGCGACACGCGGCTGGGCGGCGATGACTTGGACGCGCTGATCCTAACACGAGTGGCGGAGCGCGCGGGGCTGGCAGAAATTTCAGGGACATCGCGAGTGCGTCTGATGGAGGAGGCGGAGCGGGTGAAGCGGGCCCTTTCCACGGAAGAACAGGCGGTTTTCCGGGTGCCGTTCTATGATGGCGGCCGCAGCATCGAGGAAACGATCACCCGCGAGGAACTGGAAAAGTGGGCCGCGCCGTGGATCGGGCGGACGCTGCGACATTGCAGGCAGGCGATGGCGGACGCCGCGCTGAAGCCGGAGGATCTGAACGCGGTGGTGCTCGTCGGCGGCAGCACCCGGATGCCTGCGGTGCGGCGCGCGGTGGCGGGGCTTTTTTCGCGCGAGCCGGATGTTTCCCAACACCCGGACGAGGCGATCGCCCTCGGCGCGACAATCCAGGGTGGCGTGCTGAGTGGCGCGCTGCGGCAGATGATTCTGCTGGATGTGACGCCCCTGAGCCTGGGGATCGAGACATTCGGCGGGCTGATGAACGTGCTGATTCCGCGCAACACGACCATTCCCTGCAAGGCGGGCGAGATGTTCACCAACGCGGCGGACGGCCAAGCGGCGATGCGTGTGCGCGTGCTACAGGGTGAGCGCGAGATGGCGAAGGACAATTGGGAGCTGGGAAAATTCAACGTGACGTTTTCCCCCTCACCGAAGGGCCAGGCGCGGGTGGGCGTGCAGTTCAGGATCGATGAAAACGGCATCCTTGAGGCGCTGGCGCGGGATGTTTCCACAGGAACCGACACTGTGGTACGGATCGAGAGCGCGGCGGTAAACGTGGACGATGCGGCGGTGGAGGCGATGGTCAGCGAATCGGTGGAGCACGCATTCGAAGACATGGCAGAGCGCGTTTTCACCGAGGCGAAAATGAAGGCCGAGGAGCTCCTCCCCGCCGTGGAATCCGTTTTGGCACAGGGACTTGCGGAAGACGAAGAGCGGGGAGAAATCGAGTCCGCCGCTGCTGCGGTCCGGACCGCGCTCGCGGGTAATGCCGCAAATCCTCTGAAGGTGGCGGTGCAACGGTTGGATTCCGCGACGGAAGCGCTCGCCGCCCGCCTCGTTGAGCAGGCAATGGACGCAGCGCTGGACCGGAGACTGGGCGGAGAATAGCGCCAAACCCGCTTGCAACGGGCCTATTCCGCCGCCACTATCCGCCTTTCAACCTCGCCGAATGAACCCGCTTTTGATCGATCCCAACAATCACGCACCGGAAGTTGCTCCGGATGACGGATGGGAGGATGCCGAAGGTTTCGAAGCGAAAGCCAGCACAACGGGCGCGACTCTGCCACCACGCAGGCCACCCACCGAACGTTCGGATTCCACACCGGCGGAGAACTCTACGGCGGGCCTGCGAATCGAGCCGAACGTCGCCCGCAGGGAAATCGGCGATGACTCACCAGGTCTGGATGTGCAGGAAATCAGCGGCAGCGTCATCCGCCTCGAACAAACGGCCGGAGGACCGCCGAAAGTGGCCAGACAAGTCGTTTTCCACGAACGGCCGCCCGAAGCAACCAAGACGCTGGGCGAAGGACGTGACTGGGGTATCGCTCAGAAATTTTCGTTAAAATGGGCCGTTCTCATCGGCACCGGAATCACCTCCGTGGTCATCCTGTCCATGATGATGCTCCCTTCCATCAACAAAGCGAATGCGGCGCGCTCGGCCCTGCCGGAGCGGGACATGAGGGTGATCGAGGACGAAAACGTCGAGGGCATGGACGCTGTCAACGCACTGATCGCGAAACAGCCGGAAGCCGAACAGATTTTCCGTTCCTATATTACTGCCAGAGTCGCCGACGAGGTGCTGCCACTGTTGCTTGACGCAGAGTCTGTTAATGCGGTCTTACGCAGGGACTGGCGGCAGTCCGGCATCGGCAAGGACTGGCTGCCACCCCAGGACACCGCGTGGCAGGTCATGAAATCCGGAAAACGCCCATACGCCCTGCTGGAGGGAACGCTGCCAGATTTTTCGAAGTTCTCCGCCTGTTTCGTGACCAAGAACGGCAAGCTCCTCCTCGATTGGAAAGCGACCACCGGCTATAGCACGGCGACCTTCGACGAGCTCGCGAAAAGACAAGGAGACCCTCGCGAGATCCGCGGTCTCCTCTCCATGGCGAATTTCTACACCGCCAACTGGCCGGAAGAAGAATACCAGTCCTATCAGTTGCTGGCACCGCAGGGAGAACGCTCCGTCTGGTGTTACGCCCGCAGGACCGAAGCGGCGGGAGGCGCGTGCGCAGACCTCCTGCGGACCGGCGAAATCCTCGACGAAACCCAAGGCAGCAGAAAAATCACCGTGCGGCTCTCTCCCGGACCCGACGCCGCGCTGCCGAACCAATGGCAGATCGCGGAAGTACTGCATGCCGACTGGCTAACACCCTAAACAAACCCGTGAGCGGATATAACAATTCCTGGTTCCACTGCGGACGCTGTGGCTCTCTCTTCCAATCCTCCATCGGAGATCACGAAGGCCGCCTCTGCACCGACTGCGGGCGCAATCCGTCCATCGGTTTCGAGGCCCCGTCCGCCGGAGCAGGCGTCCCGCAGCCAGCCGCGACGGCGGACTCCGAACAGCCCGCCGGCCATTCCGAGAGGCATTCTCTCCGGAAACGGAAAAAGAGCCATCTCATGCTGAAACTCGTGGCCGGCTGGACCATCCTGCTAGCCTCGATCATCTTCGGCGCGCGCTGGCGGTTTCACGATCCTTCGGAAGTGAGAAAGCCCGAGGTGGCCCCAGCCCCAACCGGAACCATCGGCGCGGACGATGGCGGAATCACGCTCATCAACGAGGCCGGCCCGCTTTGCAACCAGGTGTTCTCAGGCTTCCTAACCGCCGGCACACCGGAAGCGCGCAACCAGTTCGTGCTGTCCCCCATCGGGACGGCATCACGCATGGCGCGTTTCTACGATCTGAATCCGATCGCCAACATTGATCCCTCCACCCTGCGCCTCGTCCAGTCGGCGCAACTCGACCTCCCCGGCGGAAAGGCGCTGGAAACACTTTGGAACTCCACGGAGGACCGCCAGTTCGACGCGGTATTCGTCCAGGAAAGCGGCGAGTGGCGGCTGGACTGGGATCACTTCGTCCGCTTCAGCGACTATCCTTGGGCCTTGTTCCTAGCAGGCAGTGGCGCCCCCGAGGGCGAGTTCCGCCTCCTCGCCCGCGAGCGACTGGCGGAGGAAAGGAAAAGCGCCGATACCATCAGCATCGTTCTCTACGCGCCCCGTTTCGGCAGCATGAACGACACCGGCATCCAGTCACCCGAGTTCCTTATCAGGCGCGACAGCGAGAACGGCCGCCTACTCGACGCCGCCTTCAAACTCCAGCGGGACGGCAAACGCGTCTTCGGCGTGAAAATCACCAATGCCAATCCCGAAGGACTCATCCGCGTCCGCGTCCGGGTCAAACGCGTCGAGCAGAACATGGAACGCCACTTCGAACTCGAAAAAGTCGTCGCCTGCCACTGGTATTCCATCGACGATCCCGGTGTGAAAACCGCAGATCAGGGCGAAAAACAGTAATTTGTTAGCGCCTGGTTCATTTCGCCTTCCCCAGCGCCGCCCGCATCACCGGCAGCGGGTCGGAACCCGGAAACCAGTGTTGAAACGCCAGCGCGCCTTGGTGAATGAGCATGGAAAGCCCGTTCGAGGTTCTGCAACCGGCTTCATTCGCCAACGCCAGCAACGGCGTCACCGATGGCTGATAGATAGTATCGTAAACCAGATGCTCCTTTTTCAAACACACTGCGGGGAGAATCGAAGGGTCGCCAACTTTCAGACCGACGGATGATGTGTTCACGATAAGATCGCAGCTCAGACATTGCTCCGGCAGCGCCGGGCCATCGAAGGAAAGCGCGACGATTTCAGTCTTGTTTCCATGCGCTCGCAGGCGCCCGACCAAGGGACCTAATTTTTCCAAACTGCGGTTCACCACCACGAGTTTTCCAACTCCCGACATGGCGCACTGGGTCGCGATCGCCTGCCCCGCGCCACCACCCGCACCGACAACCGCGACTTTCAACGATGCTAACGGGACACCGAAATCATCCGCAACGGCGTTCATGAATCCCGGGCCATCCGTGTTGAATCCGCGGTTTCCATCGTCACCGAAGACAATCGTGTTCACCGCACCGAGCGCCCGGGCCTGAGCGGAAACCTCGCAATGTTCCATCGCCTCCAGCTTGTGCGGCACCGTGATATTGCAGCCGATGAATCCCAGAGAGCGCATCCGTTCGAACGCCTCGCGGACCTTGCCCGGCTCGATGTCCAGCCGGATGTAACGTGCGTCGATCCCCGCGGCATCCAACGCTGGCTGGTGCATCCGCGGCGAGGCAGAATGGGCGATCGGGTGGCCGATCACCGCAAGCTTTGCCGGCTTGATATGCCCGGCATCCAGAATCCCGCGGGAGATAAGATCGTCAACGGTGTAAACTTCCTTCATTGGATTCTTCGTATTGGAGCGCGGAATTCATTCTGCATGGATAGTTATAATCTTGCGGCAAAATCCCGCACACGTTTCACACAACTGTCCCTACCCAGAAGATTCAGGACGGCCCCCAGATCTGGACCATGACCACGGCCCGATAGAGCAACACGCAGTGGAAACATTAGCTGCCCCGGTTTCGCGCCGGATGCGACCGCCGTCTCGCTGAGAGTTTCTTTCGCCGCATCCGCCGACCATTCGGAAATTGATTCAAAAGCGGCTGCCAGATCTCTAAGAAGCCCTCCTGCCGCGGCGTTTCCGCGCACCTTCGTAACAGCATCCTCATCGTAGGAAAAATCATCCTTCAGCAGGAAATCCACTGCGGCCGGAACATCACTGAGGAGGCGCACCTTATCTTTCACCGCGGCGATCACCGCCTGATAGTTTCCGGTGACAGGCAGTCCCGCCGCCTCCACGAATGGCTCCGCGGCCGCGGCGAATGTTTCCAGATCCACCGACAGAAGATGCTGCTGGTTCACCCACTTGCATTTTTCCAAATCAAACCGTGCGGGTGAGCGGTTCACATTCTCCAGTGAGAAAAATGTAGAAAGTTCCTTGAGTGTGAAGATTTCCTGCTCGGTCTTAGGATTCCATCCCAGCAGCGCGATGAAATTCACCACCGCCGCTGATAGAAATCCCTGCCGTGGATAATCCCCCACCGCCGCGCCCTCGTCGCGCTTCGACATCTTCGAGCCATCCGGATTCAGGATCAGCGGGATGTGCGCATATTTCGGAGCCACGCCGCCGAAGGCTTCGATGAGCTGAAGATGCTTCGGCGTATTCATCAGATGGTCCTCGCCACGGATGACGTGCGTGATCTCCATTTCCAAATCGTCCACCACGTTCACGAAGTGGAAAACATACGAACCGTCCGAGCGCTTCACCACCATGTCCGGCGTGTTCGATTCATCGCGATAGTCGATAGTCACCTCCCCGCAAACCAGGTCGTGCATCGTCACCGGTTTTCTATCGAAACGGAAACGCCACGCGCCGCCATCCTCATAGACGCGCCCGGCATCGACGAGCTTCTGAAACCACGCGTCATAGATATCCTTCCGCTCGCTCTGATAGTAAGGACCGCAGCTGCCGCCTTTTTCCGGACCTTCGTCCCAGTCGAGTCCCAGCCAGTTCATACCGTCGAAAATCGCCTGCCGCGCCTCCTCCGTGTTCCGTGCCTCGTCGGTGTCCTCCACCCGCAGGACAAAAACGCCGCCGTGTTTGCGCGCGAAAAGCCAGTTGAACAAAGCAGTGCGTGCCCCACCGACGTGCAGGTAGCCGGTGGGAGAAGGAGCGAATCGGGTGCGAACGGTCATGCGCGAGGTGTAGGCCCCGGAATCGTCCGCGTCCAGAGTCCATCGTCGGAAATTTCCCGACTTAACCGCCGCGTTCGCCGAACCGCATCCACCGCCGCCACCAATGCAGCCAGCGGCGGATTCACCCGGGCATTCACCTGAGATCAATATCAGGACCTATCAGAAGCACCCGGCATTTGCCAAACGCCTCGATCCGCGCGGCAAGGCGGTTCACGCCCTCCCTCGCCCGGGCGGGAAGGGCATCGAGCACGCCACTGGATTCGATCATCGTGCGAAGTCTGACCGACGCGGACGGCCCGGCGCTGGCGCGGATGATCTCATCGTCGTCCTTCTTGGAAGGAGGAGAAAAAAGCCCCTCCAGCCCGCTCTTCGGCTCGGGTAACAGCTTGACTTCAGGCTTCTCGAGCTTCGCCTCGCCCGCAGCGAAGGCGATCGCTTCTTGGAGACCGCCGATCTCATCGACGAGCCCGATTTCCAGCGCGTCCTTCCCGCTGTAAACGCGACCGCCGGCGAGTGATTCCAAATCACCCTTGAGCGCCTTGCCCCGTCCATCAGCCACGCGCTTCTTGAAAGTGCTGTACACCTCCGCCATCGAGTCCCTAACGATCTTCGCCTCTTCGTCCGAGAAACCGCGCGTCATGCTCATGACTCCGGCGTTTTTCCCGCGATCGGTCGTGTGGGTGGTAATACCGATTTTTTCCAACGCCCCGCCGATCACGAATTTCATACCCACCACGCCGATCGAACCGGTGATGGTCCCCTCCTCCGCGAAAATCCGTTTTGCCGCGCTGGAAACATAGTAACCGCCGCTCGCTGCGACGCCGCCCATCGAAACGACGAAGGGCTTGCCGGTCGCGTTCCATTCTTCGGTCGCCTCCCACAGCACCTCGCTGGCCAGCGCGGAGCCGCCGGGAGAGTTCACGCGCAGCACCAGCGCCTTCGCCTTTTCCTCCTTGGCCAGCTTGAGAATCTGAGTCCTAACCGGCGCTATCGACTCATCCGTGATATCTCCATCCAGTGCGACCACAGCAATGAAATCCTTGCGGAACTTGCCTTTGTTCGACTCGCTGAACATCAGTTTGAAAAAATCCATCACCCCGCTGATCTCCGGTCCATCGAGATCCGGCAGCTCGTAGCTCCTGTCGAAATCCGCATCCTCGCCGTAGGTCTCGCGGAGCTTGTTCACAAAATCCGTGCGGTACATCACATGGTCCGCCAGTTTCGCCTCGACCGCGCGCTTTGCAGTGAGTGAGCCATCGTCGATGAGCGTGCGGACCTCCTCCTGCTTCAGCTTCCGGCCATCAGCGACTCCGCGGACGATCTGCCCGAAGATGGAATCGATCAAAGCTTCCTCCTGTTTCAGCGCATAGTCACTGGGCCCAGTCCGATAGAAATTCTCACCGAAGCTCTTGAAATCTCCTATGTGGATCACGTCCGCACGCACGCCGATCTTGTCGAGCAGCCCTTTGAAATACATCGACTCCGAGTGGATGCCATGGAACTCGCAATCCGCCTCGGGCATCAGCGTGAAATGATTCGCCGCACTTCCCAACAGAGCCGTGCGGTTCGTGAGGTGCTCGCTATATAACCACACATCCTTTCCCGCCCCGCGGATGGCGAGCAAGCGCTTGCGGATTTCCTGCACCTGCGAAAGATCCACCTCGGCACCGTCCGCATCGAGCACCACGGCCTTCACCGTCGCGTCGGCTGCGGCCTTTTCCAGACTGCGCGAGAGATCGAGCATGGTGAGCGGCCGCGAGGCGTCCACCGTTAGCGCCATCAGACCTTCCTCGCCCTGCCCGGATTCCGATACCGGTCCTTCCAGATCATAAACAGCGATGACCGGTTTCACCGTTTCCTCCTCAGCCCCCGGCAGCGAGACCACGGAAACCAGAAGCGCCGAAATGCAGAGGAGAGGGTGTTTCATTGCAAAAGTCCTAATCTCACAGGCTGCCCGGCGCAACTCTTGGATGAAATTTGTCACGATTCCCCAAACTCAGGTTCCCCCAATGCCCAACCTCCCATTCTATTCCCACCCCTTGAATCAGAGGAAAATTTCCAGCGCCTACCAGAATTGCATCCATACCCCTTAGAGAAACATCTTCTACAGCCCGGCGCACCGCACTGGCGTATGCACCAGTTCCATCAGCCGCAATCCGCCGCCATACTGAATGCGCGCCATCAAACCATATTTCTCGTCGATCTTGTCCAGCACCGCCAGCACCTCTTTGACAGCCAGCACCACTGGCATGCGCGGCTCCGTCTTGCGAAACTTCAC
>JBBRCO010000010.1:0-49076 GCA_038204755.1 Verrucomicrobiales bacterium
GGAAACGCCGCCGTCGCCGTAATAATACAAGGTGCGATGGCCGAGGGTGTCGGTCGCGCTGGTTTTCTGTTTGAAGCCGTTGTAAGTCCATGACTGGGTGTGGATGCCATCGGTTTCAGCGGTGATGTTGCCGAAGGCGTCATAGGTGATTCCACGCGAGGAGCCGTCCGGGTAGGTGGTTAGGGTTTTCTGGCCACGGTTGTCGTATTGATAGGAGGTGGTGCGTCCGCGCGGGTCGGTCTCGGTTTTGAGGAAACGGGCGGGCGAGCCAGTGGGATCTGCGAGGCCGTAGTAGGTGTAGGTATGGGTCTCGGCCTGCGGGGTGCCGGCAGCCTCGGTGTAAGTCAGAACGAGACCGGAAGCGCTGTAGGTGCGGGCGGTGATGGAGTCGTTGCGCTCGCGTTTTTCGGTGGCAAGGCCGAGGGAGTTGTAGGTGTAGGTTTCGTAGGAGCCGTCTGGGTAATCTTTACGGGTACATTTACCGGCGGCATCCCGCGTCCAGGTGGTGACACGGCTGGGATGGCCCGCAGCGCTTTCCGTGAGGGTCATGAGGCGGCCGGAGCCATCGTAGGTGACGAATTCCTGATGGCCATCCGCTTGGAGGTGCGAGGTGCGCTGACCGCGGAAGTTGAAATCGAAGGAGGTGGTGCGCCCCGCTGGATCGGTGGTGGATGAAAGGAAACTGGAGGTGTTGTTCCAGTTGTAAGCAGTCACATTGCCATCGGCATCGGTCAAACCGGAGAATCTGTTATTTGAGCGATTGCTGTAGTCAATTTTGATTTCGCGCCCGCCGGGGAATCTGACGACGCGGTTGGCATTCGGGATATTCTCCACGATCAACTCGTTGTTATCGGCATTGAGAACCTTCGAAATCATGCCCCGGGTATCGAGCTGGGCGCTCAGATATTCGAACTTCAGGTGCGGGACACTGCCGAGCGTGCGGGGTTCATAAAACGTGCCGACACTGGGAGCGCGGCCCTCATTGGTGAACACATAGGTGAAGTGCGCGTCGGTGGCAGCGGTGGATTCTCCGTCGCCGTCATAGTCCACGCCCGCGAGGACGAGATGGGTCTGATCGATGCTGGGGTCCGTGATGGTTTCATAAAGATAGTTGACCGCCCGACCGTCCGAAGCCTCGACGCGCTGAAGGACAGTGATGATCTCCGGAGCGATCTTGGCGGCTTCGAAGCGCGCTCTCTTGAAATTCAGCAAAGGGACGGCACCCGCCCCGGTATTCGGATTGAAGCGGATCTTCGTCAATTTCGCTTCGTTTCCTGCGCCAAGGTCGAGACCAGTGATTCCGTTCAAACGGCGGGCGAAATAGAACGAAGTAGCGGTATCCCCGTCGAATGCTTTTTCGAAGGTGCTGGTCGGGAAATTGATATGCGCCGGGCCGGTCCCGTAGGGTGTGCCGGAAAGTTTGGTTTCATTACCACCGCCCACACGACCGTAGAATTCAACTTCCGCGAAGTTGCAGAAACTGTTATCCGAGCTAAAGACCTGATACCAGCGGTAGGCGGTCGCATTCGACTGGATGATCTCGTTCCATCCGCTTGTCGGCGTGCTGGAGATTTCCTTGAGGAGGATGTTTTGTTTCCTGTTGATCTGGATCGGCCCGTATTGGAGGGAAATGCTGTTACCGCCTCCATCCTCCACGCGGATGATGCGGGCCTTGGAATCCGTGGTGTAGGTATGGCGGCGACCTTCGGCATCGGCGGCGTAACGGGGATGATAGAGCGTGGTGCCAGCCGCGGTGATCCGCTCGAAGACGTGACGCGCACCGCTGGAAAGAATGAGCGTGAACCAGTTTTGCCCGGTGCCACCTTGATAGAGCCGCTCGCCCCTGCCGGAAGCGGGAAGATGCTCGATTTGCGTCTCGCCTTCAAAGGTGACGTTTCCGCCGCTGGTGAATTCACAGATGGTTCCGTCCGGAAAAATAATGCTGCGTTTGTTGCTCGCAGTGGACCACATCCGGTAACTGAAGGAGTGGGTCCAGGTGACGCCGTGGCCCATGTCATCACTCATTCCTTCACGCACGCGGGACTGGTACTGGCGCTCGAACTTGAGTGGCAAGTTCGAGGTGGTTCCGGCGATTTCCAAGTCAAGAGCCTTCGAGATCCCGTTACTGCCGGCCGGCTGGAAGAAGGTTTGGTTCGTGGCAGGTGGCATGCCTGTCATTCCGGTGGGGATTTTCATCTGTGGGCCGTATTCGCTGCGGCTATCGTTTCCGGCAGCGCCATTGCATGTAGGAGGATCATCCGTAATACGCGGATTCCCACATGGGGTGATGACAGTTCCTAGCGAACACAACGACAAGGAAAGCGAAAGCAGTAGCATCGCCGGGGAGAAACCAAGCTGGAAGGTTCGAGGGATGATGAATTTCATGTGAGTAATTACGTTAGGGATTTATGAAGGGATGATTAATTTTGGTCACTTTGAGCAAGAGGAAGTGGCGAGCCTACCCAGAAAGGAAGGACACGGGTGTGGCCGGACTGGCGCATGAACAGCTTGCAATCACCCACCCGGTCATCGGAGCTGATGGAGACTTCAAGTTTTTTGCTTTGGTCGAGAGTCAGCACCTGACCGGGCTTGTCGGTGTTGAGGAAATACCCGCCATCGACGAGTTCCAGAAAGATCCGGTCGCCGGCCGCGCCCTCGGGGAAATCCAGGCGGATCGCCACGGATTCCTCGGTGCCGATATTGACTGTCGGCATGATGCCCACGTTGTTCGGCCTCAAATTGATGAACCGTTTCGTCTCTGAGGAAACCTCCGCAAACATCTGCGGCCCGTCGGGCCAAGCCGGTGTCTCGCTGGAAGATTTCATCAAATCCACCACCGGGAGTTTCGAACGGTCCGGCATAACACCCCGATCCGCGCGCTTTGTCTTAACGACCGCGGGCGCATCGGCCTCCGGACTCGGTGACCCCGGCTTCCCGATAGAACCAGGAGCGGATGTAATACCCGCTGTCTCCTGCGAAGCTCCCTCCGCGCCGCTGATTGACGGGTTCGCAGCTTGGGCCGACTGCTGTTTTCCGGCTTCTGGGACACGCAGGGACCAATAAATGAGGGACCCAGCGGTGAGAGTGATAATGACGGCCAGCATGCGGACCGTGCGCGAATAGGAAACAGGCGCTTTGATGGGAGGTTTCATGAGAATTTCAGTTGGCTTGGAAAACAGAATCCGCACCTGACGGGCAGTTTGTGGAAATCCGTGAGAAATAGGCGGAGGAAATAGTTTTCCCAGATGCCCGAATGTGTCAAAACCGTCACTTGGCAACTTCCGGCAGACGGGATTTGTGACAAAATGACAGGCCATTGTCAGATACGCCTTTGATCCTGCTTGAACGCGGGAGCTGAGACCGGACTCTCGGACGCAATTCCTTCACAGTTATGTTTTTGACCAATAAAGGAAAGCCAGTCGCATCCACGATGGCATAATGGAGCTCGAAGCAGCGCGCATTCGGCACCGCTTGCACGATGACGATGGATTGGCCGGTTTTGGGACCTTTGAGCCGATTTTGAGACCTGCTTATTTACCTGGTTACGGGATTTCTGACGGAGGATGCTGCGAATTCCGGCAGAGTCCCGGCGCTACCCCGCCTGAAATCCGAAAAAAGAAGATGGGAACCATGGATTACACGGAACACACGAATTAGAATGAGGTTATGGAAGTTGAAACTTTCACCTTTCGGGTGATTGCCATAATTTTTGGAAATCATTCATTATTCGGGTCCATCCGCTTTTGTTCGTGGTTCAATTTCCTTCCCCAGGTAATTCCTCCCCCCGGCCAGATCTCAGATCTGCCGTCGCAATCGGGTCATTCACCGGATATCCTCCGCCGTGCTCTTCCTGGATTTTTCTTTCTTTGGCAATGAAACCTCTTTGCTAAAACCTGCCATGGCCCCGTTTCCCAGCTTGGCAGCCCCCAGAGTTACGTCGATGCTGCGATCATGCCACGCGTTATAATCACCTTGGGCGATCCCGCTGGAGTCGGCCCAGAAGTCATCGCTCTCGCCCTAGCCTCCGGGAAAATCCCCGCCGGCCATGACATCGAGATCATCGGCGACCGCAGTGCGGGTATTCCCGGAAAACCCGACGCCCGCTCCGCAGCCGCCGCCATGGCCGCGCTCGACGAGGCGGTGCGGCGGTTGAAAAACGGCAGCGCGGACGCCGTCGTCACCGGGCCGGTTTCCAAAGAAGGCTTGCAGGCGCTGGGTTTCCCCTTTCCCGGCCAGACGGAATTCTTCGCCCATGGCTTCGGGCTTAGGGAGTTCGGCATGCTGCTGACCGGCGACACCCTGACGGTGGGACTCGCGACCATCCACGAGCCGTTGGCAAAAGTGCCGGAGCTTCTCACGGAGGAACGCATTGTGCGAATCGGCCTGCTGACCGCCGGATTTCTCAAACGCCGTGGGATTTCGACGCCCCGCATCGCCGTTGCCGGGCTCAATCCCCACGCCGGGGAAAGCGGTGCGTTCGGCGACGAGGAAATCCGTATCATCGCCCCCGCCATCCGGACTCTGAATGCGTCGGGCCAAGGTATTTTCACCGGACCTGCCGTGCCGGATGCGATTTTCCGCGACGCTGCGCGAGGACACTTCGATGCCGTGCTCGCCATGTATCACGACCAGGGCTTGATCCCGCTCAAGCTGTTAGACTTCGACACGGCCGTGAACGTCACGCTCGGCCTGCCCAAGCCGCGGACCAGCCCGGACCACGGCACCGCATTTTCCATCGCCGGGAAAAATCTGGCAAGCCCGTCATCAATGATAGCCGCCATCCGGCTGGCCTGTGAGCTCGCTTGACCCGGACTGCGGAGTTTCTAGCGTTAGCAAAAATGTATCCCGGTTGGGACAGCCGGGACACTTTCATCAAACCGCCGCCGCGCGCTTTCCCAGTCCCCGATAGAACACGGCGAAGATCACGAAACAAACCGCGATCATCCCCGCCAAGATGCCCCAGAAGGCCATCCAGCCGTGGCCGTCCGAGGTGTCGAAACGCATCCGCAGCCAACCACAGATCACGGCGCCGATCAACGGGCCGAGACCACTGGAAACGAGCGATAGCAGCCCTTGCGCCTGCCCGCGCAAACCCGGGTCCACCCGACGGTCGAGGAACACCTGCGCCGTGATGAAATAAAACGTATAACACATTCCGTGCAGCGCGATGCCGCCGATGTGCCACGAGATCATGCCGCTCTCCCCGGCATAAGCGCTCATCCCGAAGCGCACGACCGATAGACCGAGCGCCCACAGCAGCACCGTCTTCACGCGGAACCGCAACATCACCCGGCCGACCAGCAGCATCGCCAGAATTTCGGAAAACTGCGCGATCGTCATCGTCGCCGTGGCATGGGCGTTTCCCAACACTTTCAGCAGTTCCGGTGCATACATGTAAAAGGCGGATAGAGGGATCGAGAACAGCGTCGTGACGATGAAAAACACACAATGGTCGCGCTGTTTCATCAGTTGGAACGCGTCCAGCCCGAGCCGGCTCTGCCACGAAGTGCTTTTACCTAACGGCGGCGTGTGCGGCAGCGTGAACGCCAGGAACGCCCCCACCAACCTCGCTGCGGCGGATGCGTAGCCGACTTTTGCACTCACATCCGCATGAAACAGAAAGCTTGTCATCGCCCCGGCCACCATCCAGCCGATCGTCGCCCCCACCCGCACCAGCGGAAACTGCCGCTCGCCGTTCGGGAGATGCGTCAGCGCAATGGTCGTCAGCAGCCCCCACGCCGGTGCGGAAAAGAGAGAATACAAGCCCAGCAGGATCACGAACCACCAAGGATGCAGGGCGGCATCGAGACAAGCGAAAGCCGCCAACAAAAGCCCCGCACTGATCATCGAGCTCCATAGATAGAGCCGCTCTGCCGCCACCCGCTGGTCTGCGAGCGCGCCGCCGATCAGCGGCGAAATGAGCGCACAAACCGGCGGCACCACGAACACCGCCGCCACCCACGCGCCGAGGCCCTTCGCCTGGAGGATGTTGGTCAGCGCGGGCAACCAGAAACCGGGCGTCATGCCCTGGAAAAAAAAGACAATCCACAACCACCAGAACACTGCCTGCGGCTTTTGATGAATGTCCTGCTCGCCGTGCATCAGAGCGACCTAGTCCCCCACCCCGTAAAATGCCAGCGCGATATATCCGCGAATTCTGTTCTCAAAAATTTCGCTTGCCCATCCCGTCCCTTTGCGATTTGTTCTTAGGAACACTGTTCAAAAACCGATGAACCCAGACCTCACTACACGCCAACAGGAGATCCTTGAATACCTGCGCAGCTCGCAACGGCAGACCGGGATCATGCCGTCCACCCGCGAGATTCAGCACTCTTTCGGGTTTGCCAGTCAGACCGCCGCGATGAGCCACCTCCGAGCGCTCGAGCGCAAGGGAGTGATCCAGCGACTCCCTGGTAAGGCCCGCGCGGTGATTTTCCCGGAAGAGCTCGACCGTGGCGAAATCATCGACATCCCGATCTATGGCAGCATCGCCGCCGGTATGGCGCAGGATGTGGAGCAGGATAAACAAGGCTGCATTTCCATCGATATCGCCGCTCTCGGACTGCCACGCCACGCCCGGACCTTCGCCCTGAAAGTGCGGGGAGATTCCATGATCGACGCGCACATCTGCGATGGAGACACGGTGATCCTTGAATTCCGCGAGCCCAGAAAAGGTGACATCGTTGCCGCCCTCATTGATGGTGAAACGACTCTCAAGCGCTACCTCGTGGAAAAAGGAAAGCCTTTCCTCCATGCGGAGAACCCGGACTTTCCAGACCTCATCCCGGCGCGGGAGCTGATCATCCAAGGCGTGCTGATCGCATTGCTGCGGAACGCAGCTTGAAGGCATGCGGCATTGAGAACGTGTCCCGGCTGTCTCAGCCGGGAGTGGGGCAATGAACCCGGCTGAGACAGCCGGGACACGTTGCGAGCCATTGCCCACTACTTTCCGTTATACCCTCGACTCGGAGGCAGTTCGCCCTTTGGCTCAGTATCACTTAAAATTAGGGACTCGGCCAAAAATAAACACGCCGACTGGCTTTGGAATCGGTGCGAAGCACCATGGACTGCGTGCAGCCTGCTGCCGCTTTGGCCGGGACAGCCTGCTGTCTGGCCGACCTGCCGGTGAGGCCAACTCGAATGAACGTTTTACGATTGCCGTGACGGCCGCACCGAGGCAGCAGCAGGCTGCATGACCTCAAAGCGGCAGCAGGCTGCACGCAGTCCAAGGAGGGCTGCGCACCTCAGGTGCGGGTTTATTTTTGGCCGAGTCCTTTAGTTAAGTTTTCTGAATGATTGACGGGGTCCGGAGATTTTTGTAGCGTGCGCTTTAAGCAATGACCAACGATTCAATCACCTTTTCCTGTTCCGCGTGTGGGATCAGACTGACGGTTCCCGGAAATCTTGCGGGCGTGAGCGGCCCCTGCCCGTCCTGCCGGGCACCGATCCAAGCACCCTATCCGACACCTGCCCCGAATCCAGCAGCACCGGCACAACCGGTATATCAGCAGCCGGTCCAAGCATATCAGCAGCCACAGCCTCCGGTTTCCCAGCCCCAGCAGGTGGCCTATCAAGCTCCCGCCGCCCCTGCTCAGCTTGCGCCAGCCCAGCCCACTTATCCCCAACAGCAGCCGGTTCACACGCCGCCACCGCAACCGGCTTATCAACCGTTGGTTCAATCTCCCCAACAACCGCAGCCATCGGTTTCCCAGCCCCAACAGGTGGACTACCAGCCCACCGCCGCACCGGCTCCGGTCCAACCTGTTTATCCCCAGCAGCTACCGGTTTACGAGCCGCCTTCTCAACCGGCCTATCAGCAGCCCGTTCCACTCCCGCAGCCAACGGCCTATGGGCAGCCACAGCCGGTGCAGGCTCCCCCACAACAGCCGGATTACTATCAGCCACCGCCGCTGCCGCAGTACCAGCCGGTGCCACAACCGGTGCCTGTTGCGCCGCCGCAGCCTGACTATCAGCAACAACCGGCCCAACAACCGGCCCAACAACCGGCCCAACAGCCAGCTCCGGTGGCACCGCAATACACGGACTATGCTGCGGTGCCGGTGGGGAATCCGCTTCCGGTTTCCGCTCCGGTGGAAATTCTGGCAGTCCATCAAGCCACACCTGTATCGGCATCGGGGCCGGCGGCGCTCCGGCCCGAGCCACGGCAGTTGCCGAGCCGTTCGTCTCACGGCGAACAACCGGCGGCGAAACAAATGCCAGAGCCGACGAAGCACACCAGCGACGCGAACCTGAAACCGAAGCCCCTGCCGAGACATCCACGTCAGCGCGGTCCGCTGGTCCGCTCGTTGATGGCACTGCTTTTCCTGATCGCCACGTTAGGCATCGTTTACGGCGTCCGCACGGTGCTGAACAACCAGACCAAGGTGCCCCCAAGCACAAAAAACACCGCGTCCACCGTCCGCACGATTCTGCCTGAAAACGCACCGCCGAAGAAGTCAGAGCGGCCCTCGGAGGAGATGGTGCCCTCGCTGCCGGTTCCCGCACCCGAGCAGCCTACGATCATCGAGCCCGCGCCATCATTTCCCGAGGGCATGGAACCCGAGGAACCAGGCAAGGCGGCGGACAAGGTGTTGGAAAATTTCCTGACCGCGAAGTCGCTGCCCGAGCGCCTGGCACTGATCGAAACGAAAACTCCCGAGGCCGAACTCGCCAACTCCTGCCTCGCCTCTCCCCTGCCCGTTGCCAGTTTTCTGACTGAAGCCCGCGAGACAAACGCGGTGGAACGCGTGACCGACATTTATTACAACGTGGATTTCGACGCGGGGAACAACACGAAAAACCTCCAGACAATCCTGGTCCGCACGCGTGGCTTGAGCGATCCGAAGGTGGTGGTGGATCCTTTCCTCGATTCCTACGGCGGCCGGCTAGCCGCCTATGCGAAGACGCCGTCCGAAAAAGCCGGAGTTTTCCAAGTGATCATTTCCGCAGTGGCCTCCTGTTATGACGAGCGCGTCCCGAACCGAGAGAAGAAACTGACGCTCAAGCTGTTGCCAAGAGATCAAACCAAGGAAATCGCCAGCGCCTACTTCGGCAGACAGTCGAAAATCGGCATGATGCTCGAGGACGGCACCTACAGCTTGGGCTACGGTCGGGCGAAGGCCTGCACGGTTCTGCTGCGCTGGAATACCGAGGACAACGCCGCGACTCCGTATCTGGAAGCGATCGACCTCAAGAGGCAGGACTGGAACCCTTGATCCGGCCGGCATCCACCAGCGCCTGCCAGCCACCGCGCAGGACGGAGACCTCGGCACCGAGATCGAGAGCGCGGATCCGTTTGGCGACCTCGCTGCTGAGGCCGCAGTTTTCGTCGCCGCAGTAAACGATCACGCGCGGAGTTTCCAAAATTTTCGGGACGATCGCGGCTTCAAATGCCTGCATGTCCTCGGTGGGATCGAAATTCCAGAGAACCGATCCGGGCAGTCCTGATTTTTCCCACTGGCTGCGCGGGCGGGCGTCCACCCAGAGGATTTCTGCGTCAGAGGGGATTTGCTCGAGGCAGATTTCGTCCGGTTTAAGGGTGGCAGGATCGCAGATAAAGCTCCGTTTCGGCGGGCCCTTGATCAGGAAGGTGCCGCCTGCCGCCGCGAGGGAAATGGCGACGACGGCCGTGAGCTGGCCGAGCGCCTTCATGGTTTGGCGGCGGTTTCTGCGGCACTTGGTTTGCGCACGACGCCGAAGGCCTGCTGGACGCGGTGCTTCTGGATCTTGCAGTCGGTTTCGATCCGGAAAACTGCGATGCCGGGGGCGTTCATATCGCGCGGGGTGACGACGAGTTCGTAATGCTTGCCATCCGCCACGGTTTTGAGCTCGCAGGCAAAAGCATCGGAGGAGGATTTGATGGCAGTGACGTGGATGGTCTGGCCTTCTATCATCTTTATCCGGATCGTCTGCGGTTCGGCTTTCGCACCGAGGTCCCATTTCACGGTCTTCGGTTCGACGCCGACGAGAACCGGGATGTTTACTTTCAATTTAAGAACCTGGGATGGTTTGTCGGCGGAATCGTCATTGAGGTAAAGCGCGATCACCTTGTCCACAGTGCCTGAGAAGTTCGTCATATCAAACTTCGCACGGAGAGTGCCGGATTCTCCCGGTCCGTAGCGGAGTTTTCCCTCGGAAACCTGGATAGAGACGCAGGAGCAGCCGGGATCGCTTTTGGTGATGGTGATCGGCTTGTCCGAGTTATTAGCGAACTCGAAGTCCGCAGTGACGGTCAGAACATCCGCCGGAGCGTTGATTTCCTTGGACATTTCCTTGAAGTCCAGGGTGGCTGCGTGGACGAGGGCGGCGAGGGCGAGCCAGATGCCGATTGCTTTTTTCATAGGTGGATTATGACTACGGTTTTTCCTTCGGCGCAAGTGCGACGGCGATGATCAGACGGCCGCCGCGCCACTCGGGACCGAGCACAAAAAGCGGGCGATTACCCTCCAGGCGGGCGTCGGTCTTGAGGATTTTCTTGCGGCTGAACCAGACTTCGAGGTCGAGTTTCATCATCTCCTCGGTGGGCACGCTTCTGGCCTCGAATTTCACCAGCACTTCGTCCGATGGTTTCAGCGGCTGGGCCCAGCTTTCATAACTGCGGAGCAAGGGCTGCACGTCCTGACCGAGCGCGCGGTAACTTTTAAAATTGAGCCGCTCCTCGCTGTGGAGACGCTTTTCCGTGGTCTTGCTCACTGCGGCGGCCTTGGCTCCGGCCGCTTTCGGATCGCCGTTCGTGGCATAATAAACGGTCACGGAAACGCGCCCGATATTCGCTTTTCCCGGATCATCCTGCGCGGCGGCCGGATAGGCGACGCCCAGCAGGAACGTCGCAATGGCGCGAAAAATCGCGTGGCGGCGGCTCATGGGTTGGCGATTTCCGGGATGGCGGCTTCGAGTGATGCGGTGGAGTCAAACTCGCGTCCCACAGGCACGTAGGTGGTTTCAGAAAAATCCGTGGAATCGGGAATGGCGCGGACGCCATCCAGCACGATCACCATTGCCGAAGCAACATGACTGGCGATCAATTCGGCCTTCACCCCGGATTCCGGCGTGTAAATGATCTGCTCGACAGGAATCGCCCGAGGCGCACCCGCAACGTCGATTTCCGCCTTCGGCTGGGATTTTGTGCCGACCCAGAAGGCAGCCACCATGCCCGCACAGGCAGCAAGTGGAAAAAAGACGGACTGCCACGAGTAGCGCCGTTTCTCAGGAATCACAGCCGCTTTCGGCGTTTGGTTCCGGATCGCTTGGGCGATGCGGCTGTTGAAAAAATCGGGATAAGGCGGCTCTACCGACGCCGGCACAGCGGACGCGATCACGGAGCGCCAGCGACGGATCTCCTCGCGAGCGGCGAGTTGTTCCGGCTGGCCGAGCACCCAGGCTTCGAATGTGGCGAGCTCATTGCCCACCAGTTCGTCCTCGAGCCACAGGGCCAACTTTGCCTCATCTGGATTCATATTCATCTTTTAGCAATGTTTGGAGTTTCTGGCGCGCGTAATACAGCCGGCTCATCACGGTGCCGAGGCTGCTGTCCATGGCCTCGGCGATTTCCTTGTAGGAGAGTCCTTGGACGTCTTTCAAAAGAACGACTTCCCGGTGTTCCGCTGAGAGCTTGTTAAGTGCCACCTGGATTTTCATCCGCAGCTCGCCAAGGGCCATTGAGGTATCCGGCGATTCGCCACCGGAGGGCGTGGTGAAAGAAGCGGAATCGATCCGCTCCCTTTGGAAAATTTCGTCGTTGAGCTCGCCAGCGCTTTCGATTTTCCGCTTGCGCGCCCAGTCATAGACGGCGTTGTGGGCGATCCGATAGAGCCAAGTGGTGAAGCGCGCCTTCGCTTCGAACCGCGGGAGTGCGGTCCAAGCCTTGATGAAGACTTCCTGTGAGAGGTCCCATGCGTCTGCTTCCTGATGGATCATGTTGCGAATCATGGCGAAAATCCTTCCCCTGTGCCGGGTGACGAGCGCGTCGTAGGATTTTAAATCCCCCTTCTGCGCGAGTGCTACCAAGCGGAAATCATCGTCAGGGTCATCCATGGAGTTTCCCGAATCGATGGAACCGACAGGCCCCTGCGCGACTTTGGACGGCTCTCCGTTGGATTTATTCATGTTTCGCTGGAAAATTTCGGATCCGAACGGCAGTCCAAAGATCACCAGCAAGCTGAACGCCCCTGACCGCCGGCGCAACCTCAATCACAGAACCGCAGTCATGGGGAAACTATCACAGTCATGGAGTGCGGATTGAAATTCCGCTGGCACCACCTCGGAAATCCGGAACGGCCCGTCCACCGCATAGTTGATCCCCGCGAGCCGCCGGAGTCCGTTTTCCAAAAAGAACACGCCGCCGCCCGAGTCACCTGCGGAGAGATGGCACTCATCAGTGATTCCGGGATTGTCGAAGTTGCATTTCAGGAACTGCCCAAGGTTCTGATTCGGAATCGGATTCGCGTGATTCACCTCCCACACCCGCAGGTCCGTGAACGGAATGAGCCGGAGGTGCTGGTGTTGGGAGCTGGATCCGCCGTTTGTCAAAAAATTCGCGTTGAGCGACTAAATCCGGCCCAGCACCTGGCCGAAGACTGTCAGCGTGTCGTCCAGATCCGCTTCGGTGTGGGCGAGCGAAATGAAGCCGGTTTCATAAGGCGAAGGTGCCAGATAGATCCCCTCCTCCAGGCAGCCCCAGAAGAACTTTTTAAAGAACTCGAGATCCTGCTTCATCACGTCCGAAACATTGACGATCTCGCGGTCGGTAAAAAACAGGCAGAACATCGAGCCGACCCGATTGAAGCGGAACGGCACGCCCTTTTCTGAGAGAAGCTGGCGCAGTCCTTTTTCAAAATGCGCCCCCAGCGAATCGAGGCGCGCGAAGCCAGAGCGGTTTTCCAGCTCGCGCAGCTGCGCCAGACCGGCCGCCATCGCCAGAGGGTTGCCGCTGAGCGTGCCCGCCTGATAGACAGGGCCGGTTGGAGCGAGGAAATCCATCACGTCCGCCCGCCCGCCGAAAGCGCCGACAGGCAGTCCGCCGCCGATCACCTTGCCGAAACAGCTCAGGTCCGGCGTCAGGTTTTCCAATCCCTGCACACCCGCCTTACCTAACCGGAAGCCGGTCATGACTTCGTCGAATATCAGCAGCGCACCGTATTTTTTGGCGATCAAGGAAAGCAGATCGAGGTAGCCCGGTTTCGGAAAAACCAGTCCGGCATTCGCAGGATAGGATTCCACGATGATCGCTGCAATCGATTCTCCCTGCGCGGCGAAAAGTATCTCCAGCGCCTCCGGATCGTTATAGGGCAGCACGATGGTCTTCTCTGCGAACGCCTTCGGCACTCCGGCAGAATCCGGCTCACCATGCGTCAGCGCACCGGACCCGGCAGCGACTAACAATGAGTCGCTGTGGCCGTGATAGCAGCCGTCGAATTTCACGATATAATCACGCTTGGTGAAGCCCCGCGCCAGACGGATCGCGGACATCGTCGCCTCGGTGCCGGAATTACACATGCGGACCTTTTCCACCGACGGCACCCAACTGCAGACCGTGCGCGCCATTTCGATTTCAAACATGTTCGGGATGCCGAACGAGATGCCGCTCTTCGCCACCTCGTGGATGGTGTTGGTGATCACGATCGGCGCGTGACCGAGGATGTTCGGGCCCCACGAGCCGATGTAGTCGATGTAGTGCTTGCCATCAATGTCCTCGATCCGGCTGCCATGCGCGCGGCGGACGATGAACGGTTCTCCCCCCACGTTGCGGAAGGCGCGCACCGGCGAGTTCACCCCACCCGGGATGTGTTTCTTGGCGACGGCGAACATTTTTTGCGAGAGCGGGCCTTGCGGAATCATGCGCGGAGCATGGATGAGGATTTATGAACGTCCAATCGCGAAGAGCGGACTTTTTTCCTGAATATCCGGAGCGGTGAAAACGTCGCATGAAAATGGCGGTTCCGTTTTTCGGGAAACTCACTAATTTGCCCCTATGAAACCGGAAATGTTCGCGCTCATCGCCGCCCTGCTCGTCTCCCCGCTGGCAGCACAGACGAGGCACCCGGAACGCAAGTCCCTGCTCGATTCGGATCCGGACGTCGTCTATCTCGAACAAACGCTGAAAAAGCCAATCGAGCTCAAGGTGATCAAGGAAGCGCCGGTTTTTTCCGACAAGGAAGGCCAGTATAAACTCGGCACACTCAAGGCGGACCAAAACGTGCAACTCGAGGCCATCACCGGAAAAATCTATCGCGTCCGCGGCCGGGGGACTCGCGACGGCATCGCCGGCTGGGTGGCACCATGGGCGTTTTCCTCCACCGATCCGGATTTCGTGGCAAATCTGAAGCTTCTCTATCAGCGCCAGATCCAGGTCCAGGCTCTGATAGCCGCGAAGAATGCGGCCGTCGGCATGACACTTGAGGAAGTCGGTCTCGCGAAGGGCAAACCGACGAAAACCTCCGTCCGCAAGACGGCCACCGGACAATCCGGCCGCTGGGAGTTCATCGACTACGAGGAAATCAAGCACTACACCACCACCGTCGATCCGCAGACCGGCCAAGCCTATCGCCAGCTCGCCTACGTGACCCAACAGGAGAAGAGCAAGACCGCCGTCGAGTTTGAAAACGATGTCGTCACCGCCGTCGAGGAAAGCGAGGACCACAAGGGCGGCAACGTCAGGATCGTTGTGCCGCCGCTCGTGTTCCACTGGTGATCACCTGACTGCACCAGCGTTCCAGCGTCCGGCGCGCGTGATCCAGCAGAAATTCAGAGACACCGGTCAAGGACCGCTGGCGGCCTTGGTTTTGGGAAACGATGGAATATTAGAGCCCTGAATGGGCGGCTGCATGCGGGTGCGGATGCCGGAGAGGATTCGAGCTGATGGGCTGAATTTTTACGCGACACCGGGCGCATGGGCGCTGATAGGCTTTCACGGAACTCAACAGCCGGAAGGATCGATTCTGCCAGCCGGGCGCTTGTGGGCGAGGATCCCGGCAGCGCGCTTCTCCGCTTCCTCCTTGAGCCGGGCGACGACGTCAGGATGGGCGGCGGCGACACCGGTGGCTTCTCCGGGATCGGTCCTCTCTTTCCCGCAACGTTCAATGTTGAACCTTCAACGTGCGCTGTTCACATTCCCCCCATGCCACGCCTCGCCCTGCTCCAATCCGGCACTTTTCCTTCAAAGGCCGAATCCTTCGATCACCACGAAACCCTCATCCGCCAAGCTGCGGCGGGCGGCGCGCACATCGTCGTCACTCAGGAGCTTTTCCTCACGCCGTATTTCTGCACCGTCGAGGAACCCGCGCTTTTCGACCTTGCCGATCCCCTGCCCGGCCCGGTCACCACCCGCCTTGGCAAGCTCGCCGGCGAGCTCGGCATCGTCCTCATTTCCTCCCTCTTCGAGCACCGCGGCCCCGGCCTCTATCATAACACCGCCGCCATCCACGATGCCGACGGCTCGCTGATGGGGCTCTATCGAAAAAACCACATCCCGCAGGACCCCGGCTTTGAGGAGAAATTCTACTTCACCCCCGGCGACAGCGGCTGGCCGGTGTGGGATACGAAGTTCGGGAAAATCGGCGTGCTCATCTGCTGGGACCAATGGTATCCTGAAGCCGCGCGCCTGATGGCACTCGGCGGCGCACAGGTCCTCGTCTATCCGACTGCCATCGGCTGGCTGCCTGAGGAAAAACCCACCCTCGGCGCGGCCCAACACTGCGCCTGGGAAACCGTGCAGCGCGGCCACGCCGTCGCTAACGGCTGCTACCTCGCCGCCGTCAACCGCACCGGCACCCAGGACAATACCGAGTTCTGGGGCCGTTCCTTCGTCGCCAATCCCTACGGCGAACTCGTCGCCAAAGCCTCCACCGACAAGGAGGAAATCCTCTATCACGACCTCGACTTCCAAGCCGTCGAAGACTTCCGCCGCATCTGGCCGTTCTTCCGCGACAGGCGGATCGATGCGTATGGAGATTTGACGAAACGCTGGCGGGCTTGAAAATCGTTCAATCAACCGCCCGCGGATTATCCTGCCAGCCAGCCTTCCGGCAGCCTGCCAACAAGCACGATTCATAAGGCTTTCGCGATGGCTTTTGGGCGGAAAACGGCCATCACTTCTCACACCACCATGCGCCTGCTCCTCATCGAAGACAACGCCCCGCTGCGCAACGCGGTTTGCCAATATCTGCGGGAGGCGGGTTATCTTGTGGACACGGCGGCGGCGGGTGACGAGGGACTCTGGGCGGCGGAGGGTGGCTACGATCTCGTGCTGCTGGATCTGATGCTTCCTAACATAGACGGCATGGAAATCCTGCGGAAACTGCGGGCGAAGGAAAACCCGGTGCACATCCTGGTGATCAGCGCGCGGGATGGATTGGAGGACCGGCTGGAGGCGCTGGATGCGGGGGCGGATGATTATTTGGTAAAGCCATTTCCGCTGGCGGAGTTGCTGGCGCGGGTGCGCGCGCTGCTGCGGCGGAGTTATGTGAAAAAAAGCCCGCTGATGCAGGTGGCGGATGCGGCACTCGATCCGCTGCGGCGCACGGTCCATCGCGGTGGGCGGGCGATCGAGCTAACGGCGTTGGAATACCGGCTGCTGGAGTATCTCTTCTATCGGACAGGCGAGGTCGTTTCCCGGACAGACATTTGGGAACGCGTTTTCGAGGACGGCACGGGCGGCAGCAGCAACGCAGTGGACGTTTACATCGGCTACCTGCGGAAAAAACTCAACGCGGACGGCGAACCCGATCTCATCCAGACCCGCCGTGGGCAGGGCTACATTCTTGAGGAGCCCTCCCCAACATGAAAAACCCGTCCATCCGGCGCTCACTGCTCGTCCACTGCGGCATCGGCGTGGGCGTCCTCCTCTGCCTGCTCTGCACCGGTACCTATCTGCTGGTGAAACGACTCCTCTACCGCGAGCTGGACGTTTCCATCGAGCAAACCGCCGCACTGCTTTCCAACCAGATCGAGCTGGAAAACAACCGCGTGACCTTCGAGTGGCAGGAGGGGCTCGGGACCAATCCGGCCCTCGTCGAGAACGGGATCTTCCAGTTCTGGGAGGAAAAATCCGGCGGCACCACCCGCTCGCCCGCGCTGCGCTCGCTGGATCTGCCGAAATTCTGTGGCCCGGACGGCTCGCCCAAGCGCCGGAGTATCCGTCTGCCCAGCGGCAGCCGCGGCCGGGCGATCGGCCTGCGCATCCATCCCTTCGTGCTGCCGGATGAATTGGCGCGAATGAAGGAACGCGGACAGGTGATCGATCCGAAAAGCATTTCCTACATCTTGGTCGTAGCGCGCGATTCCGAGCACATCCACAATTCGCTGCGGCGGCTGCGGCTCATCCTCGCCTGCGGCACGCTATTCACCCTCTGGATCGGCTACCTGCTGATCAACCGCGGCATCCGCGTCTCGCTGAGGCCCATCAATGACCTAACGCTGCAAGTCCGGAACCGCACCGAGCATCAGTTGGACTCCGCGCTGGACGTGCCGGGCGCGACGCCTGCCGAGCTGATGGTTCTGGCGAAAAATCTGGGTACCCTGCTCGCCCGCCTTGCTACGGTCCGCCAGCGCGAGCGGGACTTCATCCGCCACGCCGCGCACGAACTCCGCACACCCATCGCCGGCCTGCGGGCCACCACCGAGCTGGCCCTGTCTCAAGAACGCACGACTTCGGAATACCGCGGGCACCTCGCCACCTGCCATAATACGGCGGTGGAGCTGGGCGAGTTGATCAAGCGGCTTTCCGCCCTCGCCCGCATCGGCCAGCCGGTCGAGCCGCAAGCGATGGAGAGCTTCGACATCGTGGAAAAACTCAGCACCTGCCTGGAGCCGTTCCGCGGACTTTTTCAGGAACGCAGACTGCTTTTGGAAACGGACATCGATAGCGGAAACATCCTGGTCACCGGCGATCCGTCACTCGCCCGGATCATTTTCAACAACCTCTTCGACAACGCGCTTTGTTATTCCCGCCCTGGCGGCCCCGTGCGGATCTCCGCAGGCAAAACCGCCGGCAAGGTGGAAATCCGCGTTTCCAATCCGACTGAAACGCCCCCCATGAAGCCCGATCAATGGTTCGAGCCGTTGTTCCGGAAAAACCCCTCCCGCGACGACTCGCAATCCCATCTCGGCATCGGTCTCACACTCAGCCTGAACGCGGCGCAGGCGATGGGCTGGACCTTGCACGCGGAAACGCCCCGCGAGGATTGGATCACGTTCGTGTTGAGGATTCCTCGATAGGAGCGCGGCGCCCACACCGGCTGAACCATAGAAAACGGGGGCATCGCTGCCCCCGCTTCGGATTCGGATAACAGGCAGGAATGCCTTTCTCATTTTTTAACCGAGCGTAATCGCCGCCGGGGCGCTTTCCGGACTGTCGCCCGCTTCGTTGTGGGCGATGATGGTGACGGTTAGCAATTTCCCGAGTGGCAATGGGGTGACCGTCGTCTGGTCATCGGCGACGAGGATTTTCACGCGGTAGCCGGTGGCGCGGCGGGAGGCCGCCCAGTCCGTGACGAGGGTTCCTGTTCCGGCGGCACCCGCCGTTAGGACGAGGCTGTCCGGGATGCCGGGGTGGAGGGATCCGCGGGGCGGTTGAAACCGAAGGCATATCAGAGCGGGCTATCGTCCGGCAGCGGGGTAGGTGGTCGGAATTTCATTACTGGCCATGATACGGGTTGGTGCCGCGTAAATTTCAAATTGCCGGGCTGCGCGCTCGCACTGGCTGTGGCGTCTCGCCGCAACGTTTCTCTTTCTGTGACGTTGCGGCGGGACGCTGCAACCACGCCAACAATGAACCTGCCGGAGTGCGGCAGGAAACGTGTTTCCCCTCCGCCATCAGGATTGGATTGATTTCGGGGGGCGATCCACCAAGACTGCGCCTCCAACCCACGCGGCGCGCGTCTCATGATGCGCTCACAAATCCGCCGATAATTTCCGCCTATGAACCCGACTGCCTTGGAATCGACCCCTGAAACGCCCCGCAAAATGCCCACCGCCAAGAGTTCCACCGCCAAGAGCTCCATCGAAAAACTGCGCAAGCCGATTTCTTTCCTGATGGCATCGATTCTGATTTTCCTGCTGGTCTTCGTGGAGCCGCGGGAGGCCGATACGGTGCTGAAAGAGATCGTCAAACTGGTGGGGCTGTTTCTCGTTTTCGCCGGGGCGCTGGGCCGGATCCTCTGCACGGTTTACATCGGTGGCCGGAAAAACCGCGAGCTGTGCCAGAGCGGGATCTACGGTTTGTGCCGCAATCCGCTCTATTTTTTCTCGTTCCTCGGCTTCGTCGGGGTCTGCTTGGTTTCTAAAAACCTGACTCTCACCGCCGGCGCGGCCGTGCTTTTCCTAATCCTCTACCGCGCGGTGATCCGCAGCGAGGAGAAGAAACTGCTGGGAATTTTCCCGGAGGAATTCCCGGTTTACGAGCGCAACGTGCCACGCTTCTGGCCGCGGAGTTTTGCATTCAAGGACGACCAAACGCTTCGGGTGAGCACGAAGATTTTCATCAGCTCGCTGTCCGAGGTGCTTTGGTTCCTGGTGGCGCTCATCGCCGTGGAGGGCATCCAGATTCTGCGCGCGCACGGTGTGATCCATCACTTTTTCTCGTGGTATTGAACGGCACTTTCCCCTCCTGATGAAATGAACTGGATTACGTGGTCACTGCTATCGGCGTTTTTTGCCGGCCTGACTGCGGTTCTGGCGAAAATCGGAGTGAGCGGCGTAAACCCGAATCTGGCGACGGCGATCCGGACGACGGTGGTGCTGGTCTTCACCTGGGGCATCGCGTTCGCCACGACGAAACCGGCGGCGGCACTGGATTTCCCGAAACGGGTGTGGCTTTTCCTCGTTCTATCCGGCGTGGCGACCGGACTCTCGTGGCTGTGTTATTTCCGTGCGCTTCAGCTCGGCGAGGTCTCGCGGGTGGCTCCGGTGGACAAGCTGAGCGTGGTTTTTGCCATCGCCATTTCCGCGCTCGTTCTGAAGGAGAAACTGAGCCTGCAACACGCGGTGGGCGGGGTGCTGATCGTCACCGGGGCGCTGGTGCTCGCGTGGCAGCCGAAGTGATTTCCCGGGTTCTCTCACCGGGTTCTCATGTTGGGTGGGGTAAACCAACCTGCAGCCGGGGTGAAACATCTCGCTATCCGGTCTATCCGTCTGAAGTTGTTCAGTTCCGCCTACCCATTCTTTCATGCCGCTCCCGTTCCGCTCCGCGCCTTCGCGCCTTCCGCTCATCGCCTTCGCGGTATTCTTCGCTCTCTCGCTGCTCTCGCGGCTGGCACTGCTGGTGGCGGCCCGCCATTTCCTGACGTGGAATCTATCGCTCGTCGGGGTATTCGGGTCCGGGTTGTTTTTCGATGTGATGTCCGGGCTGTTCGCAGTGGTGCCGTGGGTGATCTATGGCGCGCTGGCTCCGGACCATTTCCTGAGATCAATGGCCGGACGCGCGGTGACGGCGCTGGGGATGCTGATTTTCGCCAGCACCCTGATTTTCATCACGGTGTCCGAGTGGTTCTTCTGGGACGAATTCGGCGTGCGGTTCAACTTCATCGCCGTCGATTACCTGATCTGGACACAAGAGGTGCTGGGCAACATCACCGAGTCCTATCCGATGGTGCCCATCATGTCCGGGATCATCCTGCTAGGTGCCGGAGTGGTCTGGCTGCTCCACCGCAAGCGTGTCCTAACGTGGGCACTGCGGAACGATTCCACCTGGGCGGGCCGTGGCGTCTCGCTGGTCGCCGGACTGGCACTGCCGACGCTCGCGGCGTTGTTTGTTTCACAATCATCGATGCCCGCGTTCACCAACCAATACCATGGCGAGCTCGCGAAAAACGGCTGCTGGTCGTTCCTCGCAGCGTTCAAGCAGATGGAGCTGGATTATAACGAATGGTATCCGAAGCTCCCGCAGGAAGAGGCGCTGGCTTCCGCGAAAAAACTCCTAACGACCGATAACGAAAAGCCCAGCTCTGCCGGACCCGAGGATTTCCACCGCACCATCAAGGGCCGTGGCGAAGAGCACCGCTGGAACGTGATCCTCATCTGTATGGAAAGCTACAGCGCGGAATACATGCAATACGCCGTGGGCAAAAAGAAGGGACTTTCCCCTAACCTGGACCACCTCGCCACCCAATCGATTTTCTTCGATAACCTCTATGCCACCGGCACCCGCACCGTCCGCGGGATGGAGGCACTCACCCTCAACCTGCCGCCGACGCCCGGCCAATCAATCATCTATCGTCCCGAGGGAAAAGAGCTGGTCACCACCTTCCGGCCATTCCTGAAACGCGGCTATGATTGCGCGTTCTTCTACGGCGGCGATGGCAAGTTCGACTACATGAACCGCTTTTTCTCAACCGCCGGTGCCCGCGTCATGGACGTGAACGGCTGGAACAAGAAAGACGTCACTTTCAAAACCTCATGGGGTGCGTGCGACGAGGACCTTTTCAACAAGACCATCGCCGATGCGGATAGAAACCACGCTGCGGGCACGCCGTTCCATTACTTCTGCATGACCACCAGCAACCACCGCCCGTATGATTTCCCGGACGGCCGGATCGATAAAAAATCCCACCACGGCCGATCCCCCGCCGTGAAGTATTCCGACTGGGCGGTCGGCAACCTGATCGAAAACGCCAGCAAAAAGCCGTGGTTCAAGGACACACTCTTCATCTTCGTCGCCGACCACTGTGCCAGCAGCGCAGGCAAGTCGGATCTCGACGTCACGAAATTCCACATCCCGGCGATGATCTACAACCCGGGCCTGATCGAGCCGCAGACGTATTCCAGAGTGTGCAGCCAGATCGACCTGATGCCCACCGTCTTCGGCCTGCTGAACTGGAACTACGAAACGCTCGGCTACGGCCACGACCTGCTAGCGCCATCGGCCTCGTCGCTCACCGAGCGCGCGTTCATCAGCAACTATCAGAAGATCGCCATGCTGGAGAAAGACTCGCTCGTGATCCTCAAACCAAAACGAGAGAGCTCGCTCTATTCATGCGACATGAAGACCGGCGACCTCTCACCGCCCAAAACGGATAACCCGGAAATGCTCCATAATGCCACCGCGCTCTATCAGAGCGCGTCATGGCTCTTCGGCTCCGGAAAATTGAAGGATCCGGACTACCGCCCGGTGGTGGAGAAGAAGCCGTAAGCGGCTCCACCGCACACAGAAGCTTGCCGATACGGCGCGCAGGCGGCATGTTCTCCGCCATGTTCCGCTTCATTGCATTTCTCGCCACTCTCGGACTGGCCGCCATCGCTTCCGCGCAGTCCTACGCGCCGGTGAACGAGCGCCCGCCCGCCATCGCCCGCGAGTTCCGCGCGGCGTGGGTGGCCTCCGTTTACAACCTCGACTGGCCGAGCTCTTCCGGCCTCAGTGCGGATAGCCAGCAGGCGGAAATGCGCGTGATCCTCGACAAGCTGGTCGCCCTGAAAATGAACGCCATCATTTTCCAAGTCCGCTCGCAATGCGACACGATCTACTCGTCTTCGATAGAACCGTGGAGCCCGTTTCTCACCGGCACGATGGGCCGCTCGCCGGGCTACGACCCCCTCGCCTACTGCATCCAGCAGGCGCGCTCCCGCGGCATCGAGGTGCATGCGTGGTTCAATCCGTTCCGCGCGCTTTCCAACAACTCCCAGCCCGTCGCCGGAAACCACGTCACCCGCGTCGCCCCGCAGATCACGCGGAAATATGGAACCATGACTTGGTGCGATCCCGCCCAGCCAGACACCCGCGCGCGCGCGCTGAATGTGATCCTCGACGTCGTCCGCCGCTATGACATTGATGGCGTCCACCTCGACGACTATTTCTATCCGTATCCGTCCGGCAGCCTCACCTTTGCCGATGGAAAAAGCCCCGCCGAACGCCGCGCGTATGTCGATGGTTTCGTCAGCAACCTCTACTCCGCCGTGAAGCGCCAGAAGTCGTGGGTGCGCGTCGGCATCAGCCCGTTCGGCATCTGGCGGCCGGGCGTGCCAGCGGGTATCGAGGCCGGAATTGATAGCTACGAGCAGCTCGCCGGCGATTCGCGGAAGTGGCTGAAAAACGGCTGGGTCGATTACCTCGCGCCGCAGCTCTACTGGCCGATTTCCCCGCAGAAACAGAGTTTCACCACGCTCCTGAGCTGGTGGCGGCAGCAGGGATCGCGCCCGGTCTGGCCCGGCATCGCCACCGAGCGCATCGGTGGAAAAGAGGACCATCGCTCCGCCTCGGAAATCATCAACCAGATCGATGCCTCCCGGAAAATCGGCAATAACTGGAACGGCCACATCCACTGGAGCGCAAAAAGCCTCGTGAAAAACAAAGGCGGCATCTCCACCAAACTCGCCGGCACCTACACCCAGCCCGCCGCTGTCCCGCCGATGCCGTGGGCCAGCAGCAAGTCTCCCGCAGCCCCCGGAGTCAGCGCCGGCATCAGCAAGGAAGGCACTTTCATCCGCTGGGAACCCGATGGCAGCACCGCAAAAATCGCCGTCCAAGCCCGCATCGACGGCACCTGGCGCACCCTCCGGATCGCCCCGAGCGGCTCGAAAGGCACCACCATCCCGCGCGCTGATACCATCGCCGTCACTGCTATTGATCGTTTCGGAAACGCCAGCCCGCCGAAAGTTCTCAGCCTGAAATGATGGGAGAACCCGGGTTTGATTCCTACCGGACGCAGCAGAACGCAGATTCACCGCACCCAGACATCGCCCTTGGGTGAGAAGACTCGCTTTTCTTCTGATGCGAGGCCACCGCTGTGACGCCAGCATCGCCGTGCAGGAGCAACTCTACGCCGCCATGATCGCCATCGCGAAGCACGAACTCGACAAACCCGGCCACGCCGACCTGCTGCGCAAGAATTTACCGTAAAAAAATCCCCGGAAAACCCGCGAATCCTCTCTCGCGTTTTTTCCCGTCTCCGCCCTTGCCACGGGCCGGACCAGCGCATTGACTTCCCGCCACTCAAAAATTTCCTCACCGTGAAAGCCCACGAACTCTACACCGCCATTGACCCCGCCATTGTCACTCAAATCCTCGATTGGTTCCGCGCCAACGACAAGAATGTGTACCGATCCGCCGTCGCCACCCTTGCTGGAAACCGCAAGCTCCGCCCCGTTTTCATTGAAAAAAAATCCATGGCCGATCAATACGCCTGGATCATCAAGACACTGAAACTCAAGCCCTGCGACACCATCGGCGAGCACCTCCTGCAAGCCTACCTCATGGCCGGCCAGCAATCGCTCCTCGCGATGTTCTGCGACGGCATGGGCATCCCCCACGACGGCAAAGGCTCCGTCGTCGGCGATCTGCCGAAAAAACTCGATCCCGCCCGCCTCGACACCACCATCGACCGCCTCGTGGACATCTTCGATCCCAAGCTCCTCACCGTTTACCTGCATTGCTTCAACATGCAACTCCCCGGCGGCTGGCCGACTCTCAACGAGAAGCTCGAGTCCGATGCACGGCTGGTGCTGGCGTGAGAAAGTTGAGAGTGGATGGTTGAGAGTTAAGAGTCAGATAAAGACTCTTCTCTTCCAGCTCTGAACTCCCAACCATCAACTCTCAACCTCTTCAAATGCCAAAAGTTTACGTCAAGACCTACGGCTGCCAGATGAACGAACGCGACTCCGAACAGGTCGCGAAAATGTTCTCAGAAGGCGGCTATACGGTCACCGCTGACGAAAACGAGGCCGACGCCATCCTGATCAACACCTGCTCTGTCAGAGATCAGGCGGAGCAGAAGGCGCTCGGCAAAATGGGCACCATGATGCACAAGGGCCGCGACCGGAAACACGTGGTTTACGGCTTCATGGGCTGCATGGCCCAGTCGCGCGGCGATGAGCTTTTCAAATCCGTTCCCAGCCTCGATGTCGTCGTCGGCACGCAGAAATACCACAAGGTTTTCGAATACGTGGACACCATCCTCCAGCGCCGGTTAGAAGCCCGCATGGACGATCCCGCTTACTCCCTGCGCGGCACCAGCGTTTGCGACACCGCCGAGGAGGAAGGCTCGCAGAACACCATCCGCGACCACGTCCCGAAGCCGCACGAGGCCAGCGCCTTCGTCTCCATCATGCAGGGCTGCAACATGCGCTGCTCGTTTTGCATCGTCCCGGACACCCGCGGAAAAGAACGCGGCCGCCCCATCGCGGACATCGTTGGCGAAGTCCGCCACCTGGCATCGCATGGGGTGAAAGAAATCACCCTGCTAGGCCAGATCGTCAACCTCTACGGCCGCACCGAGTTTCCCAAAATCAACGGCAAATCGCCCTTCGTCCAACTGTTGGAAGCCGTGCATGAAGTGAAAGGCATCGAGCGCATCCGTTTCACCTCACCCCATCCCATCGGCTACCGGGACGACCTGATCGCCGCCTTCACCTACCTGCCGAAACTCTGCTCGCACATCCATTTCCCGATGCAAAGCGGCTCCGACCGCATCCTCCGCGAAATGCGCCGCCCGTATAAGAACGAGAAATTCGTCGAGATCTGTGAGAAAATGAAAGCCGCCCGGCCCGGCATCGCCATCACCACCGACATCATCGTCGGTTTCCCCGGCGAAACCGAAGAAGATTTCCAAGCCACCATCGCCACCGTCGAGCGCCTCAAATTCGACAACGCCTTCGTCTTCCGCTACTCCAAGCGCCGGAACACCCCCGCTGCCGAAATGGACGGCCAGCTCGACGAATCCGTGAAAGAAGAGCGCAACCAACGGCTCCTCGCAGTCGTTGATCGCCTCGCCATCGCCAGCAACGCCACCGCCGTCGGCACCCGCCAGCAAGTCCTCTGCGAAGGCCCATCGAAAAACAACGCAGCAAGACTAACCGGCCGGACGACGCAAAACAAGATCGTCATCTTCGACGGCGATCCCGCGCGGCTAACCGGACAGATCCCCGACATCCAGATCGAGCACTCGACGGGGTTCACCTTGTTCGGCACCGCGTGTTTGGAAGGGTGAATTTTGGCCCTGACTTCCGGTATTCTCCTGCTTAGGCTCCGGCCATGAGTATTGCCCCAGTGCTTGAGGAACTTACCGCTTTCACGGCTGCGGAAAGGCAACGGCTAGTTCTCAGGGCCGTTGAACCCGACGATCCCGGCCTGTCGCCGGAGGACGAGAAACTCATCTCCACCCGCCATGAAGATCACCGCCGCGATCCGCCATCAGCGATTTCTCCGGAAGCAATGAAAGAATCCATCCACTCGCGACTCGAAAAATGAGCCGGCGGCTCGATTTCCGGTCCGAGGTTAATGCGAATGTTCTCCAAACAATACATCGCCGAGGTCGAATTGAAGCGCGAGGAGGTGGATTCCTTCGACCGCTACCCGTTCTCGCTCGAATCAGTTAGATCGTTGGAAAAACTGGAACTTCACCCGGCGGTCACGTTTTTCGTGGGAGAAAACGGCTCCGGAAAATCCACACTGCTAGAAGCCATCGCCGTCGCCAGCGGCTTCAATGCGGAAGGCGGATCGAAGAATTTCAATTTCGGCACGCGGGAATCGCATTCAGACCTTCACCGCTACCTTCGCATCACCAAAGGTCTGCCGCGCCCACGTGACGGCTTCTTTTTCCGAGCAGAGAGCTTTTTCAACGTCGCTACCGAGGTTGAAAATCTCGGTGTCAGTGGCTATGGCGAAAACTCGCTCCACGAGCAATCCCACGGCGAATCCTTCCTTGCCCTGATGCTGAACCGCTTCCACGGCAACGGCCTCTACCTGCTGGACGAACCCGAAGCCGCCCTCTCCCCCCAGCGCCAGCTCGCCATCCTCACCCGCATCCACGATCTGGTGCGCGAAAAATCCCAGTTCATCATCGCCACCCACTCGCCGATCCTGATGGCCTACCCGGATGCCGTCATCTACGCGTTTTCCAAAGAAGGCATCCACCAAATCGCCTACAAGGAAACCGAGCACTACCGCGTTACCAAAAATTTCCTCGCCAATCCAGAGGGGATGATGGGCATCCTGCTTGAGGACGGTTAGACACCAAAAACGAACGCTCCGAATATGATCCCGTTTTCCCCATGGCTTGAGTGGCTGGCTTGTTTGCTGGTCGTGGGACTTGCTGTCGTCGGCTGCCGGAACCGCGTGGCATCGGCGCTGATGCTGGTGGGAATATTGGTGATTTCATGGCTGTTCGGCACGGCGGAGTGGTTTCTCGCACCGCTGGCGCTGGGTGGCGTGATCTGGATCCTGATGGAGCGGATGAAAAACCCCTGGCGTCTGCTCGGCAAATGCGCGGCCAGCGGCGGAGCGGCGGGGACGCTGTTGCTCTGCTGGCTGTTTCCGCTGCCTGAAGCGCCGCCGCCGACGGGGAAATATCCCGTGGGGACGTTTGCCTTAGAGATTCCAGCAGCCGGAGAAGCTCCGCAATTGATGGCGCAGGTCTGGTATCCTGCTGAAGATATAGCGGGAAAGCCTGCGGTGGCGTGGCTGCCGGACCGCGCGCTGGCACCGGCGTTTCCCTATCACCGGCTGGCGTTCGCGAAAGCCCGCGCGCGGGTGGATGTGACGGTGGCTGATGCTTCAGGGCCGCGGCCGGTGCTTTTCTACGAGCATTCATGGATGGGCCACCGGGCGGAAAACATCGCGCAGGTGGAATCGCTCGCGAGCCAGGGATTTGTCGTCGTCGCAGTCGATCACCCCGGTCAGGCGGAACGGGTTCTCTATCAGGATAAATCAGTGGTGAAAGGGCGCTATCCGGAACCGCTGGATTTCTCCTCCACCAAAAACGTCGGAGAATTTGTCACTAACTCCAAACAGTGTTTTGCAGAACGGCTTGAACAGGTCGAGCGGGTCCGGCTGGCATTGGCCGGAAACGCCGCCGGAATCCTATCAGAAAAACTCAAGCTCGACCGCGTGGGCGTCTTCGGCTTCTCGTTCGGCGGCTCTACGGCGATCCAGCTCTGTGCGAAGAATCCCGCGTTCGTGGCGGGGGCGAACGAGGACGGGCTGTTCTTGGAAAATGATTTCCCACGCGGGCCGTTCCTGTTCTTCGACGAGGAAACTCCGGCATGGCTCGAATCCGCGCGCAAGCCCGATGAAAACGCCGGCCAGATCCTCACCCGCGAGGCCGAAGCACGCATCCAAGACGCGCTCCGGCAGCCGCACCGCGACCGCCTGATCCTCGCCGGCACCCGCCATCTTTCCTTCTCCGACCGCATCTTCGCCAGCCCCATCCCCCGCCTCGCACGCGTGGGCACCAGACCGGCGGAGGAGGTGCATGAGATCGTCTGCCAACGGCTCGTCGCGTTTTTCAAAACGGAGCTTCTGGAATTGAAATAATTGTTCCCTTGAACAGTTTGCAAGAGGCGGTAAATTCGCTTCGTGACGGCAACCACCCTCCAGGAAATCCGAAAGAAGCTGCGGGAAAAATTCCCTGCCGCGCACGGGCTTGCTGCGGTTCCAGAGTCCGTGGAAAGACTTTCTGAAAAGCCTTTTGAGATCGCGACCTTCCCGGCGGGTGCGATTTCCGAAATCATCCCCGCTGCGGAGGGCGGCGGGCTTTCCCTGTGGATCGCCGGGCTGCTGGCGGAGCCGGAGGAAGCAGCGGAGTTTCCGAAATTCGTGCTGGTGGACGGCGGCGATGCTTTCGATCCTGTCTCACACACGGCCGCCGCCTGCTCGCAACTGCTGTGGGTGCGCTGCGCGAAAATTCAAGAAGTGCTCAAAGCCGCCGACCTGCTGGTGCGCGATGCGAACGTGCCCTTCATCATGCTCGATCTCTGCGGCCTGCCACCGGCCTCGCTGCGGTCCATTCCGGCCTCGGCGTGGTGGCGGCTGAAGCAGCTTTGCGAAACCGGCGCCTGCCGCCTGATCGTGCTGGCTCCCTCCCCGCTCGTCCCCTGCGCCAGCCTGAGACTCGAACTTTCCACGCGGCTGGAACTGACGGATTTCGACCTCCCGAGAAACGAGATCCTGCAACGCATGACCGCTCGAACCAACCAACTCCGCCGCGCCACCTGATCCATGTTCGCCGCTTTCCATCTACCCGATCTCCCGGTCACCGCCGCGCTGCGGGCGCAGCCGGAGTGGCGCGGGCGTCCCTGTGCGATTCTGCGGGAAGCCGCCCAGCGCGATGATGGGAAAATCCCGCTGTTAGCAATTAATCCCGCCGCGCGGCAGACGGGGGTTTCCGCAGGCTGGCCGCTGGGCCGGGCGCTGGTGCGTTGTCCGGATTTGAAGCTGATTTCCCGCCATCCGGAAAACGAAGCCGCACTGCTGGCGGAGCTTGTCGCGCTGGCCGATAGCCTGACGCCGGATGTGGAAATCACCGCGCCGGACATCGTACTGCTCGATCTATCCGGCAGAAAGACACCTCGGCTGGAGGCGCTGGAGTCGTTGCCCGATTCCGGCGAGGAGGTCTGCCATTCTCTGGCAGAAACGCCGGATCTCGCCCACTTCGCCGTGCTGGAGCCACGGACGCGGGCCCGCTTGATTTCCGTGGAGGAGATCAGCCTGCTGCCGCTTTCTCTGCTAGGAAATCTGGAGGGCGGCGACCGCTTTCTACCGCTGCTGGATTTACTCGGCATCCGGACGCTGGGTGATTTCCGCCGCCTGCCGCGGCAGGATCTGGTAGGGCGTTTCGGACCGCGCGCGGGGCATTGGCACGATGTGGTTTCGGGAAAAACCTGCCGTTTGCTGAAACTGCACCGTCCACCGGAATCGCTCGCGCAGACGATGGATTTCGATGATGCGATCCATTCGAGCGAGGCGCTGGTTTTTGTGTTCAACCGCCTGCTGCATGTCCTCTGCTCGCGGCTCGCGGCGCGGCATCTGGCGGTCTCGGTTTTGGAAATCCACCTGCGTCTCGAATCCGGCGGACTGCGGCGGGAAATCCGTCTACCAGAACCCTTGTCCGATCCCGCCGCGCTGCTCAAGCCGCTGCAAACGCTGGCGGAATCGCTGGTCCTGCCAGCGCCGGTGACCGGCATCGAGCTGGATGCGGCCACCGCATTTCCCCTCGCCCGCCAGAGCGACTGGACCGGCCGGAGGCTGCCCCACCCGGAGCGATGGGCGGACACGCTCGCGCGGCTGGAGGGGATGTTAGGAAACGGCCATGTCGGCGTGCCGGTGCCGTCGCCCAGCCATCGGCCGGATGCGTTTGAAATGCAGGCGGTGGCCGGCGGAATTCCTATTTCCAACAAACCGCCGGTGAGTTCGATCCCGCTGCGCCGGTTCCGGCCGCCGGTGAAAATCGCCGTCGCGTTCGAATCCTTTCCTAACGACCATCCGCGCCCGCTCGCCCTGCTGACCGGCCCGCATCCCGGCGAGGTGCTGGAGCGGCGCGGGCCGTTTCCGATGTCGGGCGATGGCTGGGAACCGGGCAACGCATGGCAGCGGCTGGAGTGGGACATCCGCGTCGATCACGCGCCGCTGTTACGTCTCGTTTTCCAACCGGAGGACCACTGGCAGCTCGATGGTATATATGGCTGATATGATTTTTCGGGGAGCACACGCGCCCACGCGTGTGGTTTTCGGCGCCCCCGCCGGAAAAAGGGTTGAATGGCCTTCGATGCCTGTCTTCGGCGGGGGCGCCAAAGACAACACGCGAGGGCGCGTGTGCTCCCCCCGCCGCAGTTCATTTTACCTAACCTCCCATGTTCTGTGAATTCCATGCCCGTTCCGCCTTCTCGTTCCTCCGCGGATCGAGCCAGCCGGAAGAACTGGTCCACCGCGCGGCGGAGCTGGGCTACGGAGCCATCGCCATCACCGATCACGGCGGCTTTTACGGTTCCGCCCGCGCGCATGAGGCCGCCAAGGATTCCGGCATCAGAGCAATCGTCGGTGCCACGCTGGATCTGCCGGACGGCTCGCACTTGCCGGTGCTCTGCACGACCCAGTCTTCCTATCAGACACTCAGCCGCCACCTCACGGATCTCCACCTCGACGGCGCGGGAAAAGCCCGCGAACTGACGAACTCCGGCCTCATCGCCCTGACCGGCGACCGCGATGGGCCGCTGGTCCGTCATCTCCTGCGCGACGACAAGACAGGCGCCCTAGCAGCCGCTGAAGGCCTGATCGCCACCTTCGGGCGGAACAACGTCTATGTGGAGATCAACCGCCACCGCCTGCGCGACGACGGGCGGCTGAACCGCTACCTCGTCGATCTCGCGGCACATCTCCGGCTGCCCCTGCTCGCCAGCAACGCGCCGCTGCATGCCACGCGCTCCGCCCGCCTGCTGGCAGACGCCTTCACCTGCCTGCGGCACCACGTCACGCTCGATGAGGCCGGCTATCTGCTAGAACCGAACAGCGAGCGCCATCTGCGGTCTCCCGCGAAACTGTTGGAACTCTTCGCCGACCTGCCGATGGCCGTCGAGAACACCCATCGCCTGTCCGACCGAATCGACTTCACCTTGGAAAACCTCGGCTACCGTTTCCCGGATTTTCCCGACCCGCATGGCAACCCGCTTTCCATGCCCGAGCAGGAAGAACTGCTGCGGAAAAATTCCTATCAGGGAGCTGCGGGGTTATATGGCAGGCTCAATGAGAAAATTAGAAATCAGCTCGATAAGGAGCTCTCGCTGATCAGCCGCTTCGGTTTTCCCGGCTACTTCCTCATCGTTCAGGATCTGGTCGATTTCGCGAAGCGGGAAGGAATGCTCTGCCAGGGCCGCGGCTCGGCGGCGAACTCGGTGGTCTGTTATGCGCTGGGCATCACCAAGGTGGATCCGATCGGCAGCGGCCTGCTTTTCGAGCGTTTCCTCAATGAAAAATGCGCATCCTGGCCGGACATCGACATCGACTTCCCCTCCGGCGAGCTGCGCGAAAGGGTCATCCAGTATGTGTTCAAAAAATACGGTGCACGGGGCGCGGCGATGACCGCGAACGTCATCACCTATCGGCCGCGCTCGGCGTTCCGCGAGGTGTCGAAGGTCCTCGGTTTTCCACTTTCGCTGGCGGACCGGTTTTCCAAGGAGAGCTCCGGTTTCCGGCACTTCGGCACGGATGAGGAAAAACAGGCGGCGCGTGAATCCGATTTCGAAAACCGCATGGCCGGCCTGCTGCCGCCATCCCATCCACGGCTGCCCGCCCTCGGAAAACTCTATCAATCCATCCTCGGCATGCCGCGCCATCTTGGCCAGCACTCCGGCGGCATCGTCATCTGTGACAACCGGCTGGACGCCGTCGTGCCGATCCAGCCCGCAACCATGCCGAACCGGACCATCCTCCAGTGGAACAAGGACGACTGCGAGGACCTCGGCATCGTGAAGATCGATCTGCTAGGACTCGGCATCCTCGCCGCCATGCAGGATTCCATCGAGATCTGCCGGAGCCGTGGCACCGAGATCGATCTCGCCACCATCCCGAAGGACGATCCGGCGGTTTACGACATGCTGTGCCGGGCGGACACCATCGGCACGTTCCAGGTGGAGTCCCGCGCGCAGATGGCGACGCTGCCCATCCTCCGGCCGCAGAAATTTTATGACATCGTCGTCCAAGTCGCGATCATCCGCCCGGGGCCCATCGTCGGCGATCTGCTGCATCCCTATCTGAACCGGCGCATGGGCAAGGAACGCATCGATTATATCCACAAGGATTGTGAGGAAATCCTGTTCCGTACCCTCGGCGTGCCTTTGTTTCAGGAGCAGATGCTTTCCATGGCGATGAAGATGGCCGACTTCACCAGCGGCGAAACCGACGACCTGCGGCGGGCGATTTCCTTCAAACGTTCCGACGAGAAAATGAAACGCGTCACGGTCAAACTCCGCGAGCGGATGACGGCGAAAGGCCTAACACAAGAGGTGCAGGAAAAAATCATCCGCGCCACCGGAACCTTCGTGCTATATGGATTTCCCGAGAGCCATGCGATTTCCTTCGCCCTGATCGCCTACGCGTCCTGCTGGCTGAAGGTGCACCACCCGGCGGCATTCTACACCGGCCTCATCAACAACCAGCCGATGGGATTCTACTCGGTGAACACGCTGCTCCAGGATGCGAAACATCACGGGATGCGGATCCTGCCGATCTGCTGCGTCCACAGCGGAGGCCTAACGGAAGTTGTGGATGAGCGGACAATCCGGTTAGGTCTGGGTCGATTGAAGAATCTTGGGAAGAAAACCGTCCGCCGCATCGTCAGCGAACGCGGCCTACGAAATTTCGATTCACTCGATGATTTCCTCCGCCGCGTGAAACCCGGTGAGAAGGAACGCCGGAGCCTCGCCCGCGGCGGAGCGCTCAACGAATTGCCACAAGTCGTCCACCGCCGCCAGGCGATGTGGCAGGCAGAACTGCCGCTTTATGACGATCTGCTCCAGATGGGCGAAAGTGTTAGTCCGGATCTGCTTCCGGCGATGACCCTGGCCGAGCGGTTGTCATCGGATTTCGCCGTGCAGGACGCGAGCTCTGGCCCGCACCCGATGAAACTCTGGCGGATGGCCGCCGCCAGCCGGAAGATCCAGCGGGCGGTGGATTTGCAAAACCTGCCGGCAGGGATTCCGGTGACCGTCGGCGGCATGGCGATCTGCCGCCAGCGCCCGGGCACTGCGAACGGACATTGTTTCATCTCGCTCGAAGACGAAACGGGTATCTCCAATCTTTTCGTCCCGGAAAAAACCTTTCATCACTTCCGCCAGATCATCGTGACTGAACCGTTTCTGCTAGCCACCGGGCGCTTGCAGCGCTCGCAGGGAGACAAGCCGACTGTGTTTGTGACGGGCATCTCGCCACTGGGCGGAGCCGAGGCGGATCACGCGGTGGCCTCGCATGATTTCCATTGAGAGGCGATGTTTATCCGTGGCCAGCGTCCGCCGTGGAAACCTCTTTTGCGATTTCCGAAATCCGGGTGAGAATGGATCCGCATGCTTCAAAAAATTTCCATCGGCATTCTGGCGGTCTTTTTCACGGTGGCCGGAGCGAATCATTTCATTTCCCCGGAAACCTATCTGCCGATGATGCCGGATTATCTGCCGTGGCACCTGGCACTCATTTACGCAAGTGGCGTGGCGGAGATGGCGGGCGGCATCGGGATCTGTTTTCCCAAGTGGCGGAGGTGGGCGGGATGGGGGTTGATCGCGCTTTTGTTAGCAGTCTTGCCGGCGAATGTTTACATGCTCACCCATCACGTGCCGCTGAACGGAAAGGTCATTCCCGAGTGGATCTTGTGGGTCAGATTGCCATTGCAAGCGTTGATGATCGCCTGGGTTTATGTGAGCTGTGTGAAAAGCAGCCGGGCGTGATACAGACATTCCTGTCTGTTCTTTGTGAGGCTGTGGCTTGTGAAAGAACAGACAGGAATGTCTGTATCACGTCGAGAGGCTGTGGCTTGTGAAAGAACAGACAGGAATGTCTGTATCACGTCGAGAGGCTGTGGGTTGTGAAAGAACAGACAGGAATGTCTGTATCACGTCGCTTCACATTTCCAACAGAAGGCGTGCTGGGGATTCGAGGCAGTCCTTGATGCGGATCAGAAAGGTGACGGCTTCCTTGCCATCGACGAGGCGGTGGTCGTAGCTGAGGGCGAGATACATCATCGGGCGGATGACGACCTGGCCGTTGAGGGCGACCGGGCGCTGCTGGATGGTGTGCATGCCGAGGATGCCGCTCTGGGGCGGGTTGAGGATGGGCGTGCTGAGGAGCGAGCCGTAGGTGCCGCCATTGGAGATGGTGAAAACGCCGCCGGATAGATCCTCGATGGTGATCTTGCCGGCATTGGCTTTCTTCGCATAGTCGAGGATGTCCTTTTCGATCTGGGCGAAGGATTTTTTGTCGGTATCACGCAGGACCGGGACGACGAGACCCTTTTCACTGCCGATGGCGACGCCGATGTCGTAGAAATGGTTTTCGATGACGTCGGTGCCGTCGATGCGACCGTTGATCGATGGCACGTCCTTGAGCGCCTGGGTGACGGCCTTGATGAAAAACGACATGAAGCCGAGTTTCACGCCGTGCTTTTTCATAAACTCGTCCTGGACCGACTTGCGCAGATCCATGACGGCGGTCATGTCAACCTCGTTGAAGGTCGTTAGAATGGCGGCTGTCTGTTGGGCGTTGACGAGGTGCGTCGCGATCTTGCGGCGCAGCATGCTCATCTTCTTGCGGGAGGTGCGGCCGTCGCTAACGACTTCCGTGGATACGCGCTCGACCGGGGCGGTGGGAGTGGAGAAATCGGGTTTCGCGGGTGCGGCTGGAGCAGCGGCGGGCGCGGGTGCTGCCGGAGCAGGGGCCGCGACGGGCGTCGAATGAGGAGCGGTGGCGACAGGCGCGGTTTCCGCAAATGTGGCGGGCGCGGGCGCGGCAGGCGCGGCAGGCGCGGCGGCGTCTGCGGTGACGCTGGAATCGATGGTGGCGATGATGGCCCCGATCGCAACTTCATCCCCTTCCGGGGTGATGATTTTCAAACGACCGGAGGCGGGTGCTTCGAGTTCGTTGGAAACCTTGTCGGTTTCGAGAGTCACGAGAACTTCGCCCTGAGTGATAAACTCGCCGGTGTTCCTGCGCCACTTCGCGACGTTGGCGGAGGTGATGGACTCCCCGGAAGCGGGAACCTTCAGCTCGATCAACGCGCCGGTAACAGGGCCCGGTGCGGCCACGGGAACCTGCACGTCCGGAGCGGCGGCGGCAGCAGTGGCGACTTCACCAGTGATGCGGGCGATGACGGTGCCGATGGCCACTTCCTCGCCCTCGCCGATGAGGATTTCGAGCGTGCCATCCGTGGCGGCTTCGAGTTCGTTAGAAACCTTGTCGGTTTCGAGAGTGACGAGGATTTCGCCTTTGACGACGGGATCGCCGCTTTTCTTGTGCCAGCGGGCGACATTGGCGGAGGTGATGGACTCACCGGAGGCGGGAACTTTGACGTCGAGTGACATGGAGGATAGCGGGTTGATGGAAAGTTAGGGAAAAATCAGACTTCAAAAGCCTGGGTGAGGAGCGCCTTCTGTTCGCGATAGTGAATCGCCTTGGAACCGGCGGCCGGGCTGGAGGCGGTGCCGCGGCCGGCGTAGCGAATCTTCGAGCCGACGGCGCGCTCAAGGCGTGGGAAAATGTAGGACCAGGCACCCATGTTGAGCGGCTCTTCCTGGCACCACACGAAATGGGAGGCATTGTGATACTGGCTGACGATGGCCCCGACCATTTCGCGGTGGAAGGGATAGAGCTGCTCGATGCGGATGATGGCGGCATTTTCGATGCTTTTTTCCTGACGATGGGCCATGAGATCGTAATAGACCTTGCCGCTGCAGAAGATGACGCGCTCCACATCGGCGGGATTGTTGAAAATCTTGGTGTCCGGCAGGATTTCCTGGAAGCAGGTGCCTTCGAGGAAATCGTAGGACTGGGAGACGGCTTCCGGGCGGCCGAGCAGGCTCTTCGGCGTCATCAGGATGAGCGGCTTGCTGAAATCCCGGTGCTTCTGGCGGCGCAGCGCGTGGAAGTATTGCGCGGGCGTGGAGAAGTTTCCGACAATCATGTTTTTCTCGGCGCAGAGCTGGAGGAAACGCTCGAGGCGGGCGCTGGAGTGCTCGGGGCCCATGCCCTCGTAGCCGTGAGGCAGCAGCATGACAAGGTCGCTCGGCGTCTGCCACTTGGACTCGGCGGAGGAGATGAACTGGTCGATGATGACTTGAGCGCCGTTGGAGAAATCACCGAACTGCGCTTCCCAAAGGGTGAGCATGCTGCGGTAGGAAAGCGAGTAGCCGTAGTCGAAGCCTAACACCGCAAACTCGGAGAGGAAGGAGTTGTGAACGCAAAACTTCGCCTGAGTTGGATCGAGATGTTCTAGCGGAATGTAGCGCTCGCGGTTTTCGTAATCGTAGAAAACGGCGTGGCGCTGCGAGAAGGTGCCGCGGCGGCAGTCCTGGCCTGATAGACGGACGGGCGTGCCTTCCAACAGAAGCGAGCCGAATGCAAGTGACTCGGCGAACGCCCAGTCGATCGGTCCGCCGTTGGCGAGGGACTCGACACGGCGCGGGATGAAGCGTTTTTCCAGCGTCGGGTTGAGGTGGAATCCTTCGGGGACGGTCGTCAGAACCTTGCCGATCTTCTGGAGTTGCTCCTGATTGATGCCGGTCGGCACGGGTGCGTGGGAATACGGCGGCTGGACGACGCCGGTCGATCCACTGAAGGCGGTGCGGTCGCCGGCTTCCTGAAGCTGGAGCATTTTCTGATAGCCCTGCTCGAGCTTGTCCCAGATCGCCTGGTCGAGGGCATCGGCATCGGCTTGGGAAATGATACCCTCGATGGTGAGTTGGCGCTTGTAGATTTTTCCAAACGGCTCGCGCTCGGCGATTTTCTTCGCGATGATCGGCTGGGTGAAAGCCGCCTGATCCGCCTCGTTATGGCCCTGGCGGCGGTAGCAATACATATCGAGCACGATGTCCCGTTCGAAGCGCTGGCGGAATTCGAGAGCGAAAATGGAGGCCCAATAGAGTTCCATCGGCTCCTCGCCATTCACATGAAGAATCGGTGCCTCTACCATTTTTGCCACGTCCGTCGCGTAGTCGGACGAGCGCGCGTCCGCAGGCGAGGTGGTGAAACCGATCTGGTTATTGATGATGAGATGGATGGTGCCCCCGGTGCGGTAGCCCTTGAGCTGCGAGAGATTGAGAACTTCGGCGACGGAGCCTTGGCCGGCGAACGCGGCGTCTCCATGCAGGAGGATCGGCAAAACGACGCCGCGGTCAATCTCACCGCCGGAGTTTTCGTTGAGCACGCGTTGGCGGGCGCGGGCCTTGCCTTGGACGATCGAGTTGACGGCTTCCAGATGGCTCGGATTGGCGGCAAGGCTGACGCGGACTTTTCCGTCAGTTAGATCACGGATGCTTTCGTAGCCGAGGTGGTATTTTACATCGCCATCACCGGCGACGAGGCCCGGCTCGTAGTTCGGTGTGAATTCGTAAAGCAGCGTGGTGAGGGATTTTCTAACGAAATTCGCGAGGATGTTCAGACGCCCGCGGTGGGACATGCCCATTTCGATTTCCTTCACGCCGTGCGCCGGGCAGGCTTCGAGGATGGCGTTGAGGATGATCATCGCGCCCTCGCCGCCCTCGTTCGAGAAACGCTTCTCACCGAGGAAGCGCTTGCCGAGGAAATTTTCAAACGCCTCCGCCTCCAGCACCCAGCAGAGCGAGTTCAGCTTCTTCGCCGGAGTCTCCTCCATGCGCAGCGCGTGCATCTCGATCCGCTCGCGCACCCAGTGGCGGACGGTCGTGTTGTTGATGTGCATGAACTCGAAGCCGATTTTCCCCGAGTAGGTCGCTTCCAGTCCGACCACCATATCGCGAAGCTTCATCTTGTCGCCGTGGCGGAAAAACGAATTGTGAACCTCGCGGTCCAGATCAGATGGATTGAGGCCGAACTGTTCGAGATTCAAGCGCGGGTTGCGCTGCGGATCCGGCTCCAGCGGATTGATGTGCGCCTGTGTGTGACCGAGCGTGCGGTAGTTGTAAATCAGGCTCGTCACCCGGCCGTAGAAAGCCGTATCACTATCCGCCGACGGAGATGCTGATGGAGCCGCAGCAGCAGCAGCCTCCTCCTTGCGTTTCAGTTGGGCGGAACCCAGCTCGAATCCCTCGAAAAACGCCGCCCACGTTGATTCCACGGATTGGGGATTCTCACACCATTGCGCGTATTTAGCTTCCAGCAAATCTGCGTTCTGTCGCACCGAAACCGAGGAGTTCATGAGAAGTGGGTGAAATTATGAAGCGAGCCTGCGAATTTCCCGCTTGGCCCGCCACGCACGGCGATTCATTAAAGGGCACACCCCGCCGCGTCAACCGTACAAGCGGGAATTTCACTCATCGTCAAAGGCCCGGAGAATCATGATCGAAGTCAACCAACTCACCAAGCGCTACGCCCGCCACGAAGCCGTCCGTGGTATCTCATTTTCTGTAGCACGCGGTGAGATCGTCGGCTTTCTCGGACCCAACGGCGCCGGCAAAACCACCACCCTGCGCATGCTCACCGGCTACCTCCCGCCCACCGCGGGATCTGCCAGCATCGCCGGCTTCGACATCTTCCGCCAATCCATCGAAGCCCGCCGGAAAATCGGCTACATGCCGGAAAACGTCCCGCTTTACGACGACATGCGCGTCCGTGAGTATCTGAAATTCCGCGCCCAGCTCAAGGGCCTCTCCGGCGGCGACACCCGCCGCCGCGTCGGCGAGGTCATCGATACCTGTGGCCTCGGCAACGTCCGCCGCAAAATGATCCGCACCCTCTCCAAAGGCTACCGCCAGCGCGTCGGCCTCGCCGATGCACTCGTACACGATCCCGAGCTCCTCATCCTCGACGAGCCCACCAACGGCCTCGATCCCAACCAGATCCGACAAATCCGCGAGCTCATCCGCCAGCTCGGCCAATCCCACACCGTCCTCATTTCCACCCACATCCTCCCCGAAGTGGAAATGACCTGCAACCGCGTCATCATCATTGATGGCGGCCAGATCAAGGCCGCCGACACCCCGGCCAACCTCGTCGGCCAGATGCGCGCCGCCGGCCGCATCCAAGTGGAAGTCAGTGCCGACCCCGAAGTCGTCGCCGCCGCCCTCAACCGCCTCCCCCATGTGAAAAAAGTCACCCCGGAACAGCTCGACGGAACCTGGACGCGCTACACCGTCTGGGTCGATTCCAGCACCGACTCCCGCGAACGCATCGCCCAGCTCGCCTCCCAGCACGGCTGGCCGCTGCGTTCGCTCTTCCGACATGTAGCGACGTTAGAAGACGTGTTTGTCGAACTTACGCGGCGGGATTGAGCTACAGGATCTGCATTCCGATGCCACTTTCAATTGCGATGAAGATAACAGAATTCCCTGCCAAGCTTGAATGGTCCGTGCTCTGCTTATTCATGGTGTTTCTCACATCCTGCATGCTCCCGGATTCGTCTGCCCCTAAAGCTATTGCCCATGCTTCAGGTGAAAATCGGTTTCTCGGTGTATTCAAAAATCAATCCACTCCGCCAGGTGCCAGTTTGAATGACGTGCTCCAAATCGATTATCCACTGACGAGCGATACGCCCACCCACATTGAGTTGCGACGCAGCGAGTCCGGCATCGAAGCGGTCTCATACGTAGGAGCGCACCGCCGAAATTATCAAATCCTGATCGCAGGTAATGGCTACAAATACTCCGCAGGAAAACTTGATTTTGGGGTCTCCAGCTATGGTCACGAAAACAAATTCTTTTTCACCAATATCGATCAAAAGATCTCGACTCGAAAAATCGCCAGTCTCGATGCGATAGGCAATCTGGTCTTCACGTTGAACACCGTTGAGACTGGAATGAATTGGTTTGTGCCGACCATCGGTGGTTCCAGCCAATGCTTTGTGTTTGAGAAACTGCGCTGATACGCTCACCGCAATTTTGGAAGGCCTCCGAATGGCACGTAATCAAGCCGTTTTTCGACAAAACACTGTCGCCCCGGCAGGTCTAATTTCCGACGGTCCCACTGGGACCTAGGAAAATCGAAAACAATCTCAACGTGCCCTGCGGCCCTCTCCAAAAAACAATCGATCCATCATCCGCACTCCGTAAACGGAAGAACCGGCGTGCTCCTATCAGATGATCGGATTCCCTGGCGGAGTGGTCTCTTTCGGTTTCGCGGAGCGGCGGCCGAGAGCGGCGCTGCGGCGGGCATGGAACCAGGCTGCGATGAATTCCGTGCCTTCCGGAATGGTGGTTCCAGCGTGGGGCCGGGCGCGGGAAGGCCTGCGGAGAGGTGATCCTGCCACGCATCAGATCTTGTAATTTATGGTGAAGGTCCGTTCTGAAACGGGCTGTCTTCGTTCGCAGTTCAACCCTTGAGCGTTGAGCTACGCACGAAGAGCGAACACTCCATCACGGGGAGGCAGCGTCTGACCGCATCAATCCGCCAGCCCCTTCGCGTAACTTTCCTGATCCGTGAAAACGATCATCATCGGGCGGCAGCAGATTTCACAATCGTAGTCCACTTCCGTCGGCATCTCCTCCGGCGGGGGGACGACAACTTCAAAGATTTCGAAACAAGTCGGGCAGGTGATGTGCGCGTAGTCCATGGTGGGAAATGTAGCGGCGATCATCGGTCGCCGCGAGTGAAATGAATGAATGCGCGGCGACCGGTGATCGCCGCTACATCCCAACAGGCTTGCAAGTGAGGCCCTTGCAGCCATCCTCTGCGGGCATGAGCGAGAAGACGTTGTTCGAAAAAATCTGTGATAGGGAAATCCCGGCGAGCCTCGTTTACGAAGACGACCGCTGCGTGGCGTTCCGCGATATTTCGCCGCAGGCACCGCTGCACATTCTGATCATCCCGCGCAAGCCGATCCCGCGGGTGGCGCTGGCGGCGGACGACGATGAAGGATTGCTGGGCCATCTGCTACTCACGGCGGGAAAAGTGGCCCGCAGCGAAGGCGTGGCGGATTCCGGATTCCGGCTGGTGATCAACAATGGCCCGGACGGCGGCGAGGCAGTGCCGCATCTGCATGTCCATCTGCTAGGCGGGCGCCAGATGGAATGGCCTCCCGGTTAGGATTTCTCATCGTATGAAAACGAAACTGCTCCATTTCCTCGCCGCGCTGTTTGTAACTGGTCCATCGTGTGCCACGAGCCCGCCGGTCACCAAGCGTCCCGCCGTGCCGCGGGTGGTGCTGGTCCACGGATTTCTGGAAACGGGCGACACCTACAGGACGATGAAAAAGCACCTGGAGGAGAAGGGCTTCGATTGCTTCGTGCCAAGGGTGACGCCGCTCGATGGCCGGGGCGGATTGGATCTTGTGGCGCGGAATCTCAAGCAGGAGATCGACACGAAATTCGGCCCGAACGAACCGGTCAACATCGTCGCCTTCAGCATGGGCGGGATCGCCTGCCGCCAGTATCTTCAGGAACTCGGCGGCGCGGAACGCTGCCGGAATTTCATCACCATTTCCTCGCCTCACCACGGCACGACCGCCGCCTGGCTCTATCCGACGAAGGGCGCGGCGGACATGCGCCCGGGCAGCCCGTTTCTGACAAATCTGAAAAACACGGAAGACCGCCTCGGAAAAATCCCCATCGCCTCCTACCGCACGCCGATGGACCTGATCATCCTGCCGCCCAGCAGCTCCATCTGGGACCGCGCGGACAATATGGAATTCCCGGTGATCATGCACCCGTTGATGCTGACTTCACGGGCCGTGATCGACGATGTGGAGAAACGGCTTTCCAAATGAAAACCCCGCGCCTCACGGAGAGACACGGGGTTTTCAGTAGTAGTTGGATGGAACGGGCCAGCGTTATTCCACTGCGATTTTACCGAGCACTTCGATTCTCACAGGGGCCACGCCACGACGGGCGAAGCCGAGCCGTTCGGCGGAGCCGATGGTGACATCAATGATGCGTCCCTTCACGTAGGGTCCGCGATCGGTGATGGTCACCACTTCGGATTTGCCGTTTGCCTCATTGATCACGCGCACTTTCGTTCCCATGGGAAGGGTCTTGTGAGCTGCGGTGAAGGCGTGGTTCGAGAGGCGTTCACCACTGGCGGTGCGGGTACCAAAATTGGTTCGCACGGAATACCAGGAGGCTTTGCCATGTTGGATGGACTTCACCGCGTATTGCGGATCATCCGGATTGTTTCGATGGTTTGAGGTTGCATTCCCAGTTGTCGCGCAACTGGGAATAAGGATGACGCCGGCGATTGCCAGGGCCACGGATTTCAGGTTCCGGGTCATGTTCATCGTGTTTAGTCCCTTTGGGGCAGCGGCGGCATACTTGCCCGGAAGAGTCGAAACAAGACTTAACTGCCTCGCGCCTTTTCGGGGAAAACTCTGGAATTCTGAGGAACGAGGAGCAGGTATTACAGATTCCCTTACTAAAAATTTCTAATTTTCCCGGCACTTTTACCACCCAATCCGGGAAAACCGCGACTCCCAGCGCTTCGCCCATTTCCGGCGGATTTCGACGAAAATCCCCCGGTTTGCGAGTTGGCGGTAAACATTTCCCCCTACGAAATCGCGTAACGCAAGCCTGGAAAATCCTTTTAGAATAAGGAATCGCCAGCGAGTCATTAAGGTAAATTAAGATTTTTCTTTTCACTTCGGCCCGCTGTTTGCTAGTAAAGCAACCATGCTAGGGCACTGGATCCCATCAAGCCGCAGTCGGTTCACCGGTGCGGATTTTGAATTCGTCGCTTCGGTGCTCGCGCCCAGCGAACAGCGCCTGCATCTCGAAAAACTCTGGATCGACCAGGAAGCCCAACGGGAGATCCTCGATCTGAAGGAGGTCTTCCGCGGTCTGTTGGACTCCCCCGCCGCTATCCAGGTTTCCCCGCATTTCTACTTTTACGTGCTGGTCCGCCACTCGTTCATGCAGGCGGACCTCAGCGATGCAGATCTGGCGGACTACGTCGCCGGGGTGATGACCCGCAGTATTTCGGCAGATCCGGCGGACCCGCTGCAGGACATCGCCCGCGGCTTTACCCATGCGGCGGATTTCATTTCGATCATTTCCTCGGCGAAGGGGCGGATGCGCTTCCATCTGCAGGTGGCAGCGGGAAACCAGTTCCTCGTGCTGACCGGGCTCTATCCCGGGTTTCTGAAAGCCCGCTGCGAAAAGCGCGGCGGTCCGGATCTTGGGTTTTACGAATCATTCGCCCAGCAGGCCTTCAAAGGTGCGGCCGATTGTAAAGACGGTCGGGGGACCGCGTCGCGCCAGCTTTTCGGCTCGCTCGCCGAGGCGATGCCCACCGCCCGCCGCTCGCTGAACCGGGTGGCGGAGGAGTTTGTTTTTCTGGGAGATTGATTTGGAAGATAGACCCGCCGGACTTGTGGTGTAAATCCGGGTCGCCAAAACCCATGACAAACCTCCCTTGTCCCACCAGCCGCCGGATCTTCCTGCAAAACGCATCGCTCACCCTCGCCGCCGCGGCTTTCCTCCCCCGCCTCTCGGCCAGGCCTCTGCCGGAAGAGGCGAAGCTCTTCAAATCCATGGGCATCGCCGCCTCCCTGGAAAAAGCGGCCGATCTGAAAGCAGAGGGAGCGGAATTTCTGACCGCGAGCGTCGGCGGATTTCTCATTCCTGACCAACCGGACGAAGTATTCGCGAAAAATCTCGAAAAACTCGCCGCCTCGCCACTGCCGATCCTGGCCTGCAACGGCTTCATCCGGCCAAAGCACCTGCACAGCGTGGGGCCGGAAGCGAACCACGACCTGATCCTCGTCTGGGCGGAAACGGCCTTCCGGCGGATGAAACAGGCGGGCGGAAAAATCATCGTTTTCGGCAGCGCTGGCGCACGCAACCTTCCGGATGGCTGGCCGAAGGAAAAGGCGGACGAGCAGTTCGTTTCCCTGCTCAAGAAACTTGGCCCGCCCGCCGCAGCGCAGGGCATCACCGTCACTGTCGAGCAACTTCAGGAAAAGGAGTGCAACTACATCAACCACCTTGGCGAAGGCGCAGCCCTCATCCGCGCCGCCGGGCATCCGAACGTCCGCATGCTGGCCGATCTCTATCACATGGCCTGCATGGGCGATACCCCCGCCGATCTGAAAGCAGCGATGGACGTGGTGGTGCATGTCGAAATTGCCGAAAAATCCGGCCGCACCGTGCCCGGCGTTTCCGGCGACGACTTCCGCCCCTATTTCCACGTCCTGCGGGAGGCGGGCTATCAGGGCTCCATCAGCATCGAAGGAAAATGGGAAAAAGGCCAGGTGCGGACGGCCTATCAGGAAATCACAAGGCAGGCGGCGGAGACTTAACGGACCGCGAAATCTATTTCGCCAGGAGCTCCTTGATGGCCGCAATGTCTGTAGTTCCCAACAGGAAAAATCCCTTCCTTTTCCTCATCCACCGGTGCTCTCCTCACGTCACATGACTTTGCCTGAAAAACCTCCCGCCCCCTCCCGCATCCGGGTGGTCGGCAGTTTCCACGAACTGCTCGCCACGCCCTTCGCCGATGGCGTGAATGCGCTCTGCTGGCCGCGCGTGCTGCCGGGCGATTTCGCCGAAGTGGTGAAACTCCTGGGATCGGGCGATGGCATTGTCCCGCTCGATGAGGAATTGCTCCGCAGCCTGCCGTTCAGCGAGGCCGGACGGGTGGCCGCGGAGGTGATGTTGGAAGACCAGCGCCTGCTGCGCGCGCAAGACCTCGAACCCGAGATCAACTGCATCCATCGCTACCCCCGCGACGAAACCGATGGCCCGATCGCCACCGACGTCTTCTCCTTCCACGCCGATAGCGCGACCGAAGAAACCGACACCTGGCTCTGCACCTATCATGGTCTCCCCAGCGAAGGCGTGGCCAACGAAGACATCCGGCGGCGCGTGGACATCCCCGAAATCCGCGCCGAGCTGCTCCGCCTCCACGGCGGATCGGATGACGAGACCTTCTGCGATTTCCTCGCGGATAATTGTTACGACCTGCACTACGAGCCGCTGCCTCACGCTGTTCCCTATTCGTTTGGCAGCGGAAATCTCTGGCGCATCGCCACTGAGTGGCCCGGCAGCCCCGTCCCGCCGTGTATCCACCGCGCGCCGGAGACGCTGGCTGGTGATCCGGTGAGGTTGTTGCTGATTAGCTGAAGGTCGTTTCGGGGACGTTTTAGTCTTCCGCCGGGATGTTGAGACGTCTTGTGATTGGTGCTGTAGAGTTCATACCGGTCGGTCTGCGCTTAATTATTCGGCTCGTTGTTAATCATGACTAGCCGGTCTATGGCCATCACTTCTCTTTGAACTCCTCCATCGGAGTATCATTCGCGATCCACGCACCGAAGTAGGGCCACTCTGCTCCATTCCGCCAGAGGAATACGAAGAACGGACGATCATAGTGGAAAAACCGCGGAACCATCGGCGGCGGTGGCGGTGGTTCGCCGAAGGGCTCCACACCTATCTCCACTTCGACACGCAATTTCACGCCTTTTTCGGTTAGTTCGAAATTCAAGCGCTGTTCCGCCTTGTAGAGTTGCCACGGATCCCCCCCTCTCCCGAAATAGCGGGCGCTGTTCAGAAGAGGAACAAAGTCCGTGGTGTTTGCCAATTTTAGCACTGGTATCCTGACATCGTCCTTTTCATGCAAGTTCGGATCTTGCGCGGATCCATAGGAGCCTGCGAGTTTTTTAGATCTCCATTCGCGAAGCTTCCCACACGCCTCGCTGAAATTCACAGGGTTCTCCGCTAGATAGAAAACCGCAGAATCGTCACCATCGCTCGCAATTTGGAGCGCATGGCTTCTTGCTTGATATGACAGCACACTCACCACCCCACCATAACTACCCGACGCCTTACGACGCGTGCCGAAAAACCTGACCTGCGGCTTGGTTCCGTCCGCCGCATGAAATACCAACGGCGCGTCAACTGAGCGGTGCAGGGGCCTCTTGAAAACCAGATCACGGTCCAACAGACCTAGCGCGATTCGAGCATTCGGTCTTGGATCAATTAGAAATGGACCTGTTTTCTCACCAGTCATGCGCACGGCCTCGGTGTTTGCCTTGTCGATCAATTCCTTGGTAGCGGTGCCAGACCACACTTTGGTAGGAGTGGTGATGACCGCAAGAAAAGTCAGCAGGAGTGTTTTCATAATATTTGGATCCAGGTCGCGATATCGCACGATCTGCGGGCAATGTGTCAGAGCCGCCCATGCATCAGTGTCTTTATGTGTGCCGAATAGTGGATTGGTATCGGTGCGACGATTTGCGATTCGGGTTAGCCTTGGCAAGGTGTGAGGGAACGGAGAATTACTGCGCAGGATGTGAGCGGATTGTGGCTTTGGTGCGGGGTCATGGATTTTTCGGATGGAGTGGCTGTCTGGGTGCATGGAGCTATCAGTTCACGCGCGGGTTGGCGATGGATAAAACAAGAGATTACGATTTGCCTCCTGGCATGTCCACTACTCCGCCATTCCGGAGGTGGAGGTGGGTGATTGCGGAAGACCACCTGACGCCCAACGCTGCTCGGGATTCGATCAGAACGTGCCACTCTTCATCCCGGGGGGGATCAAGACATACACCGACGTTTCCATCCTGATCATTACCAATATTGACCTGAAGTTGGGGCTACAAACCGAGAAGACAGGCGATTCCCGACAGGAGGTTAGGAGCTTGGCGTGATTCCGCTTGGTGGGACTCTGTCGGACGGACCGCGAAATTTATTTCGCCAGTGGGACTTGTGTGCGTCGCCGGGTGCTCAATGGAGAGTGAAAGTTGGGATGTATCGGCGATTTTCTTTCGCGGCTCATTGGCTGGCGGAATAAATTCCGCAGTCCAGTTAGGCGATCGTCGCAATTTTCGCCAGGATCTCCTCCACCGGGGCGAGGCGGCCGATGCCTTCGTAGCCGCAGGCGAGGTCACCTTCGGCGGGGCCGATGAAGTGGCAGCCGTCGGCGGTGAGTTGGGCGATGTTGCGCTGGGTGGCGGGGTGGAGCCACATTTTCCCGTTCATGGCCGGGGCGATGAGGACGGGGGTGGTGCGCGGGAGGGCGAGGTAGATGGACGTGAGCGGATCGGGCGCAAGGCCGTTGGCGAAATTCCCGATGACGTTGGCGGTGGCGGGGGCGACGAGCAGGAGGCCGGCGCGGTCGGCGAGGTCGATGTGGCCGGGTTTCCAGGATTGCTTTTCATCCTCCAGCGAGACGAGCACCGGCTGGCGGGTGAGCGCTTGCAGGGTGAGCGGGGTGATGAACTCGGTGGCGGAGTGCGTCATGACGACTTGCACTTCGTGGCCCAATTTCACGAGTTGGGAAGCGAGGTCCGCAGCCTTGTAGGCGGCGATGGATCCTGAGATGCCGAGAACGATGTTCATGAGATTTTGGTTAGCGGAGCATTTTCACGGCCTTCGCCGTGGTTTCCGCGAGGGCTTCGACGTCTTCCTGCCTATTATATAAAGCGAAGGAGGCGCGCACGGTCCCGGTAATGCCGAAACGGGCCATCAGCGGCTGGCAGCAATGGTGGCCGGTGCGGACGGCGACGCCCATCTGGTCGATCAGGGTGCCGAGGTCGTAGTGGTGGACGCCCTCAACGTTGAAAGAGAGCGCGCCCGCCCGATCGTCCGGGCCGAAGAAACGGATGCCGGGAATGGAGGAGAGCGCATCGGCGGCAGATAGGATGAGTTTTTCCTCGTGCTTGTGGATGGCTTGCAGGCCGATGCCGTTCACGTATTCCAGCGCGGCGGCGAGGCAGATGGCCCCCTCGATGTTAGGAGTGCCGGCTTCGTATTTGAAGGGGAGCTCGTTGTAGGTGGTTTTTTCAAACGTCACCTCCTTGATCATCTCGCCGCCGCCGCGCCAGGGCGGGAGGGAGTTGAGGAGATCGGCACGGCCCCAAAGGACGCCGATGCCGGTGGGGGCGTAAACTTTATGGCCGGAAAAGGCGAGGAAATCGATGCCGAGCGCCTGCACGTCGATGTGCTGGTGGGCGGTGACCTGCGCGGCGTCGATCATGACGAGCGCGCCGGCCTTTTTCGCGGCAACGGTCATTTCCTGGACTGGATTGACGGTGCCGAAGCAGTTGGAAATCCAGGTGAGCGAGAGGATTTTCGTGCGCTCGCTGAGGAGTGAGAGGAAACTTTCCTGATCGAGTGTGCCATCTTCGTGGCAGGGAATGACCTTGAGTGTCGCGCCGGTGCGTTCGCAGAGCATCTGCCACGGGACGATGTTCGAGTGGTGTTCGAGGGTGGAAATGAGGATTTCGTCGCCTTTTCCGATGCGACCGGATAGACCGAGCACGTTAGCGACGAGGTTGATGCCGTCGGTGGTGCCGGAGGTGAAGACGACCTCGTCGGGAGTGGCCGCGTTCAGGTAGGTGGCGACCGTCTGGCGGGCATTTTCGAATGCCTCGGTGGCGAGGCGGGCGAGGTGGTGGGTGCCGCGGTGGATGTTCGAGTTGATCGCCTCGTAGTAGTGACGGGAGGCGAAGAGCACGGCCATCGGCTTCTGGGTGGTGGCGGCGTTGTCCAGATACACGAGGGGCCGGCCTTGGATCGTTTGATCGAGGATGGGGAAATCGAGAATCAGCGTTTCGTGGTCAAACATGGGGAATTTTCCAAGGTGCGGGCGACGCCGCAGGTTGGAACAGCAGCGGGTTTGCCGCAATGCCGGAATTTCCAACGAAAAACATCTGCCCTTGCGGTTCTTAACGTGCGCGCGTTGAATGCGCCCCCTCGCATGTATTTGCTGCAAAAAGTCATCCAACTTCGGGAAAAAGCTCACCCCGACCATGAAAAGCCGTTTCTCGAACACCTCGAGG